>DATHBB010000031.1:0-2988 GCA_035296385.1 Pyrinomonadaceae bacterium | reverse complement strand
CGGCTAAATCTTGATGCCTGAATTCAACCACATGCCGGAAAGCCGCAGCGACAAAGCTCGCGCCCTGCACGAAAATCTGGATACCGCTTACGTCAATCTGGCGGCGCTCCTGCGTTACCTGCAACAGCGCGACTTCACGGGGCGCGTCCACGTCGAACTGGACGAGTACGACGGCGACATTTATCTCGCGGCGCGTGCGCCCATCAATGCGCGCGAGCGCGATCATGTGACGGGGCGCGAGGACGTGGGGCAGTCGGCCTTGCAGCGCATACTCGTGCGCGCGAGCGAGCCGGGCGGGCGCATCAGCGTCTATGAAGGCGCGGAGGGCGAAGGAGCACTTGAGGCGGGAGCGTCAACGCCGAGTGCAGCGGAAGACGCGCGGGGCGGCGCGACGCCGACGACGCCGACGACGGCGCGCACGCAGGAGGAGAACGACCGTCGCAACGTCTTGCAGTTGAGCGGCGAGGTGATCGCGGCGGTGGAGCGCGGCGTCGCAGCCGCGTCGAACGAAAACTTCGCCGCGCACTTTCAGGCGGCGCGGCGCGAGATCGCGGACGACTACCCGTTCCTCGTCTCGCTCGCGAACTGCGTGGAGTATGAGGCGGGCGAGGCACGCTTGCGTCGCGGCATGGACGTGGAAAAATTCGTCGGCGGGACGAGCGAGGCTTTGCGCCGCGTGGTGGAGCGCGTGGCGGCGACGGGCGAACGCGCGCGCGGCGTGCGCCGCGAAGTCGCACGCGAACTCGCCGCGCTTGCCGAGCGCCGCCCGCGTGCGCTCTCACGCTTCGGCTTCACGCCCCAACTCGAACGCATCGCGGGTCTGCGTTGGACGTGAGGAAGCTATTAGCTATCAGCCGTCAGCTATCAGCAAGAAAGGGGGTCGAAGAGAATAAATTTCTTCGACTCCCTTTCTATTATTCAGAAGCTGTTTGAAAGAGTCCCGCAGGGACGACTGGCAATAGCCCAGCACTTTAGTGCTGGGAACGATGTGCATAGAATGTTAAGAGAGTCCCGTAGGGACGATTGAATCTTACGTTAATTTCAATCGTCCCTACGGGACTCACCTCAATAATTCATGCGCGTATAGCCCAGCACTTTAGTGCTGGGCTATTCTCAAATGTCCCTCACGGGACAAAAAGCATTTCTTTTCAAACAGCTTCTCAGTCCTCACATCACACTTTCGTGTGAGCGGTGGTGTCGAGGATGAGGCGTGTCGTCTCATGTGGGACATCCCAGTGCGGGAAGTGGCCGCAGTGCTCGAACCAGTGGAGGCGCGCGTCGGGGAATAGTTGAAGCGCACGCGCGGCCTGACGCGGCAGACAGACGCGGTCGCGTCGCCCCCAGCCGATGACGAGCGGTAGCGTGATCGCGCCCGGTGGTGCGCCCGGTTGAGTTTCGCCGTAGGCGAGTCGGCGCAGCAGTTCGTCGAAAGACGTTGAGGCGGCGAAGCTGCGCATCTCGTCGAGCACGAGTTGCGGCGGCAGTTCCCACGGGCGCGCGGAGAGTTGCGACAAGAGCATCGTGCGCAGCAACGGATTTCGGGCGATGAACGGCATGACGGGTTGCAGGCGGCGGACGAGGCGGATTGACGCGTAGAGCGAGGCGTAGAGGAAGTGTCGCTCCCAGCCGCGCCAGAAGCCGCCGGGGTCGAGCGAGACGACCGCGCCGAGCGTGCCGTCGCCGCGCCGCGCGAGTTCGAGCACAAGCCGCGCGCCCATCGAACTGCCGACCGCATCAACGCCCGTCAAGTTTTGCGCCGCCAGAAATCGTGTGAGCGCGTCGGCGAGCGTGCGGACGGAGTTTTCACCGGCGAGCGGCGGCGTCTCGCCGTGACCGGGCAAGTCAACCGCGATGACTTCGCGCCCTGCGGCGAGTTCGTCGAGGATCAAGTTCCACGAACGCCAACTCCCGCCGAGTCCGTGCACGAGCAGCAAGGGCTTGCCCGCGCCGCGCCTGATGTGGTGCATCTCCATCTGCGAAACCTGACCGACCTTCAGTTTACCTTCCCGCCGCGCGCGCCGCCGTTTGATGGCGACGGGCTGAAGAGTGCGGCGGCGAGCGCGCCCGCGCCGACGATGAGCGCGGCGGTCACAATCGGGTGCAGGGAGGCTTTCGTGTAGATGCTCGAACGCATGACGTGCCCTTCGTAGTTGCCGCGCTCCGTGAGATTTTCCGAAGGGTGTTCCAGCGCGTTCTCGTCGCGCGGGCGCGGCGGGCGGTCGCTCTCCGTCCCGCTGATGACGGAGCTTTCCATGTAATAGTCCGCGAGGCGCGGCGCGTTCTGCCCGAGCGCGGCGTTCATCTTGCCGCCGCCTCCGGCGAACACGTCGCGCACGGGCGTTTCGGCGCACGCGAGGATGGCCTCCGCCACGACCTCCGCCGCATAGACGGGCGGGACGTGCTGCGGTTCGCTGTCGAGATAATTCTTCGCGTTCGTCGTAAACGGCGTGTCAATCGCGCCCGGTTTGACGAGCGAGACGGAGACGGGCGCGCCGTCGTGTTCGAGTTCCATCCTGAGCGCGTCGGTGAAGCCTTTGACGGCGTGCTTTGACGAAGAGTAGATGCCTTGCAGAGGGATCGCGCGCTCCGAGACGGTCGAGCCGACGTTGACGAGCGCGCCGCCCCTCTGCCGCAAATGCTTGACGGCTTCGAGCGAGCCGTAGATCAAGCCCCACACGTTCGTCTCGTACAGGCGGCGCATGTCTTCAATCGCCACCTCGGTGAGTTTGCCGTACATCCCTATGCCTGCGTTGTTGACCCAAGTGTCAAAGCCGCCGAACGCTTCGCGCGCCTTCGCGGCAATCGCGCGCACGTCCTCCTGCTTGCCCACGTCGGCCACGACGTACACGGCTTCGCCGCCCAGAGCTTTGATCTCATCCGTCAACTGCCGGAGCGCGTTTTCGCTGCGCGCCGCGAGGACGAGACGCGCGCCGCGCTTTGCGGCCATGCGCGCCGTCGCCAGCCCGATGCCGCTCGATGCGCCCGTAA
>DATHBB010000030.1:0-44843 GCA_035296385.1 Pyrinomonadaceae bacterium | reverse complement strand
GCGATCTCTATGCCGCGATTCATCGGGCCGGGGTGCATGACGATGGCGTCAGGCTGCGCGCCCTTCAGTCGTTTCAAATTGAGGCCGTAATGCACGGCGTACTCGCGCAGAGAGGGAAAGAAGGCCGCGTCCTGCCGCTCGCGCTGGATGCGCAAGACCATCACCACGTCCGCGCCCTCAATCGCCTCTTCGATGCGCCCGGCCACACGCAACTCGCCTTGCGCTACCAACTCTTTGAACTCGGGCGGAACGAGCGTGCCCGGCCCTGCGAGTCGCACTTCCGCGCCGAGCTTCGTCAGCAGGTGCATGTTCGAGCGCGCGACGCGGGAATGGAGTATGTCGCCGATGATGGCGACGCGTAAGTTCTCGATGCGTCCTTTGTGCTGGCGAATGGTGAGCGCGTCGAGGAGCGCTTGCGTGGGGTGTTCGTGCGCGCCGTCGCCCGCGTTGATGACGGCGGCGCGGCAGATGCGCGCGAGCGCGTGCGGTGCGCCCGCCGAAGGGTGGCGTATGACGATGAAGTCGGGCGACATGGCTTCGAGGTTGCGCGCGGTGTCGAGCAGAGTCTCGCCTTTGGTCACGCTCGAAGTCGAAGCGCTGATGTTGATGGTGTCTGCGGAGAGGCGCTTTCCGGCGAGTTCAAAAGAGGTGCGCGTGCGCGTCGAAGCCTCGAAGAAGAGGTTGATGACGGTGCGCCCGCGCAGGGTCGGCACTTTCTTGATCTCGCGTTGCGAGATGCTTTGAAAAGTCTCCGCCGTGTCGAGGATGTGAACGATCTCGGCTGGCGTGAGTTCGCCGATTCCGAGCAGATGTTTGCTGGCTAAAGCCATCGCCATTCACGCGCCTCTCAAAATTCACTTACCGACTTTGACTCAACTCTCGCGCACGCGCTGATACGAAAAAGGCGGCCTTGAGATGGCCGCCCTTGCTTACCCGTTCTACGTCGCCGGTCGCTCCACGATGGCGACGCCCTCTTCGCCGTCAAACTCCGTGAGCATGACCTTGATGATCTCGCTCCTTTTCGTCGGCGCAAACTTCCCTACGAAGTCCGCCTGAATCGGCAACTCGCGATGCTCCTTGCCGCGATCCACGAGCACCGCAAGCTGCACGCGGCGCGGTCGCCCGAAGTCTATCAACTGGTCGAGCGCGGCGCGAATCGTGCGCCCCGTGTAGAGCACGTCGTCAACGAGGATGATGTTGCGGTCGTCCACGCCGCCGGGCAGGTCCGTCCGGTTGACGATGGGGTTCGAGCCGACGGTCGAAAGATCGTCGCGATAGAGCGTGATGTCAACAATGCCGACCGGCGGGCGGTCGCCTTCGAGGTCTGCGATCTTATCCGCGAGCCTGTGCGCGAGCGGCACGCCCCGCCGCTGTATGCCGACCAGATAGAGATCGCTCGAACCCTGATTCTCCTCCACGATCTCCGACGCCAGACGCGCCAGCGCGCGATTGATCCGCGCCCCGTCCATGATCCGAACTTTTTCCGTAAATTCCATCGGCGCGGATACTAACATAAAGAAGCGACGGGCATAAAGGAAACTAACGTTCTGCCGCCTCCACGATTACCGTCCGGTCCTCTTTCCCAACCTCACATCCGGCAACCGTCACTCGTCACCACTCTCGATTCACTCTTTATTCCCTGATCAGATTGAGCTATATTTCCGGCTCACACTATCGGCCTCTAACGATAGCGTTCCATTCACTCTGCTGATTCGGGCTTTCTCTCATGTCCTTTCAAGAAGATAACAACGGCGAGCCACAGGTGCGTAGCGTGGTGCGACGCTATGCGAAATATATTTTTCTGGATGTAGTTAGTTTCAGTAAAAGAAGCGCCGAAGCCCAATCAGATATTGTCAATCAACTTAATGCCATCGTTCGACAGGCATTAAACACCTGCAATGTGAGCTATGAAGATTGCATCTTCCTGCCCACGGGCGACGGCATGTGTGTGGCTTTAATCGGAACCGAACTACCCTACGACATTCATCTCCAAATGGCCTTGAAGATTCTCGAACTGCTGGATTCTTATACCAACGCCACCGAGAATCCGACGCGCCGATTTCAAGTGCGCATCGGCATCAATCAAAACACAGACATTATCGTGACGGATATTAACGACAGGAAGAATATCGCGGGCGCGGGGATCAACATGGCCGCGCGCATCATGGATCAAGCCGACGGCAATCAGATTTTAATCAGTCAGACCGTGTTCGAGGAACTTCAGCCGAGCGAACATTACATGGGTTCCTTCAGGGCTTTCTCCGCCGTCGCCAAACACAACCTCCGGTTTCAAGTTCACCAGTATGTCGGCGCTCGCGTCGGGTTGAACATAGAGACCCCGCTCCTCTTCGTTCCTCCGCCGGAGGACAAACAAGAATTAGCGATTACGAAGAGAGTCGCCTACTATCTCGGACTCGCGATCAAAAACAGAGCGTTCATCGCGGCCAAGTATAAAGAGGCCAGCTATAACCAGCACTGCATTCAAGTCCTCTTATATCTTTTGTCGCGCGATGCAGAGGCCGCTTCCAACGCGACCGGACTCAGACCGGCCATCATCTATTCCAAAGATTTCGGCAAAGCTACTTTTAAAGACAACTTTAGCTACTACAACGCGCAAGACACGTCGATCATGTCGATTCTCTCGCAACTAATCACCAGCCTACTTTCGGGTTACGACGATCTGTTTCATATTTACGAGCCGTTGAGCAGGATATTCGTGAACGGCGACGGCCAGCGCAAACTCAAGGAACAGTGGCCTTCGATTTGGAAGGAGCTTGAGTTAGATCATCTTCCGCTAGATGAGAGAGGCTTGAGTCGTTAGAGGCGAAGCTCTAGGCGAGTGTGTGTGGAGTTGTCCAAACGGACAACTCCACATTTAATTTTGGCGAAGCTATTTTACGCCTAGCGATAATCTTCGAAGAGAGGACGGATGCTACTCTCACCCCTATTTAATCTCTCTTGAACTTTGATGATAACCATTTGCACAATGGGCACAGAAGCCGAGATCAGCGAGGCGCAAAATAATGCTGTGTCATAGTCATGGTGAGCGCGGATTGGGAAATCCGTACTTTGTCCCGACCACCATAAGAAATGTACGATTCCCTCCACCGGCTGTCCGGCAACAACTCCGGAAGGAGGCATCAACCCGCGCGATACCAGATAGCTACGACAAATACAGAGCACAATAGCCCCTAGAACGACGAGCCGCCGCCAGCGAAATTTATGTTCTCTCCGCTCGACGATCATATATGCCGTCGGGATTAGAAAAAAGACCGGGAGGAACATGCTCCGGCAGAGGCCGCCCTGCTGGTGCACCAGAAACAATAGGATCACCAGATCGAAAAAGACATATAACAACAGAATGATGTCCACCTGCCGATGACGTAGTTCCTGGCGATAGTAAATGTGTATTCCAACCAACAGCGGAATCGCCAGCGAAATGATCAGGTAATAAATGAGGCTGTGACGGATAAAGTCAAGACCGCGCATAATATCCTTATCCTCAGTGGGCGAAAACGCGAACATTCCGAGGGAGATGAGCAGGATGAAGCCTAGAATCTGCGCCGCTCCCGTCATGAGGAAACGAGTGGCGGGGCTGAAGTCTTTTTCCCGTTCAACAAGCTTCTGCTTCAAGGCTTGGAGTTCACGGTCTTTATCGGCCAGTTTTCTGTCTTTATCGGCCAGAGATTCAGGATCATTGAAGTTATCCAAGAGGGAGACTCCTTTGGCAAAAGTGAGGTGAGTCACTTAAACAACTTGTGACAACAATCTAAAGCCAGCGCGTAATACTCCAGCGAGCGTTGCATGGCCTGCCCCACCTTCTCCTGATCCTTTCTGGTGAGGGCATAGGCTTTGATCAATTCGAGAGCTTCTTCGGGGTGGTGATCGTCGTATTTCGCGTGCGCCGTAACCCATTCTAAAGACTTCGCAGTCAAGTTAACCCCGTCCATGTCGCGATACTGTTGAATCCCCGCGACGATACTCTTTGTCCACTCGCCCGTCGGTCCTTCGACGGCGTAATTCGCCGCCGCGATTCCTTCCGCTAAAGACCCGTAAGTGCAGACTCGCCATAAATAGTGGTTGATGGCGTCCATTTGGGGCGGCGGGGAGACTTCTTTCTCCAGACTTTTTTTAGGAATGCCGAACCCGGAAGCAAACTCTCTCCACCAACCGGCGTGCAGCCGTTCCTGATTGATGTTGGTCATCAGCCAGTAGCGCGTCCGTCTGTTTGAAGTTGCGTTTCCTGCGGGCACTTTGGCGAGATTGAGCGCCATATACTTCGGGAAATCTTCGATCAGCGGATAGAAGTTTATTAAAGCTCCCCTGAACTGATTTAAGGTCAACTGCCGCGCGTTGATGTCTCTAAAGACTTTGTGATTGACGACCTTGCTCTGATACGGTTTCAGGTATTTTAATAGATCAACCATCCATGCCGGATGAGAAGTAATCTTCATACACTTAACTCCCTTCCGCAGATTGCAAAAGCCGCATAAGCTTTTACAGCGTCACATAGATTTAAGCTTTACAGCGTCACATAGATTGCCGATCAGCATCAGGTTCGGTTCGCTTAAAGTCACAACTCGTTTGCCGGAAATTCGAGACAGACTATCGAAGGAGACATGATAAAGGTCGCGCCCGAACCCTTATCATTCATTGTGGCGGAATTAAGGCTTTGTGCTGGAACCTTAATAATTCTTTATAAAGATTAAAAACAACGTGAGAATAAAGAATCAAGTGATTCGCTAGAAGGGCTAGAACAGGCACACAGTAATATGGTGATCTAAGGTTGTCAACGATTATTCAGAGGAAAGCGAGATGTGCACACGTCGTCGCGATTGCCGGACAGGCGCGCGCGTGGTGTTGAAAATAAAGGGCGACAACTCGACAAAGAGTGATGAGTGACAACCGACAGGCGACAAGTTAAACTCACAAACGCTCTCATCACTTGTCACTCGTCACTTGTCACTCGTCACTGATGTTTTATCGCTCGGTTGTGCGTCCCGTCCTGTTTCGTCTCGCGCCGGAGACGGCGCACGAGTTTGCGTTGCATGCGTTGACGGTCGCTTTGAAGCCGGAGGGGGCGAGGCGTTTGGCGACGAGGCGTCTGAGTCGTGAGTTGTTCGGGGAGTTGGAGCGGTTCAATTTGAGTTTTAGTAATCCGGTGGGGTTGGCGGCGGGATTTGATAAGAACGGTGTGGCGGCGCGTGAGTTGGCGGCGCTCGGCTTCGGGTTTATCGAAGTCGGGACGGTGACGCATCTGGCGCAGGCGGGCAACGCGCAGCCGCGCCTGTTTCGACTCCCGCAGGATCGCGCGCTCATCAATCGTCAGGGCTTCAATAACGAGGGGGCGGCGGCGCTCGCCGCGCGGCTGGCGCGCGTGGGTCGCCCCGGTTGCGTGCTCGGCATCAACATCGGCAAGAGCCGCGCGGTCGAAGTGGCGGAGGCGACCGCCGATTATCTCGCCAGTTTCGAGATCGTACACCCGCACGCGGATTACATCACGGTCAACGTCAGTTCTCCGAACACGCCGAACCTGCGCGAGTTGCAACGCGCAGACGCGCTCACCGAATTACTCGCCTCGCTGCAAACGCGCAATCGGGAGTTGTCGCTCACAACGGGGCGCGCGCGACGCGTGCCGCTGCTCGTGAAAGTTGCGCCGGATTTGGAAGAGCGCGAACTTGAGTTGATCGTGGATGTCGCGCGCCGCACGGAGATTGACGGAATCATCGCGACCAACACGACGACGGCGCGCGGGAATCTATCGCACACACCGGCTGATGTCGTCTCGGCCATCGGCGCGGGCGGCCTGAGCGGTGCACCCTTGCGCGCGCGTTCGACGCAAGTGATTCGTGCGTTGTATCGTCTGTCGCGCGGAGAAATTAAGATCGTGGGCGTCGGCGGCATCTTCAACGCGGCGGACGCGTGGGAGAAGATTTGCGCGGGGGCGAGCCTCGTGCAACTCTACACGGGCTTCATCTACGAAGGCATCACCGCCGCCCGCGACATCAACGAAGGGCTGGCGCAGATTCTCCGACGCGAAGGCTTCCGCACGCTCGACGAGGCGGTCGGGTGTAAGGCGGAATAGCTATCAGCGGTCAGCCGTCAGCTATCAGCAAGAGGCAAGAGACGAGGAGTCTGAGACTCCCGGTTCAAATTGTTAGCGTCATGTGTTCCTGCTGACGGCTGACCGCTGATAGCTGCACTCCATCACTATGCATAACAAACTTATCATCGCGCTCGACGTGGAGACGGCGGAGGAGGCGCGCGGGTTGTTTTCGCGGCTCGG
Source organism: Pyrinomonadaceae bacterium (assembly GCA_035296385.1). Lineage (GTDB taxonomy): Bacteria > Acidobacteriota > Blastocatellia > Pyrinomonadales > Pyrinomonadaceae > JAIVJZ01. The sequence continues at coordinate 38,557 of DATHBB010000030.1, read as the reverse complement.
CTCGCAGGCGGGCATATTCAAGGTCGGCTCGCAACTGTTTACCGCCGCCGGGCCTGACTTTGTGCGCGAGATTGTGTCGAAAGGCGGGCGCGTCTTTCTCGACCTCAAGTTTCACGACATCCCTAACACGGTCGCCGCCGCCGCGCGTGAAGCCGTCAGGCTCGGCGTCTCTATCTTCAACGTGCACGCGGCGGGCGGCGGCGAGATGATGCGGCGCGCCGCCGAGGCCACGACGGAAACTGCCGAACGCGAAGGCTTCGAGCGACCGAAGCTCATCGCCGTCACGGTGTTGACGAGCGCGAACGCAGGTGTGCTGGCGGAAACGGGCGTCTTGGCGGGCGATGTGGAGTCGCAGGTGAAGCGTCTGGCGGAGTTGGCCGCAGCGAGCGGGATGGACGGCGTGGTCGCTTCGCCGCACGAAATAGCGTTAGTGCGTGCGGCTGTCGCGCGCCAGGATTTCGTGATCGTCACGCCCGGAGTGCGACCCGCCAACGCGTCGCACGACGACCAGAAACGCGTGATGACACCCGCGGAGGCCATCGGCGCCGGAGCGGACTACATCGTCGTCGGGCGCGCCATATTGAACGCGCGCGACCCGCTGCGCGCCGCTCAGGAGATCGTCGGCGAGATGGAGCGCGCCGCAGTAGAATCAGCGAGCAGCACGAAGGATGCGAAAAGCATCTGAAAAAGAGCGTGTGCGCGCATAGAAATCTCGCATATGTCCTCTCGCCAGCAGGTGCGCCCGCGTAGTCGTGTAGTGTAAGCTAGCAGGTACAAGATTTCCCCCGTCGAAAGGTTTAGGAACAGCCTGCGCCCGCGCGGCGTGTAAGGCTCGCGTCGCGCCGTGTGTGTGGCGAAACGCGCTTAGAGGAGTTCGAGCGAACCTGCGGAAATGAGGAAGCCACTTTTGCACCGAAGACACAGACTGACGCCGACCTACACATTCCTGTTCGTATCCCTTACGCTCTCCGCGTCGGTCTTCGCGCAGCAAACTTCGAGCACCGCCGCCTCCGCGCCGGGAGACTTTTCCGCCGCGCCTTATCTCGCGGGCGAAAAATTGACTTACAACATCTCCTTCTCGAATTTCACGACCGCCGGACACATCGAGATGTTCAACGCCGGACGCGGCCAGTTCTTCAACCGCGACGGCATCCAACTGCGCGCGCGCGTACAGACCGTAGGCGTCGTGCGCGCCGCGCTCTACGCGCTCGACAACGAATACACGGCCTACGTCGATCCGCAAACCGGACTTCCCTTTCGCACGCAGGTTCAGCAACTCGGAGGCGGCAGCTCCGTCGCGGCGGCACAGGCTCCGGCTCTCGCAAACCAGCCCGCCGTCGAAGCGACGCCCGCGACCTACGATTTTCTCTCCGCGCTTTATCGCATGCGCGCGCTGCCGCTCGCCACGGGCACGATCTATCGCCTGAGCGTGCAGGGCAACGGCACGAAGTACGAGGCGGAGTTGCGCGTTACGGGGCGCGAGACTGTGAAGACTCCGGCGGGCAGTTTCAACGCCGTCGTCGCGCAGGTGCGTGTGCGCGACAATTCGGCGGCGAACGATTATCGCCCGCGCATCTATTTCACAGACGACGAGCGACACGTGCCCGTGCTGTTGACTGCGAAACTCAAGACAGGCGAGATACGCGTCGAACTCGCCAGTTCCGAGGTGCTCGCGCCGACGCTGCCGTCCGGCGGCATTATGGCGAACGCGCAACCGCCCGCCGACGCCACGCCGACGCCCGCGCGTGTGCCGACCGTGCCACTGCCCGGCGGCGACGGCGCAAGCGCCCCGGGCGCAAACTCCGAAGCGCCCTCCGATCTGCCCTTCAAGGTCGGCGAGCAGTTGAACTTCAGTTTCTTCCTCGGCACGTCGGCGCAGCCCGTCGGCGTCGCCAACTATCACGTGCGCGCGCGCAGCCGCTACGGCGGGCGCGACGGCCTCTGGTTCTCGGCCTCCATGGCGACGACGGGCGCGCTCCAATCGGTCTTCCCCGTCGCAGACAAGATCGAGACTTACGTTGACGTGAAAACCCTGCTGCCCTTCCGCAGCCAGTTGCAGATTCGTGAAGGCAATCATCGCCTGCAAGGCGTCGTCAGCATCGATCAGGAACGCGGCGCAGCCGTCGTCACGGACGGGAGCACCGTCGAAGTTCCCGTAGGCACTTACGATCTCGTCTCGGTCATCTACGCGCTACGCTCGTTCGACCTCTCGCCGCCCAAGCGCAACGCCGTCTCGCTGCTCATCAACAAGCGCCCCCGCACGCTCTTCATCACCTCGCTCAGGCGCGAGACGATTGAACTGGGCGGCAAAAGCATTCCCGCCGTCCAACTCGCGCTCGCCACAGACGACCCGCAGGGCGACCGCTTCCAACTGCGCCTCTGGGTCGGCGCGGACAAGCGCCGCCTCCCGCTGCGCCTGACGGCGACCACGCCGCTCGGCCCCGTCCGCGCAGACCTCTCCATCATCCCGCTCACCCCTCAATAACGCGCCCCCGTGTCGATACTTCCGGCGTCGCCCTCGCGCCGCCCTTTCGTGCTGCTCTCTGCGTCATCCACGATCTCTTCCCGCCCTAGTTGAAATTGAAAATTGATTTCAACTCGGCTATACTGCGCGCGGTCAGTCAAAAGTTGACTCCGAATTTTTCCGGCTCTCCTGATTCAGATCAAGCGCCTTCGGGAGCGCAGGCGTGTAGCAATCAAAGATGGTTTCGCTCGGCAAAGATTTGACGGACATCAAGGCGAAGGGCGAGGAGCGCTCCGCGAAGGCGGCGCGCGGCGCGACGACCTTGAACACGCTCGCGCACGGCGTGGAGGCGCGCGTCGTCTCTGTGGAAGGCGAGGGCGCGGTGGCGCGTCGTCTGATGGAGATGGGCGTCGTGCCCGGCGCGCCCGTGTGCGTCATCAAGGCCGCGCCGCTCGGCGACCCCATCGAAGTGCGCGTGCGCGGCTATCACCTCGCCCTCCGACGCGCCGAAGCGCAGACGATTACAGTAGTGACGAGTGACAAGTGACGAGTGACGAGTTGAAGACAGGAGGTTTTCAACTCGTCACTTGTCACTTGTCACTCGTCACTTTTTACATATGAGCACCATCCTTAAATCCCCTGCTCCGGTTCAAGAGGCTGCGACGACGGCGACAATGCACGTCGAGGCGAGGCCGCTCACCGTTGCGCTCGCGGGCAATCCGAATGCGGGCAAGACGAGCCTCTTCAACGCGCTGACCGGACTCAGGCAGAAGGTCGCCAACTATCCCGGCGTCACCGTCGAACGCAAAGAGGGGCTGTGGCATCTCTCGCCCGACCTGCCTGCGGCGCAACTCATAGACCTGCCCGGACTCTACAGTCTCGACGCCAACTCGATTGACGAGCAGATCGCGCGCGACGTGATTACGGGGCGACTGGCGAGCGTTCCCCTGCCCGATTGCGTCATCGCCGTCGTTGACGCCACCAACCTCGAACGCAACCTCTACCTCGCCACGCAACTGCTCGAAACCGGACGCCCGCTCGTCGTTGCTTTGACGATGATCGATCTCGCCGCGCGTCGCAAACTTGAGATTGACACGAAGCAGTTGTCCGACGCGCTCGGCGTGCCCGTAGTGCCCGTCGTCGCAACGCAGCGACAGGGTCTCGACGCTCTGGCCGAAGCCGTCATGAGCGCCGCCGAGTCCGACCCGCCCGCGACGGGCTGGCATCTCTCGGATGAGGCCGAACGCGAACTCGCCGCGCTCGCAGCAAACTTCCACGCCGCGAACGGCGACGCGAACGGCGGCGAACACGACGGCGTAGAGTTAAGCCGGAGCGCGCGGCGCTACAACGCGCTCGTCGAACTCTACGCGGAGGAGTTGCCGGAAGCCGCAGCGGAGCGGCACGAGGCGATCACGGCGGCGCGCGCGCGGCTCTCGGAAGGCAACCCGCGCTGGTGGCAAGAGCCTCTGCTCGCGCGCTACGAATGGATCGAGTCGGTCGCGCGCGGCGCGGTGCGCGACAATAAACCCGGGCGCACGTCGCGCACGGATCGCATAGACCGTTTCGTGACGCACAAGTTTTTCGGCCCACTGATCTTGCTGGCCGTGCTCTTCCTGGTCTTTCTCACCATCTTCTCTTTCGCGCAGTTGCCGATGGAGTTGATCGACGGCAGTTTCGGCAAACTCGGAGAACTCGTCCGCGCCTCGCTGTCGCCCGGACTGTTGACGGACCTGCTGGTTGACGGCGTCATCGCCGGAGTCGGCGGCGTGCTCGTCTTTCTGCCGCAGATTCTACTGCTCTTCTTATTCATCTCGCTTCTGGAAGACAGCGGCTACATGTCGCGCGCGGGCTTCCTGATGGATAGGCTGATGCACGGCGTAGGGCTGCACGGCAAGGCGTTCATGCCGCTGCTGAGCAGTTTCGCGTGCGCCATCCCGGGCATCATGGCGACGCGGACGATTGAGAATCCGAAGGATCGTCTGGCGACGATCATGATCGCGCCGTTTATGAGTTGCTCGGCGCGCCTGCCGGTTTACACTCTGATGATCGCGGCCTTTTTTACGGGAAGCAACTGGCTCGGCGTGCCCGTCGGCGTCCTAATCATCATGGCGATGTATTTGCTCGGCATCGTGGTGGCAGTCGTCGTCGCGTGGATTTTGAAGCACACGATTTTGAAGTCGCCGCCGCCGCCGCTCGTACTCGAACTCCCGCCCTACCGCATGCCGAACCCCTTGAACGTGCTGCAAACCATACGCACGCGCTCATGGATGTTCGTGCGCCGCGCGGGCACGGTCATCCTCGCCATCTCGATTTTGCTCTGGGCGCTCGTCACCTTCCCGCGCATGGACGACGCGGGCAAAGCCAGCGGCGCAAGCGCGCAGACGACTGCGACAACAACAACTACTTCTACAGCGCCGCCGCAAGCGACGGACGAACGCGCGACGGCGACGACCGGAGCGCAGCGTGAGGAGACCGTGCAACCGGCGGCGGGTGCTTCGCAGGTGGCGGAGGCGTTGAAGAATGAAGAGGGCGGCGACAGCGGCGCGGGCGAGCAGATTCGACAGAGCTACGCGGGGCGTCTCGGTCGCGTGCTCGAACCCGCGATTGCGCCGCTCGGCTTCGACTGGAAGATGGGCATCGGCCTCATCGCCTCGTTCGCCGCGCGCGAAACGCTCGTCTCGACCTTGAGCATCGTCTATAACGTCGGCGCGGACGCGACGGAAGAGTCCGACACTTTGATCGGAGCGGTGAGAAACGCGCGGCGCGCGGACGGCACTCCGGCGTGGACGCCGCTCGTCGCCGTCTCGATGATGGTCTTCTTCGTGCTGGCCTGCCAGTGCATGTCAACCATCGCCATCGTGCGGCGGGAAACAAATTCATGGCGCTGGCCGCTCTTCATGGTCAGTTACATGCTCGTGCTGGCTTACGTCGCTTCGCTCATCACGTATCAGGGCGGGCGCTTGCTGGGGTTCAGTTAAACGTATGTTTGTTGATTGGCAGACAATCGCGGTGTGGCTGATTATCCTGGCCGCGCTTCTTTACGTGGGGCGGCGCGCTCTCACGCGCGTGCGTTCGTTTCGCGCGGGCGGCAAGAAGTCTCTGTCGGCGTGCGCGAGCGGCTGCGGCAGTTGCGGCGAGGAACAAACGGCAGCACCCACCAGACCACAAAACGTCCTCGTCCAAATCAAGACGACGGGGCGACAGCAAAGGTCTTAAGATTTTGTTTGACACGGAAAGCAGGAAAGCCGACGCGAGTTCGACTCCGTCGGCTTTCCTGCTTTCATTTACTGCGACGCGCGTGAGCAGCTTAACGGCGATTGTTGTCTCCGGCGTTCTGCCCGGCGGCGTTCGCTTTCATGCTCTGTTCGAGCGCGGCGAGACGCTGTTCGAGCGTGGCGTTGGCCGTGCGCAACTCGTTCACTTCGGAGCGGAGTTTTTCCACCTCCGCCGCTTTCTGTTGCAGTTCCGTCGTGCGCTCGTCGAGCGACTTGACGGCGGCGAGGCTCACGCCCGCGAGGTCTTGCACGCCGATTGACGTGTTGCCCGTGCCCAGACCGAAAGCCTGATAGAAGTCTTCGGCCATCGGCCCCATGTGCTTGGCCTTCTCGCCCTCGGAAATGTAGTTCCACGTCGTGACCGGAACTTTGCGCAAACGTGCCAGCACGTCTTCACCGTTGACGGCGAGGAAGTTCTGCTTGGTGTAGCGGCTCGAAGTGCAGTTGAAGACGCCGCTGCCCGCAGGAAGATTGCAGCCCGTCGTGCCGCCGAGGTTGGTGCGGAAGCGGAAGCCGCCCGTCGCACGCGCCGCAAACTCGTTGTTCGCCGTGTTGCGGAAGGTGTCAGCCGCGGCGGTGGCCGAACCGTCGCTCCAGATGAACGTGCCGCTGAAGCCGTTGTTCGTGGCGAACCTGCCCATCGCCGTCGTGTGATCCTGATCAGCCGTCACGTTGGAGCCCATGGCGATGGCGGCGAGACCGCGAATGATGAACGTGTCGGTGGCGCACTTGCCGTTGATGAGCGGGCCGCCCGATTGCGCCTTGTTGCCGAAGGCGACGCCGTAGGTGTCGCAGACGCGGTTGCCTGCGCCCGCCGAGAAACCAGCCGCGCCTTTAACTTCGTTGCCGCTGCCGAAGGCGATGGAGGACGTGCTGCGCGCGAAGTTCGTGTCGCCGAAAGCGAACGCGTAGAGACCTTCGGCGGTCGAGTTCGAGCCGCCAGCCCAGGAGAAGAAGCCGACCGTCGCGTCGTCCCATTCGTTGTCGGCGTAGCCGGAGCGGAACGCGCCCTTGTAGCTGTCCCAAGAGGTGCGGTAGCCCTTGCCCTGCATCGGGGAGACGCCGATGCCAAGGTTGCCTGTGGCGACGAAGCTGCCGTTCTGGAAGACCTTGAAGAACGCGGGCGTGTGGCCGCCGGGGCCGGAACAGCAGGTCGAACCGCCGCGCAGGTTGATCATCGGAGCCGTGCCGTTGGCGTCGCCGACCGAAAGCTGCTCCGCGCCGGGGACGAACTTGATGAAGTTCGCGTCGGTGTAAGCCTTGTTGACGGCGTCGCCCGCGTTGACGGGGTTGCCGACGTTGGTGACGAGCGCGTTGTTGGCCGACAGACCCGCGCCGAAGACGTTCGCGCCCGACCAGAGGTTCGCGCCGTTGAGACGGGCGACGTTGCCCGACAGGCGGTTGTCGCCGATTGCGCCGACCGTCGCGGGGTCGTTGATGGCGTTGACGATGCTCGTGCCCGAAGGCGTGCCCCCTCCGCCGCCCGTGGCCGCCGAAGTCATAAACGAGCCGTCGGGGAAAGTGATGCGACCGCCGGTGGCGCTGAGCTTGATGTCGCCAGCCACGTCGAGCCGCGCCTGCGGGGTGGTCGTGCCGAAGCCCGCGTTGCCCTGCGGCGTGATGGTGAACAAAGGCGTGCCGTTGCCGAGTTGGTTGTTGATGACGTTGCTCTTCGTGTCCTTGACGATGAAGAACGGCAGGTTGTCGCTGAAGACGTATGACGAGCCGCCCGTGCCGGTGGCGAGGACAGCCGCGCCGCCCGTGGTCGTAGAGGTCGGCGTGGAGATGACGCTGAGCACGGGCGTCGCGCCGCCCGAACCGCCGTCGAATCGCAGTTCCGCGCCCGTCGTGGGCGTGACGGAGAATTTGGAGGTCGGGTTGGCGTTGCCGATGCCGACGTTGCCCGTCGCCGTTTCGGTGATGACCGAGTTGCCGAGCGTGCCCGCGTTGTCTGCCCAGCGCGCGAGTTGATTCTGCGTGCCCGTGCCGGTCGCAGACTGCGTGACCGTGCCGCCGCCAGCCGACGCGGACGTTCCCGTCGCAGCGACGCCGAACACGCCGCCCACGCCCGCCGCAGACTTCAGCACCGTGCCGTCTGCGAAGCGGATACCTTCGCTGGCGCGGATCGTGCCGGTCACGTCGAGCGTCGCTTCGGGCTTGTCCGTGCCGATGCCGACGCGCCCTTCCGGCGTAATGCGCATCTGTTCCTGCGCGCGGTTCGAGAAGAAGTCGCCCGTGCGGAAAGTGATCGCGCCTTTGGTGCTCGTGACCTGCGCGTCCTGCCCGTCGTGCGCGGCGACGGCCACCGCGCGATCCTTGCCTTCGCGCATGATGACGACTTCGCCCGACTCGGACGCGTCAATTTTTTGCGCTTGGCGGCTGGCGACCAGAGCTTTGTTCTGCACGGCGGTCAACGCGTCCGCGCCCAGACGGTTCAAACTGATCTGGCCGGACTGCAAAGAGATCGCGCCGAGCCGCTGCTTGAATTTGCCCTGAAAATCTTTGACCGTGACCACCGAGAGGTATGAGCCGTCGGTCAACGCCTGCGCGGCATCGGCGAGTTTCCAATCGAGTATGCTGCCCGGTCGCGCGCCGGAATCGAACACGAGTTCGCCGCCCGCGTTGTAAATTTCGAGCCGCATCTGCAAGCTCTGGCCGGGCGCGGCGAACCTCACCCCGCCGTCCGAAACCGAGGCGCTGACGGTTAAAGGCGCAGCAGGCTGCGCCGTCGCAGCGCTCTCCTGCGCGAAAGATGAATTAGCGAAAAGTATGAATGATAGGACGAATAAAAGTTTGAGTCGTTGCATGATGACTACATCTTCCCTCTTAGATGTGTTTGAGTTGAGGCCCTTCTGCCCCTCACTCAATAACGCGTATTCGTAGAAGGAAAAGGATCAACGGCAGCGAGTGTGGCCGGAATTGCGAGCCGACTCATGCACACAAGGTCGGCTCTTCGCGCAAAATATCAATTTGTCCGGACGGTTATCGGCGCGAAACGAAGGGCGAGCACGACGCGGAGAACAATTTGAATTTTTATGAACTTTGCCTGCGCGCTCAGGTGAGATTGGTGAGGCGGTGGCGGGCTTTAACGATCTGTCTGCCGATGCGTTTCGCCTCTTCGGCGAGTGCGTCGCGCCCCTCTGCGGCTTCGCTCTCCGCGTTGAGTTTGATACGGTACATGCCGTCCTGCATCAGCCGCCGTATGCCGAACTCCACCGTGCGCAACTCGTCTTTGAGCGACAGTAGACGGGCGTGTAAATCTTCCGCTTCGTCTGCGGCATTCTGTGGCGCGGCGCAATAGAATTGCAAATCTTCGTCGCCGAGGAGCGTGCTCAAACTTTCGGCGTCGCCCTCCCGATAGGCGCGGCTCGCCTCGACCATGATCTGATGGCGTCGTCTGACCTCCGTCTCGTCCGCCGCGTGATCGGGATGAAACAACTTGGCGACCGACCAGAAGAGTTTGCGCAGGCTCCCCACCGCCAACTTTTCGGACGCACGCGCCGCCGCGCCGCCCGCATCGTCTTCGTCGTCTGCGTGCGACGCGCCCTCTTCCCTCTCGCGCAGGCGCGCTTCCGCGTCCTTGATGGCCTGTTCCACCTCGGCCAACTCGGCCAGGCGGCTCCCGACCACTTGCGCGTAACGAGCTTTGAACTCGAACATCTCTTTTTGCAGCGTGGTCAGTTCGACTTCCCGCTCGGACAACAACGATTCGAGCCGCGCCACTTCCGCCGCCACGTCAAGCGGCTCGTCGCGTCCGGCCTGTGGATTGACTGTCAGACTTTGCATCGTTGGCCGGACATTGTATCGCAAACGCGGCGGGAAACTCTTCTCAACGAACACAACGCGAATCTTTATCGGGCACTACCGAGAGCGCGGCTGTGGTGGTTTCGTTTGCGTATACGTTTTTGATTAGACGTTGGTGTAAGCTAATGTCATCCAACCCGGATTCAGGTTTGAGTCTGCGCGCTAAACTTTCGATTTGAGAGAGGCTTATGAAAAAACTCTTGTGGCTCTCGCTCCTGTTGTCTCTTTTTTCCCTGAACACTTTTGCCGCGCAGACCATGCGGCTCGACTTTTATCACACGGGAAACGCCGCGCAGGAACTGTTCAGCGTGGACCGGATCGTGCTCGAACCGCTCGCGTGGCCGGGCAATCCGCAGCGCGCGATTGACGAGTCGAATCTCGGCAAGTACTTGTTTGAAGTCAGGGATCAGAAGACGAATCGCCTGCTCTACTCGCGCGGGTTCGCCTCGATCTACGGCGAGTGGGAGACGACGGACGAAGCCAAAACCATCAACCGCACTTTTCACGAATCGCTCAGGTTCCCCGCGCCCGCCGCACCCGTACACATCCTGTTGAAGAAACGCGACGCGCGCAACCTGTTCCGCGAAATCTGGACGACGAGCGTTGACCCGCAAGACATTTTTATCTCCAACGCTAAAATCACGCCGCCCGCGCGCGTCATCGAAATCGAACGCAACGGCGACCCGTCAACGAAAGTCGATCTGTTGATCTTAGGCGACGGCTATACGGCGGCGGAGTCCGCCAAGTTTGAACAGGACGCGCGGCGTCTGGCGTTGACGCTCTTTCAGACTTCGCCGTTCAAAGAGCGCCGCAAGGATTTCAACGTGTGGGCGCTCGCCCCTCCGGCGTCCGAGTCCGGCATCTCGCGCCCCTCCACAGGCGTGCAGCGCGACTCGCCGCTCGGCGCAACCTACGACGCCTTCGGATCGGAACGCTACGTGCTCACCTTCGACAACCGCGCCTTCCGCCGCATCGCCTCTTTCGCTCCCTACGACTTCGTGGAGATTCTCGCCAACAATCGCACCTACGGCGGCGGCGGCATCTTCAACCTCTACGGCACGGTTGCCGCCGACAGCGCATGGTCGCCCTACGTCTTCGTGCACGAGTTCGGGCATCACTTCGCGGCGCTCGCCGACGAGTACTACACGTCGGCGGTCGCCTACGCGCCCGCGACCGAACGCATCGAACCCTGGGAGCCGAACGTGACGGCGCTACTCGATCCGAAAAACTTGAAATGGAAAGACCTCGTCAGCGCGGACACGCCGCTCCCGACCCCCTGGAACAAAGAGGCTTTTGAAGCCTATTCGCTCGACATACAAAAGCGCCGCCGCCAGATACGCAGCCAAAATCGCCCCGAACAGGAGATGGACGCGCTCTTCCGTGAAGAACTGGCGCACGAGAAAGATATGTTCGCGCGCGAGAAATACGCGAACCGCGTCGGTGCGTTCGAAGGCGCAAACTACGAAGCGAAGGGTTTCTACCGCCCGCAAGTTGACTGCATCATGTTCACGCGCACGGACACTTTCTGCGCCGTCTGCCGCCGCGCCATCGAGCGCGTGATAGACATGTACGCGCGCCCCTGACGCACCCTTAACGCAGGACGGCGCGCTTCCCCGTCAAAGCTGTTCGATCAAAGTCGCGCGGACGATCATCTTCTCCTGCCGGAAACGCGTCTCCAACGCGGCGCGGTAATTCGTCCACCACGCGCGTTCGAGTTCCTCCGTCATCACTTCAAAGATTATGATGGCATCGCGGCTGACTTCCCCGCCCTCCGCCCAGATGCCCTCCGCGGGCGAACTCCGAAAGGCCGTGACGCCGCCGAATTTCTCCATCAACTCGTCGCGCACGCGGTCGGAGGCTTTCTGCCCAAAAGCCTTACCATCGTTATCATACAAGGGCAGTAATAGTTGAATAAGATACATGCGAACTCTAAAACTCCTGTTGAAATATTCTCTCGGCCTCTCGTTTGTGCTCGCGGGGCTGTATCACTTCATCAACCCCGCGTTCTACCTGCGTATGATGCCGTCTTACCTGCCGTGGCATCTCTTCTTCGTCTACCTCAGCGGCTTCTTTGAAATGGCTCTCGGAATATTGCTGCTCATCCCGAAATACACGCGCCTCGCCGCGTGGGGCATGATCGCTCTGCTGATCGCGGTGTTTCCCGCCAACGTGAACATGGCGCTCAACCCGCAACTTTTCCCGGACCTCCCGCGCTTCGCTTTGTGGCTCAGGCTGCCGCTGCAAGCCGTCCTTATCGCGTGGGCTTATTGGTTCACGGGCGGCGTGCGTCGTGAGAGCACGAGTCGCCCGAATAATTTTCACTAAGCAAACTGTCCGGCGGCGTAACCTGAAGCCCACGCCCATTGAAAATTATAACCGCCGAGTTGGCCGGTCACGTCAACCACTTCGCCTATGAAGTAGAGGCCGGGCACGCGCGTCGCCTCCATCGTGCGCGAAGACAGTTCATCCGTCGCCACGCCGCCCGCAGTCACTTCCGCCTTCTTGTAGCCTTCCGTTCCGGCGGGCGCGATCTGCCAGCGTTCGAGTTTCGCGGCGAGCGCTTCGAGTTCGCGCGGCGAAAATTGACGGAGCGGCTTGTTGGGCGGCGCGTAGAGTTTGCACCACGCCTGCGCGAAGCGGCGCGGCCAAAACTGTCCGAGCAGCGTCGCAGGTTCGATCTCGGAGCGTTGATGCTCAAGCAAGAGCGCTTGCGCGTCCGTGTCGGGCAGGAGGTTGAGGTTGACGGATTCGCCGGGTTGCCAGTAAGAGGAGACTTGCAGGATCGCGGGGCCGCTCAAGCCCCTGTGCGTGACGAGTATGTTTTCGCGAAACTCCGCGCCGTGACACGCGGCGACGGCGTCGAGCGAGACGCCGCTCAAGTCCGCGAGACGCGTTTGCGTTTCGGCGTCGAGCGTCAGGGGAACGAGCGCGGGTCTCGTCGGTTGAATCTTGATGTCGAACTGACGCGCGATTTTGTAGCCGAAGTCCGTCGCACCGAGTTGCGGAATGGAGAGGCCGCCCGTGGCGACGACGAGCGAGGCGCAGGAGAAACTTCCCTGATCCGTCTCCAGGCGAAACTCGCCTGCCCGCTCGACTCGACGCACGCGGCAACTGCAACGTATCTCCACCCCCGCGTCGCTACACTCCGCGAGCAGCATGTTGATGATCTGGCGCGCGCTCCCGTCGCAAAATAGTTGTCCCAACTTCTTTTCGTGATACGCGATGCCGTGACGCTCGACGAGCGCGACGAAATCGGCGGGCGTGTAGCGCGCGAGCGCGGACTTACTGAAATGCGGGTTGGCGGAGATGAAGTTGGCGGCGCTCGCATTGGTGTTGGTGAAATTGCAACGCCCGCCACCGGAGATGGCGATCTTTTTCCCGACCTGCCCCGCGTGCTCTACGACCAGCACCCTGCGCCCGCGCTTGCCCGCCTCAATCGCGCAGAACAGCCCCGCCGCGCCGCCGCCGATGATGATGACATCCTTCTCCATCTGTGCCTTAACTATAAAGCACTCACCACAGAGACACAGAGGACGCAGAGGGGGCACAGAGAAAAGAAACGCGGAAGTAGGAACGATGAACGATGAACTAAAGGCAGCTTGCTTTCAGTTCATCGTTCCGCGTTCCTACTTCTGCGTTTTCCTCTGTGCCCCCTCCGTGCTCTCTGTGTCTCTGTGGTGAAAGTTTTTTTATGCCAACGAACTCAATAGTGCACGGTAACGCTTCTCGTCGCGCTCGTTCATCTTCTTGATGCGCGCGCCGACGAAGTAGCGATAGTTACCTTGCGCCTTGTCCAAATCTTCGACACGCACGGTCAACGCTTGCACGACCGCGATGCCGTCCGGCAGCGAGAGCACGATGCGGAGCGGGAAGTTCAGCGCTTCGATGCGTTCCTCGCCGAGATATAAGGAAGGGAGAACGAGCGAGAGACCCGTTTGGCTCAGGTCATGCGTGTGTCCCATGATCGGGTCGGGGTAGGAGTCGGCCTCCGGATCGAGACACTCGTTCGGGACGGAGACGCCGACCGGCAGGCTCACCTCGAACGCGGCTTTGTGGCGTGCGTACCCGCGCCGCTCGGTAATCAGGGCGCGCACGCTCTCTTCGATCAGAGTTAACACCGGAGTCATCTTTGTTTCCTTCGTAAATTGAATTTGAGACGGCGCGCGTGTGGAATCTTTGCGCGGCGGAAAGCGGCGTTTAAGAAATTGCCGGCGGCAACGGTGTTTGCGGGACGAGCGAGGTGGAAAGTCGGTCTTCAGAGAAGAAGAACCGACATTCCAAGTTAAAGGAATCATCGCGGGTAAGTCAATGTTTATTTCCGGTGCGCGGCACGGGCGCGAAGTCGTAACGGGGTTTAGAGCGGGAGTTGGAGACGCGCTTCGCAGCCCGTGCCGCGACGGCGGTTGGTGAGCGTGAGCGTGCCGCCGTGCGCTTCGGCGATTTGGCGACTGAGGACGAGGCCGATGCCGGAGCCGCCCGGCTTCGTGGTGAAGAAGGGTACGAAGAGGTTGGTCGTGTTCGAGAGTCCCGGCCCTTCGTCTTCGATGGAGAGCGTGAAGTGGTTCGTGTTCTTCGTCCAACTGACGGAGACGCCGCCGCCCGTCTGCAACGCCGCGTCTACGGCATTGCGCTGCAAGTTGATCAAGAGTTGTTCGAGTTGATCGCCGTCGGCCTCGACGGTCAGTTCCGCGCCCGCGACGATGCGTACGGGGAGGCGCGTCTCAAGTTCGGCGACGCGGCGGACGAGCGCGCCGACGTTAACGGGCGCGAAACGCGGCGGGGGCAGGCGCGCCAGATGCGCGTAAGCCTGCATGAAGCGGCTCAGGGATTCGGAGCGCGAACCGATGATGGAGAGGCCGCGCTGCATGTCGTCGTGCCAATCCACGGGGCGCGGTTCGCGCACGAGCAGACTTTCCAGACTTCCGGCGATGGACTTGATCGGCGTCAGGGAGTTGTTCAACTCGTGGCCGAGCACGCGCACGAGACGTTTCCACGCCTCGCGTTCTTCCTCGCGGAGTTCGCGGCTGAGGTCGGAGAGGACGAGCAGTTGATGCGGCAAGCCGCGCTCGCGGAAGGTGCTGCGGCGCACGCCCCAACGCCCCGTCTGTCCCGGAAAATTTTTCGGGACGATCTCCGGCGCATCGTCCGCGCCCGAAAGGCGGAGAAACTCTTCGAGGCCGAGTTCCGTGGCGGTGCGTCCGAGGAGGCGACCGGCGGGCTGCGCGAACAGGCGTTCGCCCGCGCGGTTGACGAGGCGCAGACGCTCCTCCTCGTCGAAGGCGAAGACGGCCACGTCGATTTCGCCCATCACCGTGCGCAGGAGCGCTGTGGCTTCGAGCGCGCCGAGACGTTGCGCGCGCAGGGTTTCGCCCAAAGCGTTGACCTCCAACATCACGTCGCCGAGCGCGTCTTCGCGTCCCGCGCCGCGCGCGCGAATCGAGTAGTCACCCTCGCGCAGGGCGGCGAGGAGATTTGAGAGCGTTTGCAGGTGGCGCACGACGCGCCCGCGCAGGGAGAACGCGAAGCCGAACCAGAAGCCGACGATGATGAGCGTCATCGTCCACTGCACTTTGAGCGTGTAGGGACGATCCCAGAGCAGTATGAGCGAGGTGAGCGAAGCGGGCAGGCCGCCCATCAAAGCCATCAGCAGGATGCGCTGCTCGTGGTTCAGTCTTTCGCGCCGTGGTGCTCCGTGCGGTGTTGGCCGTTGGCCATCATAAGCCATAACGTTGGAGTCGCCTGTAGAGCGCGCTGCGGCTGAGGCCGAGTGCTTCCGCCGCCTGTCCGACGTTGCCGTCGAAGCGCGCGAGAGTCTTGCGAATCAGGAAACACTCTACCTCATCGAGGCTCATCTCTTCGAGTCCGCGCTCGGCCTCTCGCCCCGCCTGCAAATTGAGATCGACGGCCTCAACGTGTTCGCCCTTCGCCATCAACACCGCGCGCTCCACCGCATGATCCAACTCGCGCACGTTCCCCGGCCACTCGTAACCGAGCAGAGCGCGCGTCGCTTCCGCCGAAAACGTCGTCAGCGGTTTGCGGTAGCGGCGCGCGTAGATGTTCAGAAAATGGTGCGCGAGGAGCGGGATGTCTTCCGGCCTCTCGCGCAGCGGCGGCAGGCGTATCTCGACCGTGTTCAGACGAAAAAGCAAATCCTGTCGAAAGCGTCCGGCAGAGACTTCTTCTCTCAAGTCGGCGTTTGTCGCCGACAGTATGCGCGCGTCAACGCGGCGCGTCTTCGACGATCCGACGCGCTCGAACTCGCCCGTCTCGACGACGCGCAAAAGTTTCGCCTGCTGCGTCAAAGGCACGTTCGCGATCTCGTCCAGAAAGATCGTGCCGCCGTCGGCCAACTCGAAACGCCCGACGCGGTCCGCTTTGGCGTCCGTAAACGCGCCCTTGACGTGGCCGAACAACTCGCTCTCGAAAGTGCCTTCGGAGAGCGCGCCGACGTTGACCGTAACCATCGGCTTGGCGGCGCGCGGCGAGATGGCGTGGAGCATCTGCGCGACGACCTCCTTGCCCGTGCCGTTCTCGCCCGTGACCAACACGTTCGCGTCCGACGCGCCGACGCTTTCGATCACTTGCAGCACCGGCTTCATGCTCGCGGCGGTGGCGATCATGCGCGGCGGCGTGTGGCCGTCGCGCAGGAGTTTGTTTTCGGCTTCGAGCCGCTGGCCTTTTCGCAGGGCGCGGCTCAGTTCGATCTGCGTGCGCAGGACGGCAAGTATGCGCGCGTTCTCCCAGGGCTTCTGTATGAAGTCGCGCGCGCCGCGCCGCATCGCCTCTACCGCCACCTCGACGCTGCCCCAGGCCGTCATCACGACGACGGGCAAACCGTTGTCGAGCGCCTGTATGCGCGAGAGCAGATCGAGACCTTCCTGACCGGAGGTGGTGTCGCGCGTGTAGTTGAGATCAATCAAGAGCAGGTCGAACTCTGCCCTCTTGATCGTGGCGAGCACATCGGACGGCGAAGAGACGGCTTCGGTCTTGTAGCCCTCGCCCTTCAACAACAGGCGCAGGGCTTCGAGCACGTCGGGCTGATCGTCGGCGATGAGCACGCGGGGCGTTGATGAATCGGTCGTCCGCATTGGTTGAAGTATGACACAGCGGCAAAAGCGCGTTCGCTTTGCCCGCCAGTTATTCCTTAAATTTCCTTCTAACGCAAATTAATTTTTCTCGCTGCGCGCATTAACGCTTCCCCGCTTCAGGGTTTCCGTTGAAGACGCCCGTGCCGTAGCCGTCTTTGAACCAGCCGGTGCAATCGAGCACGCCGTCTTTGAGTGTGACGGTGAAGCGGACGGGCGAGCCGCCGGAGAACGCCTGCGCTTCGGTTAGCCCACGCACCTGCGACGGACTGACTTCGATTGAATGTCCGCTCGCAGGCCGCTCCTTGTCGCGTATCAGCAGCCACGCCTTGCTGTCGCCGCCGCGCGTGTAAATTTTCATCAGCCAATCGCCCGACGCCCTCTCTCGTTCGCCCGCCGACGGGAGATGATTCAAAAACTCTTCCGGCATCTGGAACATACGCAGATCAATCAAACGCTCGACGGGGACGTTCCCGTGTCCGGCGGCGTTAAGGCTTTGAATGAAGTCGGGCGTGACGCCGTGTACGCGCAGGGCGACGAGTTGATCGAGCGGCAGGCGTTCGTAGCCGAGCGCGCGCAATCCCGCGATGAACTCAAGCGACGCGCCGTGCACGCGCATGTTCGTTACCACGTCGAGCGGCGGGCGCTCATAGCCGAGCGCTTCCAGGTCTTTGATGAACTTGAGCGAGACGCCATGCACGCGCATCTTGATGAGTTCGTCGAGCGACGGCAGTTTGTAGCCGTGCGCCGCCAGAGACTTTATGAAGTCGATGCCCGCGCCGTGAATTTTCATGCTGATGAGTTGCCGGATCGAGCGCGGCTCGTAGCCGAGCGCCTTCAACTCTTTGATGAACTCTACCGTCACGCCGTGAATCTGCATGCTGCGCAACTCGTCAGCCGTCGGGCGTTCGACGCCGAGGTCTCCAAGCTCGTCCGTGAGTTTGCCGCCGAAGTTGCCTATGGCGTAGCCGAAAAGGTTCTGCCGCAGTCCTTCCGCGTAGCCCTCGCGCTGCATGGCCGCGACGAATTCCGGCTCGACCGTGAAGGAGAAACTGCCCGTTCCGCGCCCGCGCGCAAACGCGCCGGAGAAATCGAACGTGCCCGCGCGACGCTTGAGTTGAAATCTGACGCCGTCGCTCCCCGTCTCGATCTGCCTGCGTTCGATGCCCGTCAACTCCTCGATCCTGAGTTTGAAATGGCGGTTGTCTTTGCCGCCGCTCCCCGTCGTGCGCCCCAACATCACGCTCAGCGTGTCGCCTTCGGGCAGAAGTTCCATGCTCCAATACCCCTGAAAAGTTTCGCCCTGCGCCTGCGTCGCGACGAGCAGCGCGAAGCACAGCACGACGCCGCCAAACGGCGCGAGCCACAACCTCCTGCGCCGCCAAACTCTTTGCGATACGTTAACTGATCTCATAGTTCCTTCCTCCCCCGCGCACGCACATGTTTACTCGTACCTGAGCGCGACCATCGGATCAACTTTCGTGGCGCGTCGCGCCGGAATGTAACAGGCCAGAAGCGCGACGGCGGTGAGCAGCAACGTGATCCCTATGAAAGTCGCCGGGTCGGTCGCGCTGACGCCGTAAAGCAAACTGGAGATGAGCCGCGTCAGGACGAACGCGGCTGACAGCCCGACCACGCCGCCGACGGCGAGCAAGATCATCCCCTGCCACAAAACCAATTTCAGGATGTCCTGCGGTTGCGCGCCGAGCGCCATGCGCACGCCGATCTCGTGCGTGCGCCGCGCGACGGCGTAGGACATCACGCCGTAGAGCCCGACGGCGGCCAGGAGCAACGCCGCCACGCCGAACACGCCGAGCAACACGGCGATCATCTTGTCTGCCGACAGCGCTTCGGCAACGTGCGCGGAGAGCGTGTTGATCTGGTAGAGCGTCAGGTTCTTATCGAGATTCATCAACTCGGCGCGCACCGGCGCGAGCACTGCCAGAGGATCGGCGTCCGTGCGCACGAAAAGCGTCAGCGAAGACATGCGGTTTTGCGCGAGCGGCGTGTAGAAAAACGGTAGCGGCTCTTCGCGCAAGCCGCGATACTTGGCGTTTTTCGCGATGCCGATGACCTCCAGATAAGGCCCTTCGGAATCCGTCCTGACGCGCTTGCCGAGCGCGTTCGCGCCCGGAAAATAACGGCGCGCGAATTCTTCGTTGATGATGACGACGCCGGGCGAGGTCGCCGTGTCTTCCGTGCTGAAGTCGCGGCCTTGTACGAGCGGAATGCCTATCGTCTTGAAGTAGTTCGGGCTGACGATGTTGGTGTTGAGTTCCGTGTCCTCGTTCGGCTTCGGTTGGTAGCCTTCGATATAGACGCCCGTGCGCATCCCGCCGCCGCTGATGGGAACGATGTAGGCCAGCGCGGCGGAGCGCACGCCGGGCAGGGCGCTCACCTGCTCCTGCACGCGGCGGTAGAAAAGCTGTTCCTCTTCTTTGTTCCCCGTCTTCTGGCCGCGCCGCTCCATGCTCGTGATTAAAACGTTCTCCGCGTCGAAGCCCGGGTCGGCAGTCGAGGCGGCGCGCAAACTTCGCATGAACAGTCCGGCGCAGATGAGCAGTATGAGCGACAGCGCGACCTGCAGGACGACGAGCGCGTTGCGTAAACCGAAACGCCCGAACCCGCGCACTTCCGTCGCGCCCGTCTCGTCCTTCAAAGCGGAGAGCAAATTCGGGCGCGAGGCTTGCAGCGCGGGCACGAGTCCGAACAAGATTCCGGTCAGCACGGAGACGCCGAGCGTAAACGCGAGCACGCGCCAGTCCACGCTCAGGTCAAGCCCGCCCGACGCTTCTGCCGGGAAGAACTTCGGCAGGAAGTCGGAGGTCCAGAGAGTTAACAAAAGCCCGCCGAGGCCGCCGAGGATGGCGAGACACATGCTCTCGGTCAATAACTGCCGCACGAGCCGGAAGCGACCCGAACCGAGCGCCAGCCTGATGGCGATCTCGCGCCTGCGGACGGAAGCGCGCGCCAGCAGCAAGTTCGCCACGTTGGCACAGGCTATAAGCAGCACGAGGCCGACCATCAGCATCAGCATCCCCGTCACGCCCGCGATGGTCTTGCGTTGTTGCGGGTTGAAGCGCGTTTCGCTCACCACCGCGACGGGGCGCGGCTCGTTCGGTCGATCAAGCGTGCCGCGATTCGTGTCGGGAAAGTCTTGCGCCAGCCGCGCGGCGATGGCCGTGATTTCGGCGTTGGCCGCTTCGGGCGTCGCGCCCTGTTTGAGCCGCCCGACAATCTGGAGGCTGCGACTGCCGCGCGCGCTCGGCTTATTCGCGGGCGGGGCCATCGGTTGCCAGAACTCGGGCGCCAACCCCATGTGCAGGCCGCGAAAATCCTCCGCTACGATGCCGACGACGGTGTGCGCCCGCCCGTCCAGGTTGATCGTGCGATTAACGAGTGTCGGGTCGGAGTTGAAACGTCGCTGCCAGAGATTATGACTGATGACGACGACCGGATCGCCGCCCGCCGTAGCCTCATCTTCCGGCAGGAGCGTGCGGCCTGCGGCAGCCCTGACGCCGAGCACTTTGAAATAGTTTCCCGTCACGGATTCACCGCGCAAACGCTGCGGCTCGTCGTTTCCGGTCAAACTCGCCACCGCGCCACTGTAGGCCGCGAGTCCCTCGAAGGACTGCGCCCCCTCGCGAAAAGAGAGGTAGTCGGGATAGGAGGAGCTGCCGAAGCGCCCGCTGCTGTAATCGCTCGTGTAGACGGCGGCGAGTCGCTCCGGCGCTTCGACGCCCGCAATCGGCCTCAGCAACAGCCCGTTAATCAAACTGAAAATCGTCGTGTTCGCGCCGATCCCTAAAGCCAGCACGACGACCGCCACGCCCGTAAAGCCCGGACTCTTCCACAACATACGCGCGCCATAACGCAAATCCTGCCACAATGTTCCCATCTCAACCTCTCTAAATTGTCAGTTGTCAGTTGTCAGTTGTCAGTTGTTTTTTGTCTGTCGTCAGTTGATCAATTTCATCTTTAGCAACTCGTATGAGAGCCACATGCAACTGACTACGGACAACTGACAACGGACAGCTTTTCATTCGTATCTCAAAGCTTCCATCGGATCGACTTTCGTCGCGCGCCGCGCCGGAATGTAGCAGGCCAGAAGCGCTACGACCGTGAGCAGCAACGCGACTGCGGCGAACGTCAGCGGATCGCCCGGCTTGACTTGAAACAAAAGGCTCGTCATCAGACGCGTCACGGCGAACGCGCCCGCCAGACCCACGGCCAGCCCGACGACGACGAGCAACATTCCCTGCCGTATCACGAGGCGTATGATGTCGCCGCGCTGCGCGCCGAGCGCCATGCGGATACCGATCTCGTGCGTGCGCTGCGTGACGGAATAAGCGATCACGCCGTAGATGCCGACCGCCGCCAACACAAGCGCGACCGCCGCGAAGATGCCGAGCAGGAAGACCGTCAGGCGGCGCGGCGACATCGTCTCCGCCAGACGCTGCTCCATGTTCTTGATGTCAACGACGGGCTGATCGCGGTCGAGCGAGAGCACTTCGCGGCGGACGAGCGCGGCCATCTGCTCCGGGTTAACCGCCGAGCGCAGGACGAGCGCCAGCGAAGTGTTGGCGTTCTGCGCGTGCGGCACGTAGAGATAAGCCTCCGCTTCGTCTTCGAGTCCGAAGTGTTTGACATCGCCGACGACGCCGACGATCTCCGTCGGGTTAGTGCCGTCCGTTCTCAAGAGTCGCTTGCCCACGGGGTCTTCGTTCGGGAAGTAGAGACGCGCCATCGTCTCGTTGATGACGGCGACGCGGGGCGCGTCCGCGCGGTCGCGCGCGTTGAAGACGCGACCGCGCGCGACGGGAATCTTCATGGTCGAAAAATAGTCGGGCGTACTGATGCGGAAATTCGCCTCCGGGTACTGACCGACGGGCGGCGCGGGTCGCCCCTCGAAGATGAACGTCGTCGTGCCGCCGCTTCCGGCCATCGGCAGGTAATTGACGAAGCCCACGCCTTCGACGCCGGGCTGCGCCTTGAGCCGCTCTTCGAGTTGGCCGTAGAAGGCGAGCACTTTTTCGCGGTTCTCATAACGCGCGTCGGGCAAAGAGAGTTGCATCGTCAAGAGGTTGTTCGGGTCGAAGCCGGGTCGCACGTCCAGGAGGCGCACGAAACTTTTGATCATCAGCCCCGCGCCGACGAGCAGGACGAGCGCGAGCGCGACTTCCGTGACGACCAGCGCGCCGCGCAACCCGCGCCTCGCGCCGCCCGTGCCCGAAGCGTTGCGCCCGCCCTCTTTGAGCGATTCGTTGAGGTCGAATTTCGATGCCTGCAACGCGGGCGCGAGTCCGAACAAGACGCCCGTTAGGATCGAGACGCCGACCGTGAAGGCGAGCACCCACTTGTCCAGCCCGATCTTGTTCCACCCGTAGAAGAAGAGCGAAAACTCTTTCGGCACGCTGGCGAGCAGCAAATCTATGCCCCACATCGCAAACAAAATTCCGAGCGCGCCGCCCGCCAGAGACAGCAGCACGCTCTCGGTCAACAACTGCCGCACGACGCGCCAGCGGCTCGCGCCCAAAGCGGTGCGGATCGCGATCTCTTTGTGTCGCGCCGTCGCACGCGCGAGCAACAGGTTGGCGACGTTCGCGCACGCTATCAGCAGCACGAAGCCGACCGCGCCGAGCAGCGCGAGCAGCGCGGGCTTCAACTGCTGCACAGTCTCTTCGTGCAGCGAGACGAGGCGCACGCCCCGGTCCGTGTTCGTGTCAGGGTATTGCTGCCTGAGGCGCGCGGCGATGGTGTCGAGTTCGGTCTGCGCCTGCGCGAGCGTCACGCCGGGTTTCAGGCGGGCGCGCGTGTACAGAAAATGCGCCCGACGGCTCTCGAAAAGTTCGCCTTCGAATTTGAGCGGAACCCATAGCTCGGAGGCCGCGACGGGAAAAGAGAACTCCGGCGGCATCACGCCGACGACCGTGTAACTCTCGCCGTTGAGCGCGATGTTTTGATTGACGATGTTCGGGTCTGCGCCGAAGCGTCGCTGCCAGAGTTTGTAACTGAGGACGACGACTTCGCTCGCGCCCGCCTTGCCTTCGTCCGGCAAAAACGTGCGCCCCAGCAGAGGACGCGTCTTGAGCGTGTCGAACATGTTGGCGGTGACGGGGTGGCCGAGCAGTTGTTCGGGACTGTCGCCGCCCGTCAGGTTGTAGTCGTTCCAGCGAAACGCCGCGATGTTCTCGAAGGAGGTCGTCTGCGCCGTCCAGTCTTTGAAGTTGGCGGGCGAGGCTTCGTTCCTCAGGCGCAAATTCGCGCTGAGGTGCGGGTTCGTTTCCCAGATGACGACGAGGCGTTCGGGTTCGGGGAACGGCAGCGGCCTGAGCAGCATGGCGTTGACGACCGAGAAGATCGCGCTGTTCGCGCCGATGCCGAGCGCGAGCGCAAAGACCGCGATCAGAGTGAAGCCCGGGCTTTTGAACAGCATACGCAAACCGTAGCGAACATCGTTGAGAAACGTACTCATGCGCTTGACCTCCTGTGATCCGAACCACTGCTATCGCCTTAGACGACTACTGTTTTTTCGTGACGGCGGTGAGAACGCGCCCGCGTTCGTGGTCGGAGCCGAGAGTGTGCGCCGCTTCGATGATCGAGGCGCGCACCGATTCGTTCGCCGCCTCCGTCTTCGACGCGCGAATCAAAACATTCGCCTTCTCGAAATCCGAACCCATCGTGCGCGCAGACTTGAGCGCGGCGAGCAACGTCTCCGCCGTCAAATCGCTGCGCTTGAACAGCACGGCCAGCACGCGCCCGCGCTCGTAGTCCGACCCGATTGTGCCGACCACGTCGAAGAAGGCCGCGCGCACGCCCGCGTCCTTCAAGTTGTTCTTCAGAACTTGTATGAGCAGCGTGGCCTTCTCGTAGTCCGAACCAATCGTGCGCGACGACTGCGCGAGCAGTTTCGCCAACTGCTCGCCGTTCAAGTTTCCCTGTTCGAGCAGCGCGTTTGAATAGACGCGCCGCGCGTAGTCTGTTTTGAGCCGCCCGATCTCCGTGAGCACGGCGTTCGCGCCGCCCTTCCTGAGAATCCGCCCGACGCGCGCCTGCGCATCGAAACCGCTGCCCGCGACCGACTCATTCAGCAAACGCGCGAGCCACTTGCGCGCGGCTTCGTCGAACGGGCGCACGTCGCCGCCGCGCCAGTACACGCGCTTCAACTGCCCGTCCGCTTCCGGCGTGATCTCCAGACGCTGCACAGTGCCCCTGCGATCTTCGGTGAGGCGGAAGTAGCCGTCGCTCGCGATGCTCTCAACGTCCGTGTAGTCGTCGTTGAACTGCGCGTTCTTGAGGGCGAGCGTGATCTTCGTCCCGTCGTCCGAACTGTTGTGCTCCCAGCGCACGGTGGTCCCGTTGATCTGGAGGTGATCTTGATCCGGCTTCTTCTCGCCCGAACGTTTCTCCTGCGCGAACGCCGCAGACGCGAAGCAGAAGCAAAACACAAACAGCAACCCGACAACTATTTTCTTATTCATTTCTCAAACCCCTATCTTTTGATGACAAGTGACGAGTGACAAGTGACGGGTGACGAGAGAAGACAAGTTCTTGATTTAACTCGTCACCCGTCACTTGTCACCCGCCACTGCTTTATTCGTAACGGAGCGCGACCATCGGATCGACTTTCGTGGCACGGCGCGCGGGGATGTAGCAGGCGAGAAACGCCACCAGCGTCAAGAGCGCGGCGACGCACGCAAACGTCAGCGGGTCAACCGCGCTCACGCCGAACAGCAAACTCCGCATCAAGCGCGTCAGCACGAGCGCACCGCCGACGCCTAAGGCGACGCCCGCGAGCGCCAGTTTCATCCCCTTCCCGATGACCAGCTTCAACACGTCTGCGGGTTGCGCGCCGAGCGCCATGCGCACGCCTATTTCCGGCGTGTGCTGCACGACGAAGTACGACAACACGCCGTAGATGCCGAGCGCGGCCAGGAGCAGCCCGAGCGCGGCGAAGGCCGTCAGCAGTTGCATGCCCAGTGCGCGCTGCGCCGTCACGCGCCCGAGCACTTCGTCCATCGTGCGCACGTTGGCAACGGGTTGATTCGGATCGACTTCGCGTATGGCCTGACGCACGGCGGGCACGAGGCTCGCGGGCGCGACCGCCGCGCGGATAACGAGATCGCGCGGCGCGAACATCGCGTAAGGCATCGGGTACGCGGCCTGCCAGTAAGGCACGTACATCTCGGCTTTGGGGGGCGCGTCGAGTCCCACTTGCCGCACGTCTTCGACCACGCCGACAATCGTGAGCCAGGGCGTCGGGTCATCAACTGCGCCGACCTTGAAACGCTTGCCGAGCGCATTTTCGGACGGCCAAAACTGCCGCGCCATCGTCTCGTTGACGACCGCAACCGGCGTCGAGCGCGCGTCGTCGCGCTCGTTGAACCCCCGGCCTTGTCTGAGCGCGAGTCCCAGCGCCTGAAAGTAGTCGGGGCTGATCTGGCGGTGAATCGCGTTCCAGTTATTGTTCGCGTCGGCCTCGCGGCCTTCGAGCGAGAGGCCGTTCGAGGTCATTCCTGTGAGCGGCACGGCGGTCGTGTAGCCCGCCGCGGCCACGCCGGGCAGAGTTTTGACGCGCGCCAGCACCGCATCGTAGAAAGCCGCCTTCGGTTGATGTTCACGATATTTGCCGCCCGCAAGCTGCGTCCTCATCGTCAACACATTATCGGGTCGCAAGTTCGCATACTGCCCGCGCAGTTTTGACAACGTCTGAATCAGAAGCCCCGCGCCGACGAGGAGCACTAAGGCGAGCGCCATCTCGGCCACGACGAAACCGCTGCGCAGCCAACGCTGCCCCGCGCCGAAGCCCGTGCGCCCGCTGCCGCTTTTCAGCGCATCGTTGAGATCGGTCTTGGACGCTTGAATCGCCGGAGCCAGCCCGAAGATCACTCCGGCCAGAAGCGAAATGCCGAGAGTGAATGCGAGCACGGGCAAGTCGAGCGTGAGCGTGCGCATCTCGCGCATCCCCGCCGGGACGAGTTGTTGCAGGAAAGACAGAGTCCACATCGCAAACAGCAACCCTAAGCCTCCGCCGACGATGCCGAGCATTAAACTCTCCGTCAGCAGTTGACGCACGATGCGCCAGCGGCTCGCGCCGAGGGCGGCGCGCACGGCCATCTCGCGCCCGCGCGCCGCCGCGCGCGCCAGCAACACGCCCGCGATGTTCGCGCACGCGATGAGCAGCACGAAGCCGACCGCGACCAGAAGCATCATCAACGGTTGGCGCACGCCGCCCGCGAGTTGTTCGTGTAGCGGGACGACCAGCGCGCTCAAGCCTTCGGCCTGTTCGGGGTAGGCGGCGGCGATGCGATGCGTGATGGCCTTGATGTCCGCGTCGGCCTGCGCTGCCGTGACGCCCGGTTTCAGGCGCGCGACCACGTTGAGATTGTGCAGGTCGCGGTTGGAGAGTTGTTCGGCATTGAGCGCAATCGGCGTCCAGAGTTTTACGTCCGCCACCTGAAACTCGAAGTTTTGCGGCATCACGCCGACGACCGCGTACTTCTCGCCGTTGAGCAGAATTTCTCGATTGAGAATGCCCGCGTCGCCGCCGAACCTGCTCTGCCAGAGGCCGTGACTGACGACGACCACTTTGTTCGCCCCGGGTTTATCCTCTTCGGGCAAAAAATTTCGCCCGAGCGCGGGGCTTGCGCCGAGCAGCGGGAAGAAGTTCGCCGACACCCCGAAGGCCATCAGCCTTTCCGGCTCGCCGTCGCCCGTGAGATTTAAGTTACGCCATTCTATCGCGGCCATGTCCTCGAAGACTTGATTCTGCGTTTTCCAGTCGGCGTAATTGCCGGTCGCGGGCGTGTCCTGTGCGAAACCGTTTGCTTGATCGCTCTCCCAAACCATCACCAGACGCTCCGGCTCGTGATAGTTCAAAGGCTTGACCAGAATCGCGCTCACCAGACTGAATATCGCCGTGTTCGCGCCGATGCCGAGCGCGAGCGTCAAGACGGCGACGAGGGTGAAACTCGGACTCTTCCACAGCATCCGGAATCCGTAACGCATATCCTGTAAGAGTGTTCCCATCACAAACCTCCGATTGTCCGTTGTCCGTTGTCCGTCGTCAGTTGTTTTTTGTCCGTGGTCAGTTGAGCAATTCAATCTTTAGCAACTCGCGTGGCAAACACATGCAACGGACAACTGACGACGGACAACGGACAGCTTTTCATTCATAACGAAGCGCGATCATCGGATCAACCTTCGTCGCGCGGCGCGCGGGGATATAGCTGGCGAGGAGCGCGACCACCGCGAGCAGGAGCGAAATGGCGATGAAGATCAACGGATCGGTCGCGCTCACTTCGTAGAGCAGACTCGACATCAGGCGCGTCAGCACGAGCGCCCCGGCGAGCCCGACGCCGACGCCGACGAGCGCCATCAACATCGCCTGCCCGACGATCAGTTTCAGTATGTCGCGGCGCGTTGCGCCGAGCGCGATGCGTATGCCCATCTCCCGCGCGCGCTGCGAAACCGAGTAGGCGATGACGCCGTAGATGCCGACCATAGCGAGGATCATGGCGACGGCGGCGAAGATGCCTATGAGCAGCATGTTGAAACGCTGCGGCGCAACCGCGCGCGCGAACGTCTCGGCCATCGTCGAAATTTTCGTCACCGGCTGATCCTTATCCACCGCCGACACTTCTCTCCTGACCGCCGCAGACAAATTCGTCGGGTCGCCCGCAGCCCGCACCGTCATCGTCAGCGTCTCCCACGCGCTCTGTTCGTAGTTGACGTACATCATCGGGCGCGTCTGCGAGTTCAAGCCCGAATGCTTGACGCTGCCGACGACGCCGACGACCGTGAAAAACGAGTGCGCGCGGCGCGAGCCGTCTTCGTCTATGCGCTTGCCGAGCGGGTCCTCGCCGGGGAAGAAACGCTCGGCGAAAGTCTCGTCGATGATCATGACGGGGGGCGCGTCGGCTCTGTCGCGTTCGTCGAAGTAACGACCGCGCATGAGTGGAATCTGCATCGCGCGGAAATAATCGGGCGTAGTGACGCGGAAGTCCGCCGCCTGCGTCCAGGTGGCGTCGGTCTCGGGGCGGCCCTCGACCGAGAAGCCGTCGATCTCCTCCGCGCCTGTCAGCGGCAGATGCGATATTGCCCCGACCGCCTCCACGCCGGGCAGACTTCGCGCGCGCGCGATCACCTGCCGGTAAAAATCCGCGATCTGTTTATCGTCCGCGTACTTCTGTTCGGGCAGACCGATCTCGACCGTCAAGACATTGTCTGGAGAGAAGCCGGGATTTACGTTTTGCAAACGCAGGAAACTCTTGAGCAGCAGCCCCGCGCTGATCAGGAGGACGAGCGCGAGCGCCACTTCGGAGACGACGAGCAGGCTGCGCGCACGCTGGCGGCGCGGGCTGGCGCTGCCGCTGCGTCCGCCATCCTTTAGAGCCTCGTTGAAATCGGGGCGCGAGCTTTGCAGCGCGGGGATGAGGCCGAAGACGACGCCCGTGAGCAGCGAGACGAGCAGTGTGTAGCCGAGCACGCGGTTGTCGATCCCGATCTCGGCGGGGCGCGGCAGGTTGCCGGGGCTGAGCGCGACGAGCAGGTCCACGCCCCAGAGCGCCAGCCAGGCGCCGATCACGCCGCCGCACAACGAGAGCAACAAACTCTCCGTCAACAACTGCCGCACGATGCGCCAGCGGCTCGCGCCCAAAGCGGTGCGAATCGCGATCTCTTTGTGCCGCGCCGTCGCACGCGCGAGCATGAGGTTCGCGACGTTCGCGCACGCTATCAGCAACACGAAGCCGACCGCGCCGAGCAGGATCAGGATCGCGATGCGGCTCTGGCCGACCACCTGTTCGTGCAGGGGGATGACGGCTGCGCCCCAGTTTTTATTATCGTCGGGATATTGCTGTTCGAGTTGGCGCGCGATGTTGCCGAGTTGCGCCTGCGCTTGCTCGATCTTCACGCCCTCCTTGAGGCGACCGAGGACCGCGATGTGATGGCTGTCGCGATTCTGCGTCTCTTTGTCCGTGAGCGCGAGCGGCGTCCAGAGGTCCGTCTTCGAGCTGAAATCGAAGAAGGCCGGCAAGCCCATGCCCTGCGGGAACGTTACGCTTTCGGGCATGATGCCGACGACCGTGTAGCTGTCGCCGTCGAGCGTAAGGGTTTTGTTCAAGACCGAAGAATCCGAGCCGAAGCGACGCTGCCACAAGCCGTGACTGATGACGACGACGCGATTGTTGCCCGGTCGATCCTCTTCGGGCAGGAAGGTGCGCCCCGCGAGAGGCTGTGCGCGCAGCAGCGAGAAGAGGTTGGCCGACGCCTTGACGCCCGTAAGCCTTTGCGGCTCGTCCGTTCCGGTCAACACCACGTTCCAGGAGTCGAGCGCGGCCATGCCCTCGAACGTGTCGCTCTGGCGTCGCCAGTCAACGAAGTTGGCGGTCGCGCCCGGCAGGTGATCCGCGCCGACGAGTTGCTTCCCCAGAGGGTTCGTCTCCCAGATCATCACCAGTTGCTCCGGTCGCTCGAACGGCAGCGGGCGCAACAGCACCGTATTGACGACCGAGAAGATGGCCGTGTTCGCGCCGATGCCGAGCGCCAGCGCCATCAGCGCCACCACCGTGAAGCCCGGACTCTTCCACAGCATCCTAAAGCCGTAGCGCAAGTCTTGGATAAATGTTCCCATCATCAACCTCTCTGACCTGTCCGTTGTCAGTGGTCAGTTGTCCGTTGTTCTTCGTCTATCGTCAGTTGAGCAATTCAATCTTTAGCAACTCGCGTGGCAACCACATGCAACGGACAACTGACCACTGACAACGGACAGCTTTGGACGGCTTTTCATTCGTATCTCAAAGCCACCATCGGATCGACTTTCGTGGCGCGCCGCGCGGGGAGGTAGCAGGCCACGAGCGCCACGGTCGTCAACAGCACGGCGACGGCGGAAAAGATCAGAGGGTCTGCCGCGCTCACGCCGAACAGCAGACTCGACATCACGCGCGTCACGGCAAACGCCAGCACGATCCCTGTCGCCACTCCCGCGAGCGTGAGCGCCATGCCTTGCCCGACGACGAGTTTGAGTATGTCCGACGCCTGCGCGCCGAGCGCCATGCGGACGCCGATTTCGCGCGTGCGCTGCGCGACCGTGTAGGACATCACGCCGTAGATGCCGACGACGGCGAGCACGAGCGCGACCGACGCGAAGATGGCGACGAGCCACATGCTGAAACGCCTCTGCGCCACGGACTCGGCCACGTACTCGCTCATCAACTTGATGTCATAGACCGGCTGGTCCTTATCAACCGCCCACACCTGATTGCGCACCGCATTGATCTGGCTCTCCGCGTCCGACGCGGAGCGCACAACGATAGTCATCTGCTGCGACGGTTTTTGCTGGTGCGGCAGGTAAACTTGCATGTTGGCCGGTTTGTCCAACCCGTAGTGGCGCACGTCGCCGACGACGCCGACCACTTCCAGCCACGGGTTCGCCGGGTCGCCGATCTTGATGCGCTTGCCGACGGGAGATTCGTTCGGCCAGTAGCGGCGCGCAGCCGCCTCGTTGATGACGACGGCGAGCGGCGCATCTTTTTTGTCTTCTGCGTTGAAGATGCGACCCTCTTTGAGCGGGATGCGCAAAGCCCCGAAGTAGTCGGCGTTAACCATGTACTGTTCGGTGTCCTGCGCCTCGCCTTCCGTGATCAGTTGGCCTTCGGGATAGATGGGCAGGCGATCCCAGTTGCCGCTGACGGGCAGGTTGCTGACGAGTCCGACGTGTTCGACTTGCGGGAGGCTGCGCGCGCGTTCGGCCACCTGATCGAAGAAGACCGGATGCTGTTCGTCCTGCGGATATTTCGTGCCGTTCAAAAAGGCGGTCATCGTCAAAACGTTTTGCGGATCGAATCCCGGGTCAACCGACTGCAAGCGCACGAAACTCTTGATCAAAAGCCCCGCGCCGACTAAAAGGACGAGCGACAGAGCGATCTCGGAGACGACGAGCAGAGCGCGCACGCGTCCGCGCCCCGCGCCCGCAGAAGTGCGCCCGCCGTCTTTGAGCGTCTCGTTCAGATCGGGCTTGGAGGCCTGGAGCGCGGGCGCGAGTCCGAAGAACACTCCGGTCAGAGTTGAGATGAGAAGCGTGAAGAGCAGCACGCGGCGGTCCAGACCGGCGTGCTCGAAGCGCGGGATCGCGCCCCCGCTCAGGGCGAGCAGCAGATCGGTCGCCCACATCGCAAGGAGCAAGCCGAGCGCGCCGCCAAGCAGAGAGAGCAGCACGCTCTCCGTCAACAACTGACGGACGATGCGGGCGCGCGCCGCGCCGAGCGCCGTGCGGATCGCGATCTCTTTGTGGCGCGTGGCGGCGCGCGCGAGCAGGAGGTTCGCCACGTTCGCGCACGCTATCAGCAGCACGAAGCCGACCGCCGCGACGAAGAGCAGAAGCGCCGGTCGCGTCGCGCCGACCAACTGCTCGTAGAGCGAGACGACACGCACGCCCGCGTTCGCGTTGGACTTCGGATACTGCTGTTGAAGTTGCTGCCCGATGGAATCGAGTTCCGCCTGCGCCTGTTGGATGGTGACATTGGGCTTGAGCCTTCCGATGGCGGCGTCAACCGAACGCCCGCCGCGCGACCAGTTCTTCAAATCGGGCGCGAAAGGAATCCACAGTTCCGGCTCTTCGTAGTCGTAGCCCGTGAAGCGCGGCATCTGAAACTCGCGCGGCATGATGCCGACGGCCATGAATTTCTCGCCCGTCAGTTCGATCTGTTTGCCGAGTATCGAGGGGTCACCGCCGAAGCGCCGCTGCCAGAGCGCGTGCGAGAGTACGACGACGTAATGATTGCCGCGCTTCTCCTCTTCCGCGAGGAAGGTGCGACCCGCCGCCGGACGCGCTCTTAAGATCGAGAAGAAGTTCGCGGAGACTTTCGCCGCCTGTATCCGCTCCGGCTCGCCCGCGCCTGTCAGGCTCGGCGACGAGCCATCAATGGCCGCAACCTCCTCGAAGACCGTGTTGCGCGCGCGCCAGTCGTAGAAGTCGGGCGGGCTGAAAGTGCCCGGCAGATCATTGGGCTTGCGCAGGTCGTTGCCGCCGAGACGCACGAGCCTATCCGCCTGCTCGAAGGGCAGCGGGCTGAGCAGCACCGCGTTGATCACGCTGAAGATCGCGCTGTTCGCGCCGATGCCGAGCGCGAGCGTCAAGACGGCGACGGCGGTGAACCCGCGCCGCTTCAACAACAGGCGCGCCCCGTACTTCATGTCCTGCCAGAGTCCACTCATTATTTCAACTCCTTCGATTACGGAATCGTTCAATTGCGGAATTGGGATTGCGGAATGCGGATTAGAAGGCAAAACACGCATTACAATCGGCTTTGCTTTTCAATCCGCAATTCCCATTCCGCAATTGAATCATTCGTAACGAAGCGCGATCATCGGATCAACTTTCGTCGCGCGGCGCGCGGGGATGTAGTTCGCGGCGAAGGCGACGACGACGAGCAGCAGCGAGATGAGGCCGAAGGTCGCCGGGTCGGACGGGCTCACGCCGTAGAGGATGATCTTCATGCCTTGCGTCACCCAGTAGGAGGCGACGAGGCCGATGACGATGCCTGCGAGCGCGAGGATCATTCCCTGCCGCACGACCAACTTGAGCACGTCGTCGGCCTGCGCGCCGAGCGCCATGCGGATGCCGATCTCGTGCGTGCGCTGCGTGACGGAGTAGGCCATCACGCCGTAAATGCCGACGGCGGCTAAGACGAGCGCGACCGACGCGAAGGCGAGCAACAGAACCATCGAGAAGCGGCGCGAGGCGATTGACTCGCCGACGATCTCTTTCATCGTCCGCACGCCGAAGACCGGCTGATCCGGCGCGACTGAGAGCAACTGCGCGCGCACAGCAGTCGCGACGGTTTGCGGCTCACCCTGCGTGCGCACCACGAGCGAGATGCCGCCCGCGATGACGGTCATTAATCGAGGCGACGCTTGATCGAGCGGAAAGTAGAACTGCGACTCGACCGGCACTTCGCCGTCCAGCCCGTAATGTTTGACGTGGCCGACAACGCCGACTATCTCAAAGGGCGGCGTATCGCCCCCGCCGACTTGCAGGCGCTGTCCGAGCGGGTCTTCGTTCGGGAAATATTTCTGCGCGAGCGTCTCGTCAATGACGACGACGGGCGGGCTGTCGGCGCGATCATGTGCAGTGAAGTAGCGGCCTTTGCGTAAGCTGATGCTGAGCGTTTGGAGGTAGTCGGGCGAAGTGTTGTAGCGCACCGCCGGATGAGGCGTGGTGTCGCCGGACGGGTCGGTGGAAGGCCGCCCCACGATCCCGAACGACTGTTCGGCAGCGCCCGCAAACGGCAGCCCGTTCGTGAACGCAACCGACTCGACTCCGGGCAGGCTCTTAATTCTCTGCTCGACCTGCGCGATGAAGTTTCGCACCTTCGCCGGATCGGCATTGTCGCCCTTGAGCGAGAGTTGGAGGGCGAGGACGCGGTTCGGGTCGAAGCCCGTCTCGACTTGCTGTAACTGCCAGAGACTTTTGACCATCAGCCCCGCCCCGATCAGGAGCACGAGCGCGAGCGCCACTTCCGAGACGACGAGCGCGCCGCGCAAGCCCTGACGGCTGCCCGTCGAGCCGCGTTCGGTCTCTTTCAGAGATTCGTTGAGGTCTGTCTTGGAGGACTGGAGCGCGGGCGCAAGTCCGAAGACGAGTCCGGTCAGGACGGCCACGCCGAGCGTGAAGCCGAGCACGCGCAGGTCAACTTGCGCGTCGGCCAAACGCGGCACGTCGTCCGGCGCGGCGGCGATCAAAAGGTCTGTCCCCCAGAGCGCGAGCAGCAGGCCGAGCGCGCCGCCCATGATGCTCAGCAGCAAACTCTCGGTCAGCAGTTGTCGCATGATGCGGAAGCGTCCCGCGCCGAGCGCCGTGCGAATCGCGATCTCTTTTTGCCGTGCCGCCGAACGCGCCAGCAACAAATTCGCCACGTTCGCGCACGCTATAAGCAGGACGAAGGCGACCGCGCCGAGCAGCACGAGCAGCGCCGGTCGCACGTCGCGCACCGTGTTCTCGTACAGAGATTCGATGTGAACGCGCCGCCCCTTGTTCGTTTCCGGATACTGTTGCCCGAGGCGCGCCATGATCGTGTCCAACTCGGCGCGCGCCTGTTCCAACGTCGCTTCGGGCTTGAGCCGCCCCGCGACCCACAAGCCCGGGTGCGAGCCGCGCTCCTTGTAGAAAGGAACTTCCGCGACCGACAGGCCGATGGGCACGTAGATGTCCGTCTCGGAGGCGAAGCGGAAATCTGCGGGCGTGATGCCGATGACGGTGTAGCTTTTATCGTTGAGCGTGAGTTGGCGGTTGAC
The DNA here is from genome assembly GCA_035296385.1 of Pyrinomonadaceae bacterium. Taxonomy (GTDB): domain Bacteria; phylum Acidobacteriota; class Blastocatellia; order Pyrinomonadales; family Pyrinomonadaceae; genus JAIVJZ01. Next base: position 4,634 of record DATHBB010000030.1, on the reverse strand, counting down.
GACCGAGAGGTCGCCGCCGAAGCGGCGCTGCCAGAAGCCGTGGCCGAGAATTACGGTCGGCACGCTCGCGGGCGTGTCGTCCTGGGCGACGAAGTCGCGACCGGCGGAGGGCTGCACGCCGAGCGTCTGGAAGAAATTGCCGGTGACGAGTCGCCCCGCGAGCCGTTCGGGTTCGCCCGCGCCCGTCAGGTTGAAGCTGTCGCGGCGGTAAGCCGTGATCTGCTCGAACGTTTTATTTTCGTCGCGCCAGTCCAGAAAATTAGGGTAGGCGACGGAGGTGTCCTGCGTCTCACTTTTCTCCCAGAGGATGACGAGGCGCTCCGGCTCTTTGAACGGCAGCGGGCGCAGAAGCACGGCGTTGACAACGGAGAAGATGGCGCTGTTCGCGCCGATGCCGAGCGCGAGCGCGACGACCGCGACGAACGTGAAGCCGGGGCTTTTCATCAACATGCGAAAGCCGTAGCGCAAGTCTTGAAGAATTGTTCCCATCTCCGGCCTCCTTCTTTCGCACGTCTGTGTTTATTGCCCGCTGCCGCTCAACTTCTTTATCAGTTCCGCCGCCGCCTTCGCGTTCGCGTAATTCGGCTCGACCTCGATTGCCTGCCGGTAAAACTCTATGGCGCGCGCGTTGTCGCCGCTGTTCATGTAGGCTTCGGCGAGGCTGTCGTAGGTGTTGCCCGACTTCGGGTAGGCCGCGACGTTGAGTTTGAAAACTTCAATCGCATCTTTCAACTTCTTTCGTGCGATCAGGTAGTAGCCGAGATTGTTAATGAAAACTTCCTGCACGAGCGGCGACTTTTGATCTCGCTTCCACGCGATCTCAAAAGTGCGTTTGAATTTTTCCACGCCCTGCTCGATGATCACGTCGCCCGCGCTCTTGGCGAGCAAGGTTTCGGTCGGGTCGTTGTAGCTCAGGTAGTCGAAGATTTTTTCCGACCCGTCGGCGAGACCCGCCTTCGCGATCTCGATCTGTTTCGCGTAAGCCACAGGCACGTCCGCGAGCATCCTTTGCAGTTCGGCCTGCGGCATCCAGCGCCCGCGCGCCATCACGCCGAGCGGGCGCGAAAGGCGCGAGATGTCCTGCAAAGGGTTGCCGTCAATCAACAGCAGGTCGGCGCGTTTGCCTGCGGCGACTGTGCCGAACTCGACCGTCTTCGATAAGAATTCCGCCGGATAACGCGTAGCCGCGCGGATGGCTTCAAAAGGCGTGAAGCCGAGGTCTATCAGGTGTCGCAACTCTTCGTGCTCGGAGAAGCCGGGGACGACGCCGGGGTTCATCGCGTCCGTGCCCGTCATGATGCGCACGCCGACGCGGTGCAGTTCCTTCGCGAGTTTCTTCTGGAAGGCGAGCGACTGCTTTAAGGCCGCGCCCTGCGTCCCCAAACTTCGTTTGTAAGGGTTAACGTCCACGCCCCAACTCTCGCGCACCCACGGCGCGAGGTATTTCATCTCCGGCATGGCAAGCAGGGCGGGCAGCGTCTCGACCTGTTTGATGATGTGGTCGTAGGCGACGAAGGTGAGGACGACCTGGACGCCCGCGTCGCGCGTTGCGGCGGCGACTTCGGGGATGCGGCTCTCGTCGTCGGCCTTATTTTTGAAAGTGGTGTAGACGTACTCTTCCGCGTGCGCGATGGCCTGCCCCGCCTTGAGCACGCTCTCGAAACCCGGCTCACGCGGGATGTGCCCGATGGTGAGCATGCCGTGCTTCTTCGCCTCACTGATGATCGCGTCGTAAGCCTCTTTCGAGACGCCGTTGTAAATTTTGATGGCGTCCCAACCGGCTTTGCTCTGTTCTTCGACAAGGCGACGCGCCTCTTCGGCCTTCTGCGCCGTGCGAATGGTCGGGCCGCACGAGTAAATGGTCGGCCCCAACAGTTTTCCCTCTATAACATCTGTGCGCCAGAGCATGTTCGCGGGTCGCCCGTTCAAGTTGAAAACGGTGGTCACGCCGTTGGCGAGGTAGAGCGGGAGTTCGAGCGGCGAGTAAAGATGCGCGTGCATGTCAACGAGGCCGGGCATGAGGTAGCGGCCTTTCGCCTCGATGCGCGTCGCGCCCTTCGGGACTTTGACTTTCGACGCCGCGCCCATCTCGCTGATGCGCCCGTCGGCGACGACGACAGTTTGGTTCTCCAGCACGCCTTCCCTGTCCATCGGCACGACGTTGACGTTCATGAACGCATAGACCGCCCGCGCTTTACCCTGACCAGGCGGACTTGCGCCGACGGCTACAGGCGTCTGATTCAGAGCGATGACGAGTAGAAAGGCCAGAAAAAATCTCGATCTCATAAACGCTCACCTCCAAAAGTCAGTGACGAGTGACAAGTGACGAGTGACGAGTTAAAACAAAAACTGTGTTACTCGTCTCTAGTCTTATTTAGTTTTCTCTCGTCACTTGTTACCCGTCACTTGTCACTGTTTTATTCGTATCTGAGCGCGATCATCGGATCAACCTTCGTCGCCTTGCGCGCCGGAATGAGACAGGCGAAGAGCGCGACGGCTGCGAGCAGCACGGCGACGCCGCCGTAGGTGAGCGGGTCGGTCGCGCTGACGCCGAACAGCAGGCTCGACATCAGGCGCGTCGCGGCGAACGCGCCGATGAGGCCGAGCGCGACGCCGACGAGCGCGAGTTTCATCCCCTGCCCGACGACCATCCGGAGCACGTCAGTATTTTTCGCGCCAAGCGCCATGCGGATGCCGATCTCGTGCGTGCGCTGCGTGACGGAGTAAGCCATCACGCCGTAAATGCCGATGGCTGCGAGCAGCATCGCCGTGCCTGCGAAGATGCCGAGCAGCCACGTCGCGAACTTCTGCGGCGCGACGGTGGCGGCGACGATGTCCTCCATCGTGCTCACGTTCGAGATGGGTTGATCTTTGTCGATCTGTAGAACTTCGTTGCGAATCGCGGCGGTCAGGCTCGTCGGGTCGCTCCTGGTCTTAACGGCGAGCCAGAGGCCGCGATTGGCGGCGGCGAAATTCTCCTGCGGAACCTGACTGTAGGGCGTGTAGATTTCGACACGCGCCTCCTCGTCCGGCCCGTAATGCTTGACGTGTTTGAAGACCCCGACGATGTTGCGCAAGGGGGCGCGGTCGCCGCCGATTCTCAGACGCTTGCCGATAGGATCGGCGTTGGGAAAGAAGCGTTGAACAAACATCTCGTCAACGACGACGGCCAGCGGCGCATCTTTCGTGTCCTGTTCGGAGAGGAAGCGACCCTGCACAAGTTGCATGTTCATCGTGCGGAAATAGCCGGGTTCGGCGAAGAGGTTGACGGCCACCACGGAGTCTTTCGGGTCGGTCGTTTCCTGCCCTTCGATCATCACGCCGGATTCAATGCCGCCGTTCATCGGCAAGCCGCGCGTCAGTCCGGCATCATCGACGCCGGGCAGCGCGCGCACGCGGCGCAACAATTCCTCCCAGAAATTTGCGACCACCGCGTTCTCTTTGTAGCGCGCCTCAGGCAGCGGCACGCGCATCGTCAGAACGTTCTCCGGGTCGAATCCCAGTTCGGTCTGCTGTAGCCGATTGAAACTCTTGATGAGCAGCCCCGCGCTCACCAGCAGCAGGAGCGAGAGCGCGACTTCCGAGACGACGAGCATGTTGCGCACGCGCTGGCGACTTGCGCCCGCCGAACCGCTGCGTCCGCCGTCTTTCAGCGACTCATTCAAATTCGATTTCGAGGCTTGCAGCGCTGGCGCGAGGCCGAACAACACGCCCGTCAGAATGGAGACGCCGAGCGTGAATACGAGCACGCGCGCGTCAAGACCGATGCCCGCCACGAGCAGGCGCGGCACGTTCTCGGGAATGACTGCGAGCAGCGCATCAATGCCCCACATGGCGAAGAGCAGGCCGAGCGCGCCGCCCATCACCGAGAGGAGTAAACTTTCCGTCAGCAACTGCCGGACGATGCGCAGGCGACCCGCGCCGAGCGCCGTGCGAATAGCGATCTCCTTGGAGCGCGAGGCGGCGCGAGCCAAAAGTAAATTGGCGACGTTGGCGCACGCTATCAGCAGCACCATGCCGACCGCCGCGAGCAGGATCAGGAGCGCGGGGCGAATGTCTTCCACGGCGCGATCCTGCAAGCTGTCAACGACCGCGCTGTTGCCGCCGTTCGTCTGCGGATACTGCTGCGCGAGTCGCTCGGCGATAGCTTTAATGTCGGTGCGCGCCGCTTCAACCGAGACGTTCGGCTTCAACAGCCCCAGCACGTAAATGCCCGGATGATTGCCGCGCTCCGTCATGTTCACCTGATCCGAGCGCAGGCCGATGGGAGTCCAGACATCTACCGGCGACTGCCATTCAAACGTCTGCGGCAACACGCCGATCACAGTGTAGCTTTCACCGTTCAGGAGCAACGGCCTGTTGATAATGGAAGGGTCGCTCCCCAAACGTCGCTGCCAGAAACCGTGACTGATGAGTGCGACGGGGTTTGCGCCGGGCTTATCCTCTTCGGGCGAGAAGTTGCGCCCGATGGCCGGAGCCACGCCGAGCACGTTGAAGAAACCGGCGGAGATTTGCCGCCCGTCGAGTCGTTCCGGTTCGCCCACGCCGGTCAGGACGTAATTCGCGCCGCGAAAAGCGCCGAGTTGTTCGAGCGTCTGGTTTTGCTCGCGCCAGTCCACGAAGTTCGGATAGGC
>DATHBB010000029.1:0-3795 GCA_035296385.1 Pyrinomonadaceae bacterium | reverse complement strand
TGATCGCCTGACGGATCCACCATGTCGCATAGGTCGAAAACTTATAACCACGGCGATATTCAAACTTATCAACGGCCTTCATCAAACCGATGTTGCCCTCCTGGATGAGGTCGAGAAACTGCAAGCCGCGGTTCGTGTACTTTTTGGCAATCGAGACGACGAGACGCAGGTTAGCTTCGATCAGTTCGCGCTTGGCCTGTCCCGTCTCGTGCTCGCCCACGACGATTGACTGTAGCGAACGCTTGATCTCGACGGGCGAGATGAGCGTCTCCGCTTCGACCTGCTGGAGCTTGCGCCGCGCCGCCGCGATGTGCCGCTTGTAATCGCGCTCCTCTTCCGGCTTGATGCGCCGCCTGCCGAGCCGTTCGGTATATTTGTCTATATCGCGTTCGGCCGTGCGCACCTCTTTGGCGACGGCGCGAATCGCGCCGATCATGCGCTGGCGCGCCCGCTCCGTCAGGTTCAACTGACCGATCTCCTGCGCGATCTCAAGGCGCGTGCGCGCGACCTTGCGGCGCAGCCGCATCAACTTCTTCGGCATCTTGTCGCGCGTCAACTTCTGCTCGGCGCGCAGCCGCTCCCACTCCTTGAGTCCCGCCTTGAAGTGCTTGCGGATATTCTCGATCCCTTCGGTCGTCCACTGGTAATACTCCTCGGCCTTGTCTTCGACGCCCGTGAGTTCCGCCTGCTCGGAGAAGGTGACGACATCACGTATGCTGATCTTCATCGACGCCAGATCGTCGCCGATGCGCAAAAGTTCGCCGACGGCAATCGGCGAGCGCGAGATGGCTTTGCGCGTCTTCGTCTGGCCGCGCTCGATGCGCTTGGCGATTGAGACTTCGCCCTCGCGCGTGAGCAGCGGGACGACGCCCATCTCACGCAGGTACAGGCGCACGGGGTCGTTCGTCTTGTCCACCAGCCCCGCGGAGAGATCGAGGTTCGCTTCGTCTTCGTCGAGCGCCTCTTCGTCTTCGGGCGATTCGGGGGTTGAGGCGGCTGACTGCGCGGCCTGTTCGATGAGGCGCTCGTCGGAATCGGAGACGATGATGTTCGCGCCGTCCAACTTTTGCAGCACGTCCTCGATGTCGTCGGGCGAGACGACGCTGTCGGGCAACGCGCGGTTGAGGTCGTCGAACGTCAAGTACTTCTTGTCGCCGCCAAGCTCCAACAAACGCTGCACCACATCGTCTTGATCTTTCTCTTCCATGCTCACCAATTTCCCGTCGCTCCGGATGGATTCAAAAGAATTACGTCTCACGCGCGCCCGCCGCGCCGCTCAACGCGGAAGCAGCGCGCTCCGTCGCCGCGTCCACGTCAGATTTTCCATCACGAGGCGGTCGCGTCGCTCCGTGTCGCCCGCGCGCTCGGCAGCCGTGATCTCAAGCGCGAGGTCTTTCAGACGCCGCTCGACGCGCATCAGGCGAAGCGTCAACAGACAGCTTTCGGCTTCGGCCTGCACGTCGTCCGTTGCCTCGCCCTCTTCGCGCGCAGGTTCGCTCATCAGGAGGAGCGGCACGAGGTCGGACGCCACAGGATCGCTCTCCGTGCGCGCGCCGAGCGTCGTGAAGTCAACCGCCTCGCCCGCCGCTTCCAACTCCTTGAGCGCGCCGAAGACGCCCGCGGTCGGCAAGTCTTCGTAGTCGTCCGGCTCGATGCGCGGCAGAAGTATGCGGCGCAACTCCGCATCGTGGACGAGCAGTTCGAGCAGACGCTGTTCCGCGACGGTGAGCGGCGCGCTCTCCGCGCGCGCGACTTTCTCTTGCATCGTTGAAGCGTCCGCCGCGTTTCCCTGCGCCGCCGCAGACGGCCTGGCGATGGTCTGCCAGAGTTCGCGGCGGAGCGCGGGTTCTTCGACCCGCAGCGCGTCCATCGTCATGTCAAAATATTCGCGCTTCTGAATTTTGTTGCGCACAGCGCGCAGAAACGGGAGCACTTCTTCGACGGCCTCGGCCTTGTCAGCCGGGCGACGGAGGTTGCGATCCCGCATCGCTTGATCGAGCACGAATTGTATGTGGGGGAGCGCCGCGCCGCGCCGCTCGTTGTACGCCTCGACGCCCGCCGCCTTGATGAACTCGTCGGGGTCGGCGCCTTCGGGGAGCACCAACACCTTGATGTCAAAATCTTCGGCGAGGAGAGTTTCGATGGCGCGCTTGGCAGCCGAGACGCCAGCCCTGTCACCATCATAATTGACGACCACGCGGCGCGCAAACCGCCCCAACAACTTCGCCTGCTCCGGCGTCAGCGCCGTCCCCAGACTCGCCACCGCGTTCCGCACGCCGAACTGGTAAGGGATGATCAGATCGAGATAACCTTCGACCAGAATCGCAAACTTCTTGCGCCTGATGTCGTCGCGCGTCTGGTGCAAACCGTAGAGATGCCGCCCCTTCGTGTAGGCCGCAGTCTCCGGCGAGTTGAGATACTTCGGCTCGCCCGTTTGCATAACGCGCCCGCCGAACGCGACGGCACGCCCTTGCGCGTCGAGCACCGGGAAGATCAGTCGCCCGCGAAAACGATCATAAAATCCGCCCGCGTCTTTTTTAACCACGAGACCGCTCCGCTCGATCTGCCCCGCGCTCGCCCCCTTGCGTTTCAAGTACGAACCGAGGCCGTCCCAACTGTCGGGCGCGTAGCCGAGCCGGAAAGTCCGGCGCGTCTCTTCCGTAATGCCGCGCGCTTCGACATAGTCGCGCGCCGCCTTCGCTTCCGCGTTGCCTTCCGCGAGTTGCGATTCCCACCATTCCAACGCCCACGAGTTGAGTTCGACAACCTCGTCCGCTTCCTTCCGACGCGCTTCATAACGGCTGTCGTCCTGCATCGCGGGCAGCGGCATGTTCACCTTCTCCGCCACGATCTTGATCGCTTCGGGAAACGATACGCGCTCCATCTCCATCACGAAATTGAAGACGCTCCCGCCCTTCTGGCAACCGAAACAATAAAAAATATCCTTCGACGGGTTGACCGAAAACGAAGGCGTCTTCTCCTGATGAAACGGGCAGCACGCCATCCAGTTCGCGCCCTTCTTCTTCAAAGACACATAATCCTGCACCACGCGCACGATGTCCGCCTGCCGTCTGAGATCGTCTATGAATGTCTGCGGAAAACGCACGGGTTTATGATTGTGCTTTCATGTGATTGAGAAAATCGGTCGGGGAATAAACGGGTAACGAGGCGTTTTTATAGTCGTCCAGATTGCGCGTGACAATCGCGTCGAGACCTATAGCCGCCGCGCTCGCGTGTTGCACCGCGTCTTCGTAGTCGGCGAAGGGCGACGCGAATGCGTCTTCGAGAACAGTGTGAGTGATGGCACAAACCTGAAAGGCGATGAGCAGGTCGCCGATTGCCTGTCTCGCTTTGTCAACACCCTTAGCTTTCCGCACGAGGTAGAAGACGTTGACCGGAGTGATGCCGGAGATGTACCCGTCGCACGCGCCTTGCGCGATAAGTTCAAACAACTCGCCGACGGCTTCAACAAAAGGCTTTCGCTCCAACACGAAGTCGAGCACCACGTCGGAGTCGAGCAGAACACGCATCAGGAGTATTTCTCCGTCAGGTAGTTGACATAGTCTTCCTTCAACTCTTCGTCCGAAGGCGGCTCGCCATCGAATTTAGCGATGCCGCGCAACCGCCGGATAGCGGCGATTTTACGCTCGCGTTCGCTTTCGCCAGACACTTCGGCATTATTTGAAGTAGAGATTGAAGCTGCGTCCTGTCCCGCTTCCAGGTCCTTGCGCAAACTGCGCGAAATCGTCTCGATCAGCGCGACGCGCTCGGCTATGGATAATTGTTTGATCTCTT
>DATHBB010000028.1:0-7595 GCA_035296385.1 Pyrinomonadaceae bacterium | reverse complement strand
CATTGATGCGTCGGTTCATTACTTCATCGAATCAATGAACCGATGTATCAATGGATCAATTCTTTCGCGGCTCATTTGATCTCGACGAGTTCGATGTCGAAGATGAGTTTCTCGCCGGCGAGCGGGTGGTTGGCGTCGAGCGTGACGTGCGTGTCGGTGACTTCGACGATGGTGACGGGGATTTGCTGGCCGGGTTCGATCTGCATCGCGAGCGCCATGCCGACCTCCGGCTCTTGCCCGAGGCTCTCGGTGATGATGGAGCGATCAATGGCCTGCACGCGCGCAGGTATGTGCTGCCCGTAGGCGTTCTCGGCCTCGATCTCGACCGTCTTGCGCTCGCCCACCTCCATCCCGCGCACGCCCTCCTCGAAGCCCGCGATGGTCTCCTCCGCGCCGACCGTGAACTCGAAAGGGTCGCCGCCCGCGGACGAATCGAACGTCTCGCCCGTCTCCAGACGCCCCGTGTAGTGTACGCGCACGGTGTCGCCGTTTTTAGCTTGCTCTGGCATAATAATCTCCGTTCAAGTTGTTTTGATGACGCAGCAGAGCATCGCACACTCACTTGCGGAAATCCAGCGAAGCAACCTCTATGATGATTGACAGGCAGACGCTCGATTTCAACTGCCCCGGAGGAGATTTACTCATGAAGAAAACCACCTCGCTCGCACTCTCGATCTCGCTCCTCATCTCCTCGTTCGCCGCACATGCCCGCGCACAACAAGCGCCGCCGCAGCAGCGCCCGCCAATCGTTGTGCCTCAAACGCAGCAGCCGAGAGAGACCGCGCCGCCCGCTTCCTCTTCCGTCGCGCAAGACGACGAGGACGACGTGGTGCGCATCACCACGAACCTCGTGCAGATGGACGTGGTCGTCGTCGATAAAAAAGGGAATCAGATCACAGACCTCACGGCGGAAGATTTTGAAGTCTACGAGGACAAGCGACAGCAGAAGATCACGAACTTCTCCTACGTCATGAACGAATCCGCCCCGCTCACCAATGCGCCCGCCGCCGCCTCAACATCGCGCCCGACCGGAGCGGGCAGAAACGCGCCGCCCGCGCGCCGCCTGCGTCCCGAACAGGTGCGCCGCACGATGGCGCTCGTCGTAGATGATCTCGGACTCTCGTTCGGGAGCACGGACGCGGTGCGCGGCGCGCTGAGGAAGTTCGTAGACGAACAGATGCAGCCGAACGATCTGGTCGCCATCATACGCACGAGCGCAGGGATGGGCGCGTTGCAGCAGTTCACCTCCGACAAGCGGCAGTTGCACGCCGCCATCGACCGCGTGAAGTGGAATCTGGCGGGGCGCGTCTCCGCCTTCGCGCCGATCAGGCAAGGCTCACAGCCGCAGAACCGCATCTCGATGGGGGGCGAAGACATCGGCGGCGGCGAGGGCGACCCGGCGGGCGAGATCGAACAGTTTCGCGAGGATTTGTTCGCCGTCGGCACGCTCGGCGCGATCAACTTCGTCGTGCGCGGCATGCGCGAATTGCCGGGGCGAAAATCCGTGACGCTCTTCTCCGACGGCTTCTCGCTGCGCATGAGTGATCGCGGGCCGAGCAACGCGCGCGTCTTTCAGGCGCTGCGCGGGTTGACCGAACTCGCCAACCGCGCCTCGGTCGTCGTCTATACGATTGACGCGCGCGGCCTCGTCGCGCCCGGTTTCAGCGGCGAAGACGACACGGAGGGCATGAATCTGGAAGCCCTCGACCGTGCGCAGAGCAACCGCTCTTTCGAGATATTCGACACGCAGGGCGGACTCAATTACCTCTCGCAGCAGACGGGCGGCTTCCTGATCAGGAATAGCAACGATCTCTCTCGTGGCGTCCGTCGCATCGTCGAAGATCAAAAAGGCTACTACCTCATCGGCTATCGTCCCGAAGGCACGACCTTCAATCGCCGCTATCACACCTTCGACGTGAAGGTGAAGCGACCCGGCCTGCGCGTGCGTACTCGTAGGGGCTTCTACGGCGTCCGCGACGAGGACGCGCGCCCCGTGCGCCGCACGCGCGAGCAACAGTTGCTCAGCGCGCTCGTCTCGCCTTTCGCCGCGCCCGATGTGCGCCTGCGTCTCACGGCGATCTTCGGCAACAACGAGCAGAGTGGGTCGTTTATGACGACGCTCATGCACATCAACGGGAGCGATCTGAAGTTCAACAAACAGGCGGACGGCACTTACAAAGCGGTGCTCGACGTGGCGGGCGTGACCTACACGGACAACGGGCGCGTCGTAGACAGCCGCGACCAGACGGGCACGCTCACCATGCGCGAGGAGGCTTACCAGAAAGCCCTGCGCGACGGCCTCGTCTATTCCTTCATCGTGCCAATCAAACAGGCGGGCGCTTACCAGTTGCGCATGGCCGTGCGCGACACGGCGACCGAGCGCACGGGGTCGGCCAGCCAGTTTATCGAAGTGCCCGATCTGAAAAAGAACCGGCTCGCGCTCTCCGGCCTCGTCGTGAGCGGCCTCAAGGCGAACGACAACAGCAACGCGGCGTCGGGCGCGCGCGAGCAGCAGCCGCAAGCGGCGGGCGACGGCGGCGCGGCCTCGCTCGCGAGTCCCGCCGTGCGCCGCTTCCGCCCGAACTCCACGCTCGATTTCGCCTACGCCATCTATAACGCGCGTCTGGACCGCACGAGCGGACGCCCGCAACTCGTGGCGCAGACGCGCATCTTCCGCGACGGCGCGCCCGTCTTCGACGGCGAGGCCGCGCCGCTCAATCTCACCTCGCCTCTGCCCGACCCGAAACGCATCGAACTCGGCGGCAGCATCAAACTAGGCTCCAACCTCGAAGCCGGCGAATACCTCCTCCAGATCGTCGTCACAGACATGCTCGCCTCGGGCAAGCATCAGACGACGACGCAGTGGATCGACTTCGAGATCGTGAAATAGTTTTGAGTCTCAGGTTGCGGGTCTCAGGTTTTAAGTTTCAGGACCGAAAGGTTCTCCAACTTAGAACCTGCGACTTGCGACTTGCACTTCTTGCAGCGGCGAATTCCTCGTCCGAAATGATTGGTATGTCCGGCTGAAATTGGATGTAAAAATAAGATGAAGAAAGCCGCCTCTGTCGCCACCTCAGTCGCCGCCGGTTGTGCGCTCGTGCTCTCTCTCATAGCATCCGGCAAATCCCAGCAGCCCGCCGCGCGCCCGACGCCAGAGCCGTCGCCGCTTTCACAAAACGCGCCTTCCGCCGATGAAGAAGTTGTGCGCATCACGACGAACCTCGTACAGGTGGATGCGGTCGTGACGGACAAGGAGGGGCGTGTCGTCACAGACCTGCGCGCGGAAGACTTCGAGTTACTGGAAGACGGGCGACCGCAAACGATCACCAACCTCTCCTTCATCCCGCTCGAACCGGCAATCGCGGCGGGCGCGCGTGACGCGTCGCTCGCGCCCGCCGCGAAAGATAAGAACGCGCCGCCCGCGCCCGCCGCGCCGCCCACGCGACTGCGCCCCGAACAAGTGCGCCGCACGATGGCGCTCGTCGCGGGTAATCTCTCCTTCGGCACAGCCGACGCCGTGCACGACGCGCTCAAAAAATATGTGGACGAGCAGGTGCAGCCGAACGATCTGGTCGCCATCATCTCTCTGTTCGGCAGCGGCGGGGCGTTGCAGCAGTTTACGACCGACAAACGCCAACTCGTGCGCGCGGTCGGGAAGGTGCGCTGGCTGCCCTCGTCCGGCCTGGACGCAGACGACGTGGAGGCGGCGCGCAGAGACGACACATACAAGATGAGGCCGGGCGGCGCGGGCGGGTTCGAGAGCGCCGAGACGCGCGCGACGCGCGAGCGCATAGACAGCACCGTCGGCCCCTTCTGTCAACGTGTCGCCGCGCCTGTGATCGCGCTCACACACCTCGTGCGACGCATGCGGTCGCTGCCCGGTCGCAAGTCGGTCATCTATTTTTCCAACGGGCTATCAATCGGGCTGGGACGTGGACAGGGCGATCTCTCGCTCTGCGTCTACAACGCGCTGCGCCAGTTGGTGGACACCGCCGCACGCTCTTCGGTCGTCATCAACACGATTGACGCGCGCGGCGTCGTCAACCCGTATCACATCTCGGCGCAGGACGATGTCGCGCCCGGCGACACGAGTGCCCTGCGCGCGGGGCGTGGCGCGGCCTTCTTCGAGTCGCAGAACGGCCTCAACTTCATGGCCGAGAACACGGGCGGTCACTTCATCCACTCGAAAAACGATCTCAACCTCGCGCTTCGTCGCGTGTTTGAAGACGAGCGCGGCTATTACCTCATCGGTTATCGCCCGACGGAGGATACGTTCAAAGGCAAGCGGTTTCACGACATCAAAGTGCGCGTGCGCCGCCCCGGCCTGAAAGTGCGTTCGCGCAGCGGCTTCTTCAGCCTGCCCGACGGCGGCGAGACCGTGCCGAAGACACAGGGCAGCGGCGACCGCCAACTCATCGCCGCGCTCGCCTCGCCCGTCGGCGGCGCGGACGTGCGCGTGCAACTCACGTCGTTTTTCGGCAACGACCCGCGCGCGGGTTCTTTCGTGCGCTCGCTCCTGCACATCAACGCGCAGGACATCACCTTCACAGACGAACCGAACAACTTCAAGAAGGTCGTGCTCGACGCAGCCGCCGTCACCATCGGCGAGGACGGTCGCATCGCGGACGAGTTCAACCGCACGCACACCGTCCGCATCGGCCCCGACACCTTCCGTCACATCATGTTGCACGGCCTCAGCTACAGCGCCGACGTGCCCGTCAAACGGGCGGGCGCTTACCAGTTGCGCATCGTCGTGCGCGACGCGGCTTCGGGTCGGATGGGCGCGAGCGGGCAGTTCATCGAAGTGCCCGATGTGCGCAATAAACAGTTCGCGCTCTCCGGCCTTGTGCTCGGCGAAGCCGTCGCGAACGGCTCACCGACGCTGCCACCCGGCGCAAGCGCCGAAGCCGCGCTCGCGCCTGTGCCTTCGCCCTCGCACCTCTCGCTGCGCCACTTCCGCCCCGGCGCGACGCTCGCCTACTCCTACGTTATTTACAACCCGCGCCTCGAACGCGCCGACGCGCGCCCGCGTCTGACCACACAGGCGCGGCTCTTCCGCGGAGGTCGCGAAATACTCACCACGCCCGAAACGCCCTTCGACGCGGGCGCGCAGACAGACGCCTCGCGCCTCAACGCGGGCGGCACGCTCACGCTCCCCGCCGACGCACCGCACGGCTCCTACCTCCTGCAAATCGTCGTCAACGACGGGGCACCCGGCAAGCGGCGTCAGACCGCAACCCAGTGGATCGATTTCGAGATAGTCAAATAAAACAGTGACGAGTGACGAGTGACAAGTGACGAGAGAAGGCGAGTGAATCGTAAATCGTGAATCGTAAATCGTGAATAGACAGAACTCTGTTTTCTCTATTCACGATTTACGATTCACGATTTACTGTTTTATCTTGTCACTCGTCACTCGTCACTTGTCACTATGCGTTCAATCATCGTCGGCACAGCCGGACACATCGATCACGGGAAGACCACGCTCGTGCGCGCGCTGACGGGCGTGGACGCGGATCGCCTGCCCGAAGAGAAACGTCGCGGCATCACGATTGACCTCGGCTTCGCCGAACTCCCGCTCGGCGGCGACGTGCGCGTCGGCTTCGTCGATGTGCCCGGCCACGAACGCTTCGTCAAGAACATGCTCGCGGGCGCGCACGGCCTCGACGCCGTCGCCCTCGTCATCGCCGCCGACGAGGGCGTCATGCCGCAAACGCGCGAACACTTCGACATCTGTAAACTGCTCGGCGTCAACTCCGGCCTCGTCGTCATCACGAAGACGGACGCCGTGGACGAAGAGTTGCTCGAACTCGTACGCCTCGACGCGCAGGAGTTGGTCGCCGGATCATTTTTGGAGGCCGCGCCCGTCGTCGCCGCGAGCGCGCGCACGGGCGCGGGTCTCGACGAGTTGCGACAAAAATTGCTTGAAGTGGCGGCACAAGTTCCGGCGCGTTCGACGCGCGCAGTGGCGCGTCTGCCGGTGGATCGCGCGTTCACGATGCGCGGTTTCGGCGCGGTCGTGACGGGCACGCTCGTCGCGGGCGAGATCGCGGAGGGGCAGGAGTTGGAGTTGCTGCCCGCAGGCTCGCGTGTGCGCGTGCGCGGGCTGCAAGTTCACGGGCGCGCGACGACGCGTGCCGCCGCCGGACAGCGCACGGCGATCAATCTGGGCGGCGTTGACGCGTCCGACATCGAACGCGGGATGACGCTCGCGCCCGCCGGGCGTCTGCGCGCGACGCAGATGATCGACGTGGAGTTGGAAGTGTTGCCCTCAGCGCCGCGCGCCCTGCGTTCGCGTGCGCGCGTGCGCGTGCATCTCGGCGCGGCGGAGGTGCTGGCGCGCGTGCAGGTGTTGGAGGAAGCGGGCGAGATCAAGGCGGGCGCGCGCGGCTTCGCGCAGTTGCGTCTGGAATCGCCCGTCGTCGCGCTCCCCGATGAACGCTTCATCATTCGCTCTTACTCGCCGCAACGCACCGTCTCCGGAGGACGCGTGCTCGACGCCTTCGCCTCGAAGTATCGCGGACGCGCGCGCACAGAAGCGCGTGCGCGTTTAGTTGCACTCACGGAGGCGGACACGGAGGCGGCGCGCGTCTCGCTCTACGTCGAAGCGGCGGGCGAGTCGGGTCTCAGGCACGCAGACCTCGCGGCGCGTACGGGCTGGCGCGACGAGACGCTCGACGCGGCGTTAAAAGATGCGACCACGAAAGGTTCGGACGGCGTGCGCGGTGCGCTGGTGGAAGCCGAGGGCGTCTATGTGGGGCGGAAGATTTTTGAGAACTTCATCGAAGCCGCGCGCGCGGAAGTGGAAGCGCATCACCGCCGCGAGCCTTTGCAGCGCGGCCTCGCACGCGAAACTTTGCGCGAGCGCGTGTTCGCACGCGTCGCGCCGGAACTTTTTCGCGCCGTGCTCGCAGAGGCCGAAAGCGCGGGCGTGCTCGTCTCCGAACGCGACACCGTGCGCGCCGCCTCGCACACGCTCGCGCTCTCCGGCGCGGACGCCGAACTGCAAGCGAGCCTCGAACGAATTTACCGCGAGGCCGCGCTCGAAGCCCCGACCTTCGACGACGCGCTCACACGCGCCGTCGCCGCTACCGCTACGGCGGGCAAGCAGGCAGCGACGCGCGAACACGCGCGCAAAATTCTGCAACTGTTGATAGACTCCGGCGCGCTCGTGCGCGTCACGGGCGACCTCCTCATACACCGCGACGCACTCGCGCGCCTCGTCGAAACTCTCGGCGAGTACGCCGCGCGCCACGAACCCGAACGCCTGATTGATGTCGCCGCGTTCAAAGACCTGGCCGGCGTCTCGCGCAAGTACGCCATCCCGCTGCTCGAATACCTCGACCGCGCGCGCATCACACGCCGCGCCGGAGACCGGCGGCTGATACTAAAAGGATGAGTGCGGAGGGATGAGGGATGAATAAAACATTCAATAAATTGAGCGCTTTTCTTCGTTCATCCCTCATCCCTCCGCACTCATCCCTTTTTTCCATCTTGCTTTTCCGCGCACGGCGGCGGTAACATACCCGCCGTACAAGAAAAAGTTTCTTTGTCCGAAACGTCTGTCCCGACAAAGTCTGGCGTAAATTTACGGA
>DATHBB010000027.1:0-13299 GCA_035296385.1 Pyrinomonadaceae bacterium | reverse complement strand
GGCTACGGCGCGCTCCTCATCGCCTTCAAACATCCCGAACTCTTCGCGGGCGTCGCCGCGCACAGCGCCGCGCTCTTCGACGAACTGCCGCAGCCGCCGAAGTCGCCCGAAGATCGCGGCGGGAAGTATCGCTACGATCTCGCCACCAAACTCTTCGGCTCGCCGCCCGACGCGGCCTTCTTTCAGGCCAACAACCCGCTCCACCTGGCGCGCACGAACGCCGCGCAAATCAAGCGCCTCAAGATTTACTTCGACATCGGCCAGAGCGACCGCTACGGCTTCGAGCGCGGCAATCAAAAACTCTCGGACACGCTCAAAGCCGGCGGCGTCGCGCACGAATACACGCTCGCGCCCGGCGTGCACGGCTGGTCCTTTCTCGTCGAGCGCAGCGAACACGCCTTCACCTTCATCTGGAACACGCTGCGCATCTGAGCGCCGGGGCTTGAATTCGCCCTCCTACCTCTTACAGTGCCAATCGCAAATTGGCTATTTATTCTTTGGCCGCCGCTAAATAAGATGGCGCGAGCGAGCCGCTTCTCCGTGCGGCGTGTGCGTTCCGGGAGACGCGCGTTTTAAGGTGCGGCGCATCGTGAACAATTTCGCCGTCAATAATTTTTCCTCTGGTTGAAGAATGGAAATCATCGAACACAACACCGGAACGGATCACGAGCGCGTCGTCGGTTGCCGCGACGAGGCGAGCGGCTATCGCGGCATCATCGCGATTCACAACACGCGACTCGGCCCCGCACTCGGCGGCGCGCGTTTCTGGAACTACGCGAGCGAGACGGACGCGCTCGTGGACGTGCTGCGACTCTCGCGCGGCATGACTTACAAGAACGCTCTGGCCGGACTTCCTTTCGGCGGCGGCAAGTCGATCATCGTCGGCGACAACCGCACGACGCGTCGCGCGGAACTTTTTCGTTCGCACGGGCGCTTCGTCGAAACGCTCGGCGGCGGTTACATCACGGCGGAAGATGTCGGGACGAGCACGGCGGATATGGAGTACGTGCGTTTGGAGACGGAGCATGTCGGCGGTCTCGCGGATCGCTCGGGCGATCCTTCGCCCGTGACGGCGCGCGGCGTCTTTCGCGCGATGCAGGCCGCCGCGCGGCATCGCTGGGGGACGGACGACGTTGACGGACGCCGCGTGGCCTTACAGGGTTGCGGCCACGTCGGATATTTTCTGGCGAAAGAATTACACGAGGCCGGAGCGAAGTTGATCGTGACTGATGTTGACGGCGAACGTGTCGAACGCGTGATGGATGAATGCGGTGCGGAGCGCGTCAGGCCGGAAGAGATTTACGCGGTCGAGGCGGACATCTTCGCGCCCTGCGCGCTCGGCGGCATATTGAACGACGAGACCATCCCGCAACTCAAAGTCGAGATCGTCAGCGGCGCGGCGAATAATCAACTGCTCGACGCGCGGCACGGCGAGGCGCTGGCCGCACGCAATATTCTCTACGCGCCCGACTACGCGGCCAACGCCGGAGGAGTCATCAACGGCTGCATCGAACTGCTCGGCTGGGCGCAGGCCGAGTCGCGCGCGAAAGTCGAAGCCATCTACGACACGCTGCTGGAAATCTTCCGGCTCGCGCAGAGCGGCGGCATCGCCACTTACAAGGCCGCAGACCAACTCGCCGAAGCGCGCTTGCAGCACGCGTAAGGCAGAGTGCCTGAGCGTCGTGCGTTTGCAAACTTTCGGAGTCCGCCGACGCATCTCTCCCGCCATTTTTTGCATCTTCAATTTGTACACAGACCCCGCGCCCGACGCGCTCCGCCTTCAAGTGGCTCGGCAAACGTCTACTGCCACGGAAGCGTCGGGCGCTAACGCGAACCTCGCACAGGAACGCGCGGCTCTGTTGAAAACTGATCGAGACTTTATCGGCGAGGCCAGCGTGCGCGGCGCGGCGAAAGCGTTTCAGGCGCATCTCGGCGACGAAGCCCGCCTGCATCGCAACGGCATCTTCCCTCTGACGAATAGAGACGCCATCGGCTCGTTTCTATCGGGAAAACAGTTTATGATGCTCTCGGGCCTGCCTTTCAAAGCAGATGTCGCGCAGTCGAACGATCTCGGCTACACTTTCGGGCGTTACGAGTTGAAGGCGGGCGGCGCGTCATCTGCGTCGGAGCAGGGCTACTACGCGCGCATCTGGAAGCGCGACCGCGCAGGCCGCCGGAAGATCGCGCTCGACACGACGCACCCGCTTCCGCCGCCCGCACAAAAATAGCTGCGCGATGCTGGCCTCTCCGGCGAACACCGCGCAGACTTTGTTGAAGTAAGTTTCCGAATCTCTCAATAAGAAGTAGAACCATGACAAGCAAAAAGTTATACGCGTTAGTTTTCCTACTGCTGTTTTCGTGCGCGCTTGCCTTGCTCGTGTCGCTGCCGCCTTCGGGCGCAGCGTATCACGACGGCGACAAACACGGGGTCGGCGAGGGCGGCAACGGACAAGTGGGCGGGCAGGCTCTTTCGGCGATGGGCTTGACGCCTTGCGTGAACGGAATGGCGGGCACGTTCCCCTGTCAAAATGTTGACCTCGCATCGTTCCTCCCGCTCGCGAGCATGGGCGGCGGCACGGGCAACGACGTGTGGGGCTGGACCGATCCGCTCACCAAGAAAGAATATGCGCTCATGGGTCTGTCCAACGGGACGGCCTTCGTCGACATCAGCAACGCGGAACAACCCGTCTTCCTGGGCAAGCTGCCCACGCACAGCGTCGATTCGATATGGCGCGCCGTTAAAGTTTACGGCAACCACGCCTTCATCGTGAGCGAGGCGGCGAATCACGGAATGCAGGTCTTCGACCTCACGCAGTTGCGCAACGTCGGCGCGCCGCCCGCCACTTTCACCGAGACGGCGCACTACAACGGTTTCAGCCGCGCGCACACCATCACTATCAACGAGGAGACGGGCTTCGCGTACGTCAACGGCGTGACCGCCTACGCCGATCCGGCGGCCAACAAGTGCGCGCGCGGCCTGCACATCCTGGACGTGAACAACCCGGCGAGTCCGACTTTCGCCGGATGCTTCGACGCCGACGGCTACACGCACGATTCGCAGTGCGTCATCTATCGCGGCCCCGACGCGGCCTACCGCAACCGCGAGGTCTGCTTCAATTCCAACGAAGACACTTTGACCATCGTTGATGTCACGGACAAAAAAGCGCCCCGCCAGATATCGCGTACGACTTATACGGGCAGCGCCTACACGCATCAGGGCTGGCTGACCGACGACCAATCCCTGTTTTTAGTGGACGACGAACTCGACGAGCAAAAGCTGAAGACGAAGACGCGCACGCACATCTTCAACGTCTCAGACCTCGACGCGCCCTCCCTGACGGGTACCCACGAAAGCGCGAACACGGCGATTGACCACAACCTCTACATACTCGGTCGCTACGCTTATCAATCCAACTACCGCAGCGGCCTGCGCGTGCTAGACATCAGCGGCGCGGGCACGGCCAACCTGAAAGAGGTCGGCTATTTCGACATCTATCCGGTTGACGACCTTCCGGCCTTTAACGGCACGTGGAGCAATTACCCCTTCTTCAAAAGCGGCGTCGTCGCCGTGAGCGGCATCGAGCAGGGACTTTTCTTGCTCCGTCCGAGGACGAATTTCGTCTCCACGCCCCAACTCCTCACCGAATGGAATTCGACGCGCGCCATTGCGCTCGACTCCGTGACGCGCACGCGCGAGCCTTTCTCCGTCAACTCGACGCGCAACTTCAGCCTCGACGGGCGCACGCGCGTGATGCTGTTCGCCTACAACGTGAATCTCGCGGCGGGCGAAGTCGTGACGGCGCAGACGGAAGACGCGCAGCAGCGTATCTATCCTCTGACGGTGGAACACGCGGGCAACGTTCCCGATTACGAGCGTGTGACGCAGGTGGTCGTAGTCTTACCGGCTGAGTTGGCAAACGCGGGCGATGTCTCGGTCAGCATCAACGTGCGCAACACACCGAGCAACAAAGCGCTGATTAAGATTCAGTGAAAACGATGAAGTAGGAACGCGGAACGATGAAGTAAAAACAACTTGCTTTTACTTCATCGTTCCGCGTTCCTACTTCATCGTTTCTTTTCTCGCTCAGACTATCGGCATCAAACTCTCTTCGTGCGGCGCGTGGATTTCGTGCTGCGACTTAAAACTCGCGGCCAGCCGTTTGATCCCTTCCTCGATCCTGTCCGCCGTCTGGCTTGCGAAGCAGAGGCGCAGTTCGTGCGCCCCGGCCTCGTCGGCGTAGAAAATCTCGCCGTTGGCGAAGACGACGCCTGCGGCCATCGCCCCCTGCAAAAGTTGTCGCGCCCTCAAGCCATGTCCCAGACGACACCAGAAATAGAGTCCGCCTTTCGGTCGCGCGTAGGTTAAAAGTCGCGCTGGCAGGTGGCGCGCGAGCGCGTCGCTCATGCGGTCGCGCCTGAGCGCGTGCTCGCGCCTGAGCTTGGCTAGATGATCGTCGAACAGACCGCTTCGCATAAACTCCGCGACGACCAGCTGGCTCAAGCCTTCCGTGAAAAGGTTTTCGCGCTGCTTGATGAGCGCGAGTTGATCGACGACATACTCCGACGCGGCGAGCCAGCCGAGGCGCAAACCCGGCGCGAGCACTTTGGAGAAGGTGCTGTGGTGAATGACGATGTTGTGCTCGTCGAGTTCGTAGAGCGAGGGCGGCGGCGGCTGCGCGTCGAGGTAGCTGTCGCGGTAGGGGTCGTCTTCGATGACGGGGATGCGGTAGCGCACGGCGAGGCGCAGGAGATCGCGCCGTTCGCGCAGGGAGAGAACTTTGCCCGTCGGATTCTGGAAGGTCGGGTTGGTGTAGAGCAGTTTAGGCCGGTAGCGCAGGATGAGGTCTTCGAGTTCGTCGAGGTCTGCGCGCACGGTGTCCCAGCCGACGAGCTTCGCGCCCGCCGCGCGAAACGTCTGGATCGCGCCGACGTAGCCCGGGCGGTCGAGCACGACCGTGTCACCCGCGTCTATCAGGCAGCGCGCGATGAGATCGAGTCCCTGCTGCGAGCCGGAGAGGATGAGCACGCGTTCGGGGCGCGTGCGTATGCGCGCGGCGATGGCTTTGCGCAGGGGGGCTTGTCCTTCGGTCGGCCCGAGTCCGAGCACGGTGTCGCTCTCGTCCTTCAACATCTGCTCCATGAGCCGCCGGTAGTCTGCCAGCGGAAAGCATTCGATGGCGGGGATGCCCGCGGCGAAGGAGATGAGGCGCGAGTCCATCGCGTCGAGGTGCAGATTGCGCAAGGAAGGATCGGCGCTGAGTTGGGCGAAGGCCGAGACTTTGCCGCGCCAGGCGAACGGCGCGTCGGTCGGTTCGGGGCGCGCGCAGACGAACGTGCCGCGCCCGACGTGGCTGCGCAGGAGGCCGCGTGCTTCGAGTTCGCGGTAGGCGTTAACGACCGTCGTGCGGCTCAACTTGAGTTGGACGGCCAGCGCGCGCTCGGAGGGGAGACGCGCGCCCGCCGTCAGGTCTTCGCGGTCGATGGCCGACTCCAGAGCCTCGACCAGTTGACTGTAGATGGCGCGTGCGTCGCCGCGTTTGAATTTCAACTTCGCATAGTTCATCGCCCGCGCAGCATAAGGCATGAGTCCGCGACGGCTCAAGTGCCAATTGCAAATTGGCTATTTGCGCAGAGCGCGGGGAAAACTAAGATAGCTTTGTTTAGCAGCTTATATTTCAAACCTCGCGGATGCCAATGTGCGTATCGGGTAGTCCAATCGGGCTGACGGGTCGCCGCCGGATTCAGTTGTCTCAAAGTGTGAGGTGATGTGTAGCGATGGATAGTTTTACGCCGACGGGGAAAAGCTCCGTGAAGCGTCTGCCGAAACGCGGCGTCTATGAACGCGAGAGCGTTTACGGGATTTTGGATGAAGGGTTGGTCTGCCACGTCGGTTTCGTAGTCGAGGGTCAGCCGTTCGTCATCCCGACCGGCTACGCGCGGCGCGGGGACACGCTCTATATTCACGGCTCGCAGGCCAGCCGGATGCTGCGCACGCTGCGCGAGGGCGTTGAAGTGTGCGTTACTGTAACGCTTCTTGACGGGATGGTGATGGCGCGTTCGGCCTTTCATCATTCGATGAATTACAGGTCGGTGGTGGTCTTCGGTCGCGCCGTTGTGGTGGAAGAGGCAGCGGAGAAACTGGAAGCGTTGCGCGCTTTGACGGAACACCTCGCGCCGGGTCGTTGGGCGGAAGTGCGGCAGCCGACCGCAGGCGAGATGCGTGCGACGATGGTGCTCGCGCTCCCGCTCACGGAGGCGTCGGCTAAGGTGCGCACGGGGCCGCCCGTTGACGACGAAGAGGATTACGCGCTGGAGGTCTGGGCGGGCGTCGTGCCGCTACGTCTCGTGGCCGGTGAGCCGGTCGCCGACGTGCGCCTGCCTGAAGGCGTCGAGCCGCCGCCGCATGTTGTGAATTACACGCGGGAGCGAGTGAGCGCGGATGCCGGCGCGGAGGGAGAGGCGAGATGAGCGGGGAATGGCAGCGGGGCGAGTTTGTCATCAGCACGGATCGCGCGCGTTTGGATGTCGAACTGATTCACCGCTTTCTGAGCGAGAGTTCTTACTGGGCGACGGGTCGTCCGCGCGAAGTGGTGGAGCGCTCCATCGAGCATTCGCTGGCGTTCGGAATTTATCGAGGCGAGCGTCAAGTCGGGTTCGCGCGCGTGATTACGGACTACGCGACGTTCGCGTGGATCGCGGACGTGTTCATCCTGGAAGAGTTTCGCGGGCGGGGTCTCGGCAAGTGGCTCGGCGAAGTGATGATCGGTCATACGGAGTTGCAAGGGTTTCGCCGCTGGGTGCTGGCGACGAAGGACGCGCACGAACTTTATCGCTGGTTGGGCTTCCACGAGTTGCAGCGTCCCGAACGCTGGATGGAGCGACGCGATCCCGCGACGGTGGAGAGGCCGGATTACTGGGCGACCGAAGGGGCGGACTGAATTAATTCGAGAGTCTCTATGCATCTGCTTTCCTCTGTGCATCCTCTGTGTCCTCTGTGTCTCTGTGGTGAATGCTTCTCTAAGGCACTCACCACAGAGACACAGAGGACACAGAGGATGCACAGAGAAAAGCAGACAACGGAGCAGTCGCTATGATGGTAATTTTGAGCATGTGTGATATTCGATGAGCGCACCCGTTATCGTCTGGTTAATACTGTGTCTGATCTGGGGTTCGACGTGGCTGTTCATCAAGCTCGGCCTTGAAGATTTGCCGCCGTTCACGTTCGCGGGCGTGCGCTTCGTGATCGCCGCCGCGATCCTGCTCGTGGTGATCAAAGTGCGGCGCGTGCCTCTGCCGCGCGAGCGGCGCGACTGGCTGCTCATCGCGCTGACGGGCGTGATGGCCTTCACGGTCAACTACGGCCTGCTCTTCTGGGGCGAGCAACGCACCTCTTCGGGACTCGCGGCCATCCTGCAAACGATCATTCCGGCCTTCGGCCTCGTCATCGCGCACTACTACCTGCCGGACGAACGCATCACGCCCTTGAAGGTGTGCGGCATCGCGCTGGGGATCGCGGGCGTGGCTTTGATCTTTTCGGATCAGGCGAGCGTGGAAGGGACTTCGGCGCTCGCGGGGAGCGCGGCCATCGTCGTCGGCGCGTTCTGCGTGGCATATTCAAACGTGCTGGTGAAAGCGCGCGCGCGCCACATCGAACCGGCGGTGCTGGCGGCGGGACAGATGATCTGCGGACTCGTGCCGCTCCTGCTCGTCGGCGTAATATTGGAAGGCAACCCTTTCACGTTTCGCTGGACGCCGCTCGCCGTCGTGTCGCTTGTTTATCTCGCGCTCGTCGGTTCGGCCATCGCCTTTTTGTTGTTCTACTGGCTCGTGCGAAAAATGGACGTGACGAAGACGATGCTCATCCCGCTCGTCACGCCGCCTATCGCTGTGTTCCTCGGCTGGCTCGTCCTCAACGAGGGCTTGACGTGGCGCACGGCTGTCGGCGCGCTCGCCATCATGTCGGGCATCGCTTTGATCGTGACGCGCAAGAAGAAGGAGTTGGAACAGGCCGCGACGGTCGGCGAAGTTTGAGTCGGGCGGAGTTTTGTTGAAGGGAAACGAACGATGAAACGTAATGAACGCGACGAGCGCGAAGGCATGCAGACGAAGGCCGTGCACGCCGCGCGCGAACACAACGCGACGCGCGCCGTCGCCTCGCCGATCTGGCAAACGTCAACTTTCAGCGCAGACTCCTCCGAGCATTTCGCCGAACTCGCGGCCTCCGCGCGCCCCGCAGACTATTACACGCGCTACGGCAACCCGACGCACAGGGAAGCCGAGGCCACCCTCGCCGCGCTCGAAGGCGGCGAGGCCGCGCTCGTCACGGCTTCGGGGATGGGCGCGATCTTCGCGGCGGTGATGTGCAATTTGAGCGCGGGCGATCACGCCGTCGTGCAGCGCAACCTCTACGCGGGCACGAACACGCTTTTTGAAGAGTTGCTGCCGCGTTGGGGCATTCAGCACACGTTCGTAGATCAAACGAACGCCGCGAACTTCGCGGAAGCGTTGCGTCCGCAGACGAAACTCATCTACGTCGAGACGCCTACGAACCCGCTCATGCGGATCACGGATTTGCGCGCCGTCGCGCGTTTGGGGCGCGAGCGCAAGATCACCACGATAGTTGACAACACGTTTGCCACGCCCATCAATCAACGCCCGTTGGAGTTGGGGATCGATGTCGCGATTCACAGCGCGACGAAGTATCTCGGCGGGCATCACGACATCACGGCGGGCGTCATCGTCGGCTCGCAGGAGTTTGTCGAGAAGGCTTGGAAGTTTGCGATAGTGGCGGGCGCGGTGCTCAGCCCTTTCGACGGGTGGCTGCTCCTGCGCGGCCTGCGCACGCTCGGCCTCAGAGTCGAGCGGCACAACCAAAACGCGCTCGCGCTCGCGCGTTTCCTTGAAGCGCATCCGAAGGTTTCGCGCGTCAACTATCCCGGCCTCGAATCGCACCCGCAGCACGAACTCGCGCGCACGCAGATGGACGGATTCACGGGCGTGCTCTCGGTCGAACTCGACGGCGACGTTCGCGCGGTCGAGACGTTTCTCGCCTCTCTGAAACTCGGCACGTACGCGGCGAGCGTCGGAGGCTACGAAACGCTCGTCGTGCATCCGGCGGCGATGTGGGGGCTGCAAATGACAGCCGAGCAGTGCGCCGCGATGGGCGTCAGCGCGAGCCTCGTGCGCATCTCGGTCGGGCTGGAAGACGAAGCGGACTTGCTCAAAGATTTCGCGCAGGCGCTCGACAACCTCACAAAATAGTTCGCATATATTCAACCCTTTACGTCTTTGCGCCTTTGCGTGAGTTTATTATTTCGTCAGTATAAATCTCGCGCAAAGGCGCAAAGACGCAAAGGAAGACCGGGAAGGCGCTCCCGGATGAGAGAAACGGCATGAGAAAACTTCGTTACCATCTGGTTGATGTCTTCACGAACCGGCAGTTCGGCGGAAACCCTCTGGCGGTGTTTACGAACGGGCGCGGCATCTCTACGGAGAGGATGCAGGCGATTGCGAAAGAGTTGAATTTGTCGGAGACGACCTTCGTGCTGCCGCCCGAGACGGCGGCCAACGACTACCGCGTGCGCATCTTTACGCCGGGAGCGGAACTGCCGATGGCCGGGCATCCGACCGTCGGGACGACTTTCGTGCTCGCGCGCGAGCACATGATCGGGCGCGGCGCGGACGGCGCTGAGACGGAGATCAAACTCGAAGAGGGCGTCGGCACGATCCCCGTCAGCATCGAATGGCGCGGCGGCGAGGCGGGTTTTATACAGATGCGACAACCACGTCCCACCTTCGGGCCGCGCGTTGAAAACGTCGAAGCGGTGGCGGAGATGTTGTCGGTTGATCCGGATGAGATCAGGGCGACGAATCTGCCGCTCGAAGTCGTCTCGTGCGGCGTGCCCTTCCTGTACGTGCCGCTCAAAAGTTTGCGCGCGGTGCAAAACATCAAGTTTCGCGTTGACGTGTGGGAGAAGAAATTGAAAGATGTCGTGCCGCCGGAGGTCTTCGTCTTCACGCGCGAAGTGGAGTTTGAGAATTCGACCGTGCATAGCCGCATGTTTGCGCCGGGCATGGGAATTTGGGAAGACCCCGCGACGGGCGGCGCGAGCGGGCCGCTCGGCTCTTATCTCGTACGCTACGGCGTGGTCGAGTGCGCGGACGGCGGCGCGGCGGAGTTCACGAGCGAGCAGGGCATCGAGATGGGACGACCGAGTTTCATCCGTATCAAGATCGCGCGCGAGGGCGAAACGATCACGGACGTGCGCGTTGGCGGCGAGTGCCGCTTCATGGGCGAGGGTTATCTTGAGATCGAAGATTAACCGGAGCGGACTAGGGTATCGCCTCTCAGCCTGAAGGAGTCTTCGTGAAAGCGATTCGAGTTGGGTTGTTGCAGATGACGGGCTGCGGCGTTGACAGGGCGGCGAGCCGCGCCAAAGGAGAAGCCTTCTGTCGTCGCGCAAGCGCAATGGGAGCCGACATCGCGCTTTTTCCGGAGATGTGGAGCACGGGCATGACGTTCTTCGATCCGAAGCGCGAGGGCGACCGCGAGCGTTGGCAGGCACAAGCCATCAGCTGTGACGACCCATACATCACGCACTTTCAGAATCTCGCACGCGAACTCAAAATGGCGATAGCCCTCACTTACCTTGAGCGGCGTGACGAATGTGCGCCGCGTAACTCCGTCTCGCTGATAGATCGTCGTGGCCGGATCGTGCTGACATACGCGAAGGTTCATACGTGCGAGTTCGACGTGGAGTGCGCGCTCGCGCCCGGCGACGGTTTTCCGGTCTGCGCGCTCGACACGGAGGGGGGCGACGTGAAAGTCGGTTTTATGATCTGCTACGACCGCGAGTTTCCCGAGAGCGCGCGGGCGCTGATGCTTGCAGGCGCTGAAATTATCTTGACGCCGAACGCGTGCACGCTGGAAGAGCACCGCCTGACGCAGTTCAGGACGCGCGCCTACGAGAATATGGTCGGCGTCGCGATGACCAATTATGCCGCGCCGCAGAACAACGGGCATTCCGTCGCATACGACGCGGTGGCTTTCCGCTCGGAAGACGAAGCGCGCGACACGCTTATCATCGAAGCGGGAGAGACGGAAGACGTTTACCTCGCGACGTTTGACATAGACAGCATACGCGCCTACCGCGAGCGCGAGGCCTGGGGCAACGCTTACCGCAGGCCGCGCCTCTACACGGCGCTCACGGCGGAAGAAGTCGCGCCGCCCTTCGTGCGCGCGGACGCGACGAGATGACGACGGCGAGCGGCGCTTCAACGGCGAAGGCTGGCTTGAGATTGACGACCGGATTTCTTTCTCTTGTGTCGGGAAACTCGTTTATATTCTCGCCATGAGGACGAGGAATATTCTCTTAGCATTACTGCTGTCCTTTCTACTCACCTTCGTCGTGGTAATCGTCTTCACGTTTTATCCGCTCATCTCTGTGCTGTTGAGCAGTGCGTCGAGCGGGAGTGAGAGGGGCGGCATCGGGGCGGTTGCGGGCGGCGTGAGTTTTTCCGTTTTGTTCGCGCTGCTCGTCGTCGAACCGATATTGTTTCTGATCATCTTCGCTTTGCTGCAAAGAAGAGGCGCGAAGCGTTGATCTTACACTAACGCTTTGTCGCGGCATGTTCGCGGCTTCGCCCTGACACTTATCTTCTTGCTGCTCGCGCCGGAGTAGAATTCAATGAGCAAAGTGCTCGTCGCAGTAGTGCCGGAGCCACGCGCGCCCGTAGAGTTGCGCGAGGTGGCGGAGCCGGAGTTGGAACAAAATTCCGCGCTGCTCGCAGTGGAACTCTCCGAAGTGTGCGGCACGGACGTGCACTTGCAACAGGGGCGACTCGCGGGCGTGCCCTACCCGCTCGTCCCCGGCCACGTCTCGGTCGGTCGGCTCGCAAAGATTCGCGGACGGTTGTTAGACGTTGACAGGCAGCCCTTCGCCGAAGGCGACCGCGTGACGTTCCTCGACGTGCACCGAACCTGCCATGCCTGCTGGCATTGCCTCGTCGCCCGTGCCTCTACGCGCTGCCCTCAGCGCAAAGTTTACGGCATCACCTACGGACTCGCAGACGGACTCTCCGGCGGCTGGGCGCAGAAGATTTACCTCAAACCCGAGACGCGCCTGCTTCGCCTCGGCGACGCCGACACGGAGACTTTCATGGCGGGCGGCTGCGCGCTGCCGACGGCCTTGCACGCGACGGAGCGCGCGGGCGTGGAGCTGGGCGACACGGTGCTCGTCCTCGGCAGCGGTCCCGTTGGCCTCTCCGCCGTCATCTTCGCAGGGATGCGCGGCGCGCTCCGCGTACTCTGCATCGGCGCGCCCGCCGCGCGCCTTGAGACAGCCCGCCTCGTCGGCGCGCATGCCACGCTCGACATCGAAACACATGACGAGCGGCAGCGTGAAAGTTGGGTGCTGGAACACACGAACGGGCGCGGCGCGGACGTGACTATCGAAGCGACGGGCGCGCCGGTTGCCGTCGCACAGGCCATGCGCTACACGCGCGACGCGGGGCGCGTGTGCGTCGTCGGCCAGTACACGGATCACGGCGAGGCCGCGTTCAACCCGCATCTTGATCTGAACAAAAAGCATCTGGACGTGCGCGGCTGCTGGGGGTCGGACTTCTCGCACTTTTATCGCGGCACGCAAGTGATGGCCGACGCGGCGCGCTCGCGTCCCTGGTCTCTGATGAAACTCGAACGCTACGCGCTCGCGCGTGCGAACGACGCGCTTGCCGATGTCGCGACGGGGCGTGTCGTCAAAGCGTTGATCGATCCGAACATGTAAGCGGATTGCGGTTGAGTTTGCCGAAAACTACTCACCACAGAGACACAGGGAGCACGGAGGAGGCACAGAGAGTTAAGAAATGATGAAGTAGGAAGGATGAACGATGGACTGAAAGACAGTCGCTTTTACTTCATCGTTCCGCGTTCCTACTTCCGTGTTTTCCTCTGTGCCCGCTCTGTGTTCTCTGTGTCTCTGTGGTGAGGTTCTTAAATACTCTTAGGAGAGTTTTGCGCTTTTGCGGCGCGGCGCGCGTTTCCTGGCGGTTGGCGCTGTAGCGGGTTTTACGTCTGCTGCTGTCGCCGTCGTTGCGCCGTTGTTGTTCGAGTTGTAGCGGCGCGCGGCCTCGTCGCTGATGATGCAGAGGCCGTGAATCTTCTCCGCGCGCAGGCGGCGCACGAGTTCCGCCGCCTCGTCGTAGTTTATGCCCGACGCTTCCGGGCCGCGTTCGCTCACGACCGACCAGCGCTGTTCTCGAAGTTCGCTCATCAAAACTTAAGGGAGACGGAAGTTGTTA
>DATHBB010000026.1:0-10730 GCA_035296385.1 Pyrinomonadaceae bacterium | reverse complement strand
GCGCTGGCGGTTGATCGTCAACGCTTCGCGGAGTTGATCACGCAAAGGATCGAGGCGCATCCGAATATCACTTTGATTCGTGAAGAGGTGACACGCGTGCCGGAGGATGCGATTGTGATTATCGCCGCCGGGCCGCTCTGTTCCGACGCGCTCGCGGAAGAGATCGTGCGTTTGACGGGCGACGGGCAACTCTATTTTTACGACGCCATCGCGCCCATCATCGCCGCCGATTCAATTGATCACACCGTCGCGTTTCGCGCGGCGCGTTACGACAAGGGCGGCGACGATTACGTCAACTGCCCGTTCGACGAAGAGCAGTATCGAATTTTTTACGAGGCGTTAGTCGAAGCCAAGAGCGTGCCGCTGCAACGCTTCGAGGAGACGCGCTGGTTCGAGGCGTGTCTGCCGGTTGAGGAACTCGCGCGGCGCGGCTACGACACCTTGCGCTACGGGCCTATGAAGCCGCGCGGCCTGCGCGACCCACGAACGGGGCGAGAGCCTTTCGCCGCCGTCCAACTCCGGCAGGAAAACTTGATGGCCGACGCCTACAACCTCGTGGGCTTCCAGAATCATCTACGTTACGGCGAACAGGCACGCGTGATCCGTCTGATTCCGGGCCTTGAGCGCGCGGAGTTCTTGCAGTACGGGCAGATTCATCGTAATACTTATATACGCGCGCCGCGCGTGCTCGCCGCTACTATGCAAATGCGCGAGCGGCCTTCGGTCTATTTCGCCGGACAGATCAGCGGCGTCGAGGGCTACGTCGAATCGGTGGCGACGGGCTGGCTCGCGGGCTTGAATGCGGCGCGGCAGTCGGCGGGACTCGAACTCGTCACGGCCCCGACCCTGTCGGCCATCGGCGCGCTGGCGCGTTACGTCTCCGCCGCCGAGACGGACAACTATCAACCTGTCAACATCACCTTCGCGCTCCTCGAACCGCTGCCCGAAGCGGATCGCAAACGCGTACGGCGCAAGTGCGAGCGGCATCAACTTCAAGTCGAACGAGCATTAACAGAGTGGAACAACTGGCTGCACAATCTTCACACCGGCGACTCCGCCGCGACGACGACAACTACTCATCCTGTTGCGCCGCGCGCCGCGAATGTCTGACGCCGGAGCGGCGCACGCGCGGTGCGGCGCGAGATGCGTCGTGCGCCGCTTACGCACGCGCGGCGTTTCTCTTCCTTTTCGTCACGCTCCTGTTCGCGCTCGCCTCGCACGCGCCCGCGCAATCTGGTCGCCGCAGGCCGCCGGAGCCGTCGGCTTCGCCCGCGCCCAATAACCAACGACCGCGCCGCGCCGTGCCGATACGCCCCGCAGAGAACGTGCCCGGCCAGCCCGCGACGCCCGATGCGCCGGGCACAACAGCGCCGACCCCCATCGCTATGCCCGCAACAACCGCGCCGCGCCCGCAGACGAACGACCCTTCTTCTGCTACAGCGCCCACTCCAGCGACGACGGACGACGCATCGGTCGAGATTGACGAAGGCGACGTAGTGCGCGTCACGTCGAATCTCGTGCCCGTCTCGGCGACCGTGACGGACACACGCGGCAAGGCCGTCACCGATCTGACGGTCGAAGATTTCGAGTTGCGCGTGGACGGCCAGCCGAAGCCCATCGGCGGCCTGAGCCACGCGGAGACGCCCGTGCGCATGGTGATGCTCTTTGACAACAGCGACAGCATCCGCTCGTCGCGCGAGTTCGAGAAGCAGGCCGCGATGCGTTTCTTCAAGAGCGTGCTGCGCCCCTCCGTCGATCAAGCGGCGATCTATTCGGTCGGCACTGTCTTCGATCTCGTGCAGCCGTTGACGAACGACGTGCCGAAACTCGTGCGCACCATCGAACACTTCGACAAACCCGAAGGCGCGACCAAACTCATGGACGCGATGGCGCACGCCGCCGAATACCTGCGCCTGATACCCGGGCGCAAGGTCCTCGTCATCGTCTCCGACGGCGCGGACACCATCAGCGAACTGCCTTACGACGAGGTGCTGCGCCGCATCATCGCCGCCGACTGTCAGGTCTATGCGGTGCAGACGGGCATCTTCGAGAACGCGAACCTGTACGACCTGATGGCCGTACGCCGTCTCGAACTCTTCTCCGACCGCACGGGCGGTGCGGTTTACATCCCGAAGAGCAACGCCGAACTCGACGCGGCCTTCGCGCAGATTTCGGCAGACCTCGCGCAGCAGTACGTGCTCAGCTATTACCCTACGGACGAAGGACGCGACGGTCGTTATCGCGTCATCAATCTGCGCGTGAAGACGCGCCCCGATTTGCGCGTGCGCGCGCGTCGCGGCTATTACCCTCGCGTCAGCGGGCAGCAGTTGTCCTCGTCGCTCGCGCCGGAACGCTTCGTGAACGCGAGCGACACTGACGGCTCGTCCATGTCCAACGCTTCGCCGTCCGATGCGTCGCTCTCCGCGCCGCGCGAGTTGGCGAGCAACAACGCCTCGCGTTCGACCATCAAGTTCGGCGGGCCTGCGCACGGCAGCAAAAACATGAACCCCGACACGAGCGGCGACGCGCCCGCACGCGCCGAAGCGGACGTGCGCGTCAGCCCGTTAGTTCACCCGACCGACGGTAACGCGTCGAAAACGGCGACGAGAGCCGAGCCGGGCATGTCGCCGCAGATCAACGAGTCGCCGCCACGGCAGGCGGAGTTGAAGTCCGAATCGCCGCCCGCGCCGAAGCCGACGCCCGACGCCGCGCCGTCCGGCGAAGCCGCAAGCGAAACGAAGCCGACACCCACGCCCGCCGCGCCGACACCTGCGCCCGAAACAACGACAACGGCAACCGCCACTGTAAAGAATCCTGAAACAAACTCGCCGCCGGCTTCGACGCCAACGTCAAAGCAGTCGCAACAGCCGTCGTCGCCGGCGCAGGACGCGCCGAAGTCTCCGCCGAACGTCGGGCAACTCAACTCGAAAGCCCTGAGCCTCCCCAGACCCGCGTATCCTGAGACGGCGCGGCGCATGAGAGTTGAGGGAGCGGTGCGCGTCGTGGTGACGGTTGACGCGAGTGGTAAAGTCATCTCGGCGCGTGCGGACGGCGGGCCTGTGCTGTTGCGTGAGGCGGCGGTCGCCGCCGCGCGGCAAGCGAGGTTCGCGCCCGCGCTCGTCTCCGGCCAACCCGCGCCGGTCTCCGGTTACATCACTTATAACTTCAGCCTGTAAGACGTGACGAGCGACTGCCATGATCGAACAACTCTTTGAACAGTTCTTCGAGCACCTGCGCTACGAGCGCAACGTGAGCGAGCACACGCTGCGCAATTACCGCATTGACCTCAGCCAGTTTTACGATCACCTCGCGCCCGCCGACGCGGCGACGGGCGCGCGACGCGAATTCGACCTCAAGCAAATAGACCACATCACGATCCGCGAATGGCTCTCGACGCTCCACGCCGCCAACAAAAAGAAGACCTCGATTGCGCGCAAGCTCGCGTCGCTTCGCACCTTCTTCCAGTTCCTGATGCGCGAGGGCGTCGTGGCGATGAATCCGGCCAAACTCGTCTCCACGCCGCGTCTGGAAAAGAAACTCCCGAACCATCTCTCAATTGAAGAAGCCGTCCGCTTCATCGAAACGCCCGACACCGAAACCGATCTGGGAAAACGCGACCGCGCCATCCTCGAATTTCTCTACGGCACGGGCGTACGCGTCTCCGAGTTGGTCAAGTTGAATCTGCGCGACATAGATTTCCAGAACAAGATGGTGAAAGTTACGGGCAAGCGACGCAAGCAGCGCATCGTGCCCTTCGGCGATCCGGCCTTGCACGCGCTGATGCAATACCTGACGGTGCGCGGCGCGTTTCTCAACAACGCGCCCGTCGCCGAACGCGACGAGCAGGCCGTCTTCCTCAACTATCAGGGCACGCGCATCACGACCCGCTCCGTCGGGCGCATGGTGGACAAGTACATCACGATCTGCGCCGGCATCCACAACATCAGCCCGCACAGCCTTCGCCACTCCTTTGCCACGCACCTCCTCGACGGCGGCGCAGACCTGCGCCACATCCAGGAACTCTTAGGCCACGCGCGCCTCTCCACCACCCAAATCTACACACACGTCTCGATGGAGAAACTGATCGAGGTCTACGACAAGACGCACCCGAAAGCATAAAGCGGAAGGGTAAGGGGTAAAGGGAAAAGGGGAAGGGATAAAAGCAACAATGCGGTTGCTCTTTACCTTTCCCCTTTTCCCTTTACCCCTTACCCTTAAGTTCTACAACGTTGGGATGTCGTCGAGTCCCTGTTGGGCTTCGAGTTCTGTCTGGCAGGCGGCGTCGTAGCGCGCGGTGGGGACGGCTTCGAGGCGGCGTTCGTCGATGGCTTTGCCGCAGGATTGGCAGATGCCGTATGAGCCTTCTTCGATGCGGAGCAAGGCTTGATCAATGTCGGCGACGGCTTGCGATTCGCGCTCGCCGAGACGGAATTGAAGTTCCTGATTAACGTCTTGCAAAGACATATCCACGCTGTCTTTCACGCCGTCGTCGGCGATGAGGTCGAGCGCGGCCTGCTGGTTGTCTCTCACCTGCTCGCTGTGCTGGCGCAACTGTTTCGTCAGTATGCCGCGATAATATTCCAAACGGTCTGCGTCCATTGAAGTAGTGCCCCCTGTGACAGAAAGAAGTCTCTTTCGCTTCCGATGATGTAAGTGTATTCGAGCGCGTGGATTATAACACACGCGCCCGTGCGGCCTCCCGCCGGAGCGCGCGCGGGGGTTTACAATACGCGGCGGCTACAGTAATTTTATATCCTCCTCAAACGCCGCTCTCAGGGTTGGCTCAGGGAATTTCCCAGGCGGCGTGCCCCTTGCTCGACGCAGCTCCCGAATTTCAAGAGGCGGCCCACTACCGCCGCCGCAGGCGTTTCGCTTCACACGGCAAATACTCTGCACGCGTTTTGCCGGAAAGGAGTTCTACCATGGACGTGCGAGTGCAAAACGTTCTAGCCCTCATGCGACGCGATTTGCGCGCCAAACTCACGCTTAACGATATGGCGCGCGCTGTCAACTTAACCTCTTTCCACTTCTGCCACCTCTTCAAAGCCGAAACCGGACGCAGCCCGGCCAAGTACCTCAAAGCCGTGCGGCTCGAACGCGCGAGGGAATTGTTGGAGACGACTTTTCTGAGCGTCAAAGAGATCAGGGCGCTCGTCGGACTCAACGACGAAAGCCACTTTGCTCGGGATTTCCGCACGACCTACGGCGTCACGCCGCAGCAGCACCGGGAGCATCATCTCGGCACGCTCGCCACGGCGAAGGCCACCGTCGAGCAAAGCAATATCGGCTCATAAATAACAATTTTCGCCAAGAGAAATCTGTTGCGCGCATACCCTTCCGAGAGTAAGTTGGCTGCAATCTCCCGACAGTTCCAACACAGAGAATTTCGTCCTTCGTCAACACGCTACTGGCCGCATGAGTTACGCATCCCGACGGGCGAATTTCTCTACGGGTCTCGTCCGCACTCGCGCCGCCGCACAGCCGTTACGCGCGCTCGCGGGAGCGTTTCTCAACCTTGATTGCTGCCAAAGCACGCTCGCGCGAACAAGTGTAACTCCGGACGAACAGCGCTTCGAGGCGCGTAGCATGTCGTGGTGGCGCACACGGAAATTAAGGAGTCATAACCATGTACGCAAAGCCACGCTCATTGCGCCGGATTGCGGCGCTTTTCACCTCCATCGCGGTGCTGCTGGTCATGTTCCCGATGACGGCCTCCATGCAGATGCCGCAGGGGCCGCGTTCGTATGAAGAGTTCATCCGTCGCGCTTACCTCGGCGCTTACGGACGCCAGCCCACCTGCGCCCAACTCCAGAATGAATACAACAATCTCGTCAACGCCGCCGCCAGCGGTCAACTGCACGCGCGTGCGCGCCGCTTCGTCGCCACGCTCTTTATGACCGAGGCTTCGTATGACATGCCGCCCCACGTCTACGTCCAAACTTCGGCCTACGCCGCGCGCAACCCCGCCGACTCAGGAAGGCATTATGAGTTCGTCGCCGATCTCTATCGCGCCTTCTTGCAGCGCGAGCCGGATCAGGGCGGGCATGATTTCTGGACGAACCAGGTTTACATACACGGGCGCAAGCAAGTGATCCGCGCCTTCGAGGAGTCAATCGAATTCGGCGATCTCGTCAACCAACTCTTCGACGGCGGCTCGCCCTGCTGCATCGTTTTCTGCCCGCGCGGCTACATCTTCAATCCCGACACGTGCAGTTGCGAACCTGATGACCCGTACGGCTGCGGCCCCTATGGGCAATACTGCTACTAACTCGCGGATCAAGAGACACATCTCTCACCCCGCGCCCGTTATCCCCTCACACGCGAAGGCGTCCGCCGAACGATCAAAGTTCGGCGGACGCCTTCTTCGCATGTGCGCGTTTCAACTCGCGGCGAACGTTCGCCGCGCGCGAGTGTTAAAAGCGGAACTTCAATCCGGCCTGCACGAGGCGCGGGCTGCTCGGCAAGATGCCGCGCGAGCGGTCTACGATGTAAGTGCGGTCGAAGAGGTTCTTGGCGGTGACGAAAAAGGTCGAACGCAACTCTTCGACGTTGTAGTTGACGGTCGCGTTCCAGACCGCGTAGCCGGACACGGAGCCGAGTTGCCCGTCGGCGCGCGGCGAGGTGAGGAAGTTCAGGTCGTCCCCGAACTGGCGACCGACATAGACGCCTTCCAAGAGCGCGTCAACGCCGGAGGGGTGCGAGTAGCCGATGTTGGCGTTCAGTAAATTCTCCGGCGCGTAGGGCAGGCGGTTGCCCGTGATGCTGACGTTCGTAAAACCCGTGATGTTGCTGAAGCGCGTGCCCGTGTACTTCGCTGTGGGCAAAAACGTGTAGGCCATGCGCAGGTAGAAATTGTGGCGAGTGCGCAGGAGCGTGCCCGTGTCGATGCGCCCCGTGAACTCCGCGCCCTGATGCAGGGTCGAGCCGCCGTTCGTGAGCGCGGAGCCGACTCCGCCCGCGAGAGTCGCCGGAACGATCTGATTTTCGTAGTCCATGCGAAACAGCGTGGCCTCGAAACGGAGTCCCCGCGAAGGGGTGGCGCGCAGGCCGAGTTCGTAGTTCCAACTCAGTTCCGGATCGAGTTCGATGCTCCCGCCCGTCGCGTTGTTGATGATGTCTTCGGTGCGCGGCGGCGCGAAGCCGCGATGCACTCCCGCGAAGACGGTCAACCGCGCCGACGGTTGATACGAGACGCCGAGGCCGGGGATGACCTGCGTGAGCGCCGTGCGACCGGAGACGCCGCGCCCCGCGTTGGCGAGCCGGTTGGTGCGCTGAAATTCTACGTGCTCGACGCGTATGCCGGGTGTGACCGTGAATTTCTCGAAGAGGAAACGGTTCTGCACGAAGCCCGAATAGGCCTGATTGCGCCGCTCGTTGTTTTCGGCAAGGACGCCGTCGCGCGAGTTCGGCAGGTCGCCGTTTTTCTGCACGCGATCCTGCGTCTCGTAGTGAGCGCGAAGGCCGAAGTCCGTCTCGCTGCGCACGCCGAAGAGTTTGTGCCTGATGTTCAAATGCGGCTCGACGCCGAAGAAGTGGTACGCGCGAAGCCGTCCCTCGTTGCCGCAGGTCGTGTTGAGATCGGCGAAGCTGCGGCAATCTGGATCGACGTTCAGACGATTGGGGCGCTGCGCCGAATTGCTCGACTGTCGCCACCAGTGGCGGCGGAAGTAAGAGCCGTAGAGCGTGGTCGTCAGCGTCACGTTCTGGTTGAAGACGACGGCGTGCGTGGCCGACGCGCCGAAGCGGTCGCCGTAGAAGCGGTCGTTCGGGAAAGGGTTCCCGCGCGGGTCGGCGGCGTACTCGGCTTCGGTCAAACCGGAGTAAGAGACTTGCGAGCGCTCGCGGTAAAAGTTGAACTTGGTGGTGAGCGCCTGACGCGCGCCGATGGCCGTGACCGATTTGAAGTTGAAGTCGGAGAGGCCGGAGCGGTGCAGCGCGCGCGCGCCCTCGCCCTGCTTGCGCGTGAAGTCGAAGAGGAGTCCGGTGGAGCGGAACGTGCCGCCGTAGTTGAGGTGGCCGTTGAAGTAGTCGCGGTTGCCGCCGATGAGCGTCAAAGACCCCGAAGCCTTTTCGGGCGGCGTGCGCGTGATGTAGTTGACGACGCCGCCGATGGTTTGCGGCCCGTAGAGAATTTGCCCCGACCCCTTGAGCACTTCGACGCTATCGAAGCGGTCGATGGGCGGGTGATAGTAAGAGGCGTTGTCGCCGTAGGGCGCGTAGGTGAGCGGGATGCCGTCTTCGAGCAGCAGGACTTTGGTGGAGCGCGTCGGGTTCAGGCCACGGATGCCGATGTTCGGGCGCAGGCCGAGGCCCTCTTCGTCGCGCACGTTCACACCCGACACCTTGCGCAAAGCCTCGCTCGAAGTGAAGACGCGACTGAGTTCGAGCACCTCACGTTCGAGCACTTCGACCGAGCCGGGGATGCGTTCGACCACCTCGGGAATGCCCGCGATGCTGCCCGACGTGACGACGACCGCCTCGGCGAGGGAAGCCGCCTGCAAAGTCAGTTCGACGCTGCTCCGGTTTGCGCCGTCTCTGATGAACACTTCTTGATCCACGAGCGCGAAGCCGCGACTCGTCGCGCGCAGTTGATAAGAGCCGGCGGCGAGTTGATCGAAGGTGAATGCCCCCGCAGCATCCGTGATCGCTGTCGTCTCATCGTTCCGGTTCTCGCGCCTGAGCGTTACGGTCGCACCTTCAATTGCCGCCCCGAATTGATCGAGCACGCGCCCGGACAACGAGACGCCTCTCGTCTGAGCCGCCACGCCCCAGGCACACGCGCACAACGCAGAGACCGCCGCAACTCCGAAAAACGCCCGCGACGCCCGGTTCCACACAGACCGCATCCGCATGATTTCTTCCTTTATGAGAACTCTTCAAGAGATGAAAAAACTAGGAGGTCTGAAATTGAAAGTCGATTTCATTTTCAGACAGGATTGGAAATTAACCTTTTATGCTTTTCATGTCAAGGGGAAGTTTCGTGAGGCGAGCAAACGCGGAGAGTTCTCATGTGAGCATAGCGACGCGTCAGGACTGGCCGCAGAGAATTTCGGCGGCGAGGAGCGGGATCATGAGTTCGTGGTGGCCCGTGATGGAATAGCCGCGCCCCGCGCCTCCGCCCGTGGGGCGGCGCACGACGTTGGTGAGCGGGCGGTAGGATTGGATGAAGTCGAAGTTGGCCGTGGTGAAATCGGCGAGTGGGTGGCCGAGGTTGCGCACGAGCGTGACGGCCTTCAAAAATAGTTCGGGTAGCACGACGGCCGAGCCGACGTTCAAATAGACCCCGCCGCCGTTCATGCGCCGGACGAGTTCCGAGAGCAGTCGAAAGTCCGTGTGTGAGGTGTAACCGAGACTCGCGCCGTCGGCCGTCGGGTGAAAGTGCGCGATGTCTGCGCCGATGGCGACGTGTGCTGTGAAGGGGAGGCGCGCTCGATACGCGGCGCAGAGCAGCGACAAATCGGCGTGCGGCGGACTCAGTTGCGAAAGCTCTCGCCCCAGCGCCTCGCCGAGTCCGAGGCCGTCCCGTGCTCCGGCGCGCGCCGCGTCGTTCAGGAGCCTGCCCGTCTCCTCGGCCGCGCCGAACGCGCCCTCGCCGAGCGTGGCGTCAACGTCTTCCGAAGTCGAACCGACGAGCGCGATCTCCGCGTCGTGGACGAGCACAGAGCCGTTGGCCGCGACGGCCGAGACATAGCCGCGCGACATGAGATCGATGATGACGGGCGCGAGGCCGGTCTTGATGACGTGGCCGCCGATGCCCCAGATGACGGGTTTGCCCAGGTTGCGTGCGCGGCGCACCTGTGCGGCGATCTCTCTGAGCGAACGCACGGCGAGAATATCGGGGAGCGTGCCGAGGAATTCAGAGAGCGTCGCGTCTGCCGAGACGGGGCTTGCGAAATCCGCCGTGGTGACTTTGCTCGGCCGCGAGGCGAGCGGGTAGGTGTTTACTTTTTCGAGGTCGAGCGGGCGCAAGTCTTCGTCGTAAATTGACACGGCTATTAGGGGCGTCCCTTCCTTCAATCCAGAGGCTTCGCGCGGGGCGTCCGCACGCCGCGCTCGCACGAGATGAAGCCAAAACATATTCGGTCTCGACACGAGAAAGCACCGGCGCGTTGGATAAGAGAAGGTATCTTACCCGGCGCGTCCGGTGCAAACATCCGTAGGCGGCCGCCCGCGGGATGAGGCGAGCGGAGTGCGCCGGCACGAAGTTCGCAACGCCGCTACTGCGTGGTTTCGGCCAGCGCGGATTTGTACTTCGTGTTGGTCTTGCGGTCGGTCAACTCGATGTAAACCCAACTCGGCGGGATGATGCTGCTTTCGAGCGCAAACCAGACTTTGTTGAGGTCTTCGGGAGAGCCGAAGGCGCAGAATCCGTTGAGACGTTTGCCCGTACCGTCGTACACGTCCACCCAGGTGCGCGAGGCTTTGGTGTTGCTGCCGCAGGGCGGCAGTTCGGGCGCGGCGGCGAACATCTCTTTCGGATAGGCGCTGAAGTTCTCGACCTGATAGCGATAGCGTATCCATTGCTTGCCGCCGTTCTGAAAAAATTCCGGCGCGATAAAGACGAGGACGGGGTTCGGCAGCGGCCGTTGCGCCGTCGCCCCGCCCACGCACGCGAACAACATCAAACCCAGACACGTTAAAAACACCATGCGTTTCACGTCGCTTGATTTCATGGTCGTTTCCTCTCTGCCAGGAATGGACGACACGCGTCTGGCGGCCGCCTCGCCGCC
>DATHBB010000025.1:0-26588 GCA_035296385.1 Pyrinomonadaceae bacterium | reverse complement strand
TATCCAGAGCTTACTATGCGTCCTGTTAATTCAACCGTGGGGGGTAATAGGTGCGGCGGTAGCGCGCTCGTGCGGCCTGCTCGTCTGGAACCTTTTGTTATTACGCACAGTCTATAACAAGCTGTCCATCAATCCGACCGTCTTTGGGAAATTCAACCACGCCGGAAATAAAGGCAGTTGATCACCTACGCTTAGAGGCATCCGAAAAATAAGTATTCCCGCACACGGGCGCGCTCAGACGTTCGGGTGTCAGCTATTTTCGCCTTTACGACCTTCGCCATACGTTTGCAACGCGAGCGGCAGAGGCCGGAATTGAGCTTGTCACGCTCGCGGCGATGTTAGGGCATTCGCGCATCCAGATGGTCTTACGCTACGCGCACCCGACCGAAGAACATCAGTTCAGTGCTATGAGGAAGATTGAAGCTTACCGAATAGGTAAGGGTCAGAAAGTCGAATCTATGAATCTATGATCGATTCTTCGCGAGCATGTATTAGGCTGTTTCTAGCCGCTTTACTTAAAGAGTGCATACTTAGTCATGCATTCATAAAGATGGATTTTCCGCCATCTTTAGGCTTGTAAAACAACCGCACCCAACTAACATATATTGAGAC
Source organism: Pyrinomonadaceae bacterium (assembly GCA_035296385.1). Classification (GTDB taxonomy): domain Bacteria; phylum Acidobacteriota; class Blastocatellia; order Pyrinomonadales; family Pyrinomonadaceae; genus JAIVJZ01. The sequence goes on along the minus strand of DATHBB010000025.1, from coordinate 25,976 downwards.
TATCTCAAGTTGAATGTAAAGATTAAACATGCTCTCGCAGAAAGAGATATACGCTATGCTGTATGAAGTACTCCCCCTATCATTTTCAATAACATAATGAACTTGATCGCCTACTACATCATACCTGGCTGCGTTATGACCTATCCCGTTCCGAAGCCTATGATTCATATACGGTACGAAGAGATCGATTATAGGTTGTCCTAGTCGCCTTAGTATGTCAGGCTTGCTGCCATTTTTGAAGATGTCAAATTCTTCGATTGTAAATTCTCCTCTAGATTTAGGTATTACTGCCCTACCCGTAGAAATTATGCCCTCAATGCCAGCCGCGATTACAGAGATTCGGCAGAATGTTTCAAAGCTATCAACATATAGGCTTTTTAGTTCCTCAAATCGTTTTTGCGCTAATGTAAAATTAGCGAGTTGGTGCTTAGCAGGGTCCCAGTAGTGAGTAGTATAAAGTGGAGCAAGAGCAGAAAACACCTTGGTATATCTACGACGGATATTATGCAGTTGACTCTCTATAGCAATGTCCTTATTTCGTGTTTTGTAGTAGTTAACCAGTTTTGATGTTTCTGTGTTTGATATGCTCTCAGCTTGATTTAAACGCTGCTTAATCAATGTGTGAAGAGTATCGTCTTTACAGAATAGAAGTCCGTAATTCTCCAATCTCTCATACAACATCTTAGTCTTATTTGCTATAGACTCTGGAGCTTTAACGTTATAGATATTTACAACTTGCTTATCAAAAAGATTCCATTGCTTTCTGTCGTAATGTAATATCAATTGCTCTAAACTCGGCCATAATTCATGTGTTGCCTTCGTTCTGATAGCATTATTTTGTTGATAAAGTGGAAGAGCTTCAAACTGCATAAGACCACCTGCAATAATGAACGGTGAAAAGTCTCTTGGTTTCGGTACTGGAATCAGGAACGTGTCATCAAGTATCTCCACATTTTGAATGCTTTCATCTTCTTTGACCCATTCTGCTTCGCTTGTATGTGTGATCCAATTCGCATTAACTAGCTTGGTATAATTAGAATTAGGCGCTAATAATTCTTCGGGCAGACCAGTCCTTTCCATCCAATCTTTAACTTCTTGTTCAGTTGGGGCAGTTACTTCTATACCCAACCGAATTTCAACGGCACATCCAGGGCAAGGGAATGCAAACTCACGGTATGGGTCATATGTAAGCGACACTCGTGTAATGGTTTTAGTACCGCAAACTGTACATTGTAAGTGGTTTCGATTAGTAGCCATAACCAACGGTGGGGTAAGCGTGATTGGAAGAGAGTCGTTAGGTTACTACATTTCCTACTACACTAACTCTTTGGTGAGTGGGCGTGGTTGTAGCTAAACTGTTGAAAAGATTGAAGGCGGCGATCGGAATCGAACCGATGAATAAAGGTTTTGCAGACCTCTGCCTTACCACTTGGCTACGCCGCCGCGAAAGAAGGTGAAGGGCGAAAGGCGAAAGGTGAAAGTTAATCTTTCGCCTTTCGCCTTTCTACTTTCTACTTGAGATGTTGGAGCGGGAGACGAGATTTGAACTCGCGACTTCGACCTTGGCAAGGTCGCACTCTACCACTGAGTTACTCCCGCTCAGCGAAAAGAGATTTTACCGATTCATCCACGCTTGTCAAGCGAAGCCCCGGACGAAATTTGACAAGGCCGCCCGCGAGCGGTTAATTTCCTCACGTCAGCACCATAATCAAACTTCTTGCAAATTCAGATTCGTTACCACTCAACCGAACTGTAAAAGATTCGACACGCGCGCGTCCCTCGCGTCCGTGCGGAAGAAAGGTCTTCGCTCATGTCTTCAAGAGATTCTTCGTCGTCGTTGGTCGGGCGTGCAGTAATATCGCTGTGCGTGTTGTTGCTGCTCGCGTGCGGGGTCGCCGGTCAGGGTTATCGGAAGCCGCCGCAGGCGGTACTCGACGTGCTGAACTCGCCCGTCACGCCGTCGGTCTCGATCAGCCCGGCGCGCGATCAGATGTTGCTGGCGACGGGCGTGCGCTACCCGCCCATCAGCGATCTGGCGCAGCCGATGCTGAGGCTCGCCGGATACCGTATCAACCCCAGCACCAACGGTCGCTACCTCGCGCCTTATTTCGTCGCGCTCTCTTTGAAGCGTATCGCGGACGGCGCGGAGACGAAGGTCGAGTTGCCTGCGGGCGCGCGCGTGGGTCTGCCGCAGTGGAGTCCGGACGGAAAGCGTTTCGCGTTCACGAACACCGTCGCCGACGGAATCGAGTTGTGGGTGGGCGACGCCGCTTCGGGGCGCGTGACGAAGATCAAAGGCGGCATGGTCAACGCCGCCTACGGCGACCCGTTCCAGTGGATGCCGGACAACCGCACGCTGCTCGCGCAATTCGTCCCGAGCGCGCGCGCGCGCCTCGCGCCCCCGTCGAACGTGCCGCGCGAGCCGAACATACAGGAGAGCGTGGGCAGGGCAGGCCCCGTGCGCACGTATCAGGATTTGCTCAGGACGCCTTACGACGAGGAACTGTTCGACTATTACGCGACGGCGCAACTGGCTCTCGTAGACACAGAGGGCGGCCGTGTCACGAACGTGGGCGCGCCCGCCATCTACGAAGAGGCCGCGCCCGCGCCCGACGGCCAGCACCTGCTCGTCGCGCGTATCAAACGCCCTTACTCGTTCCTGCACCCGGCCAACGATTTCCCGCAGGAGGTCGAGGTGTGGGACACGCGGGGCAAGTTGATTCATAAGCTGGCGAGCATGCCCTTGCAGGATCAAGTGCCGATTGACGGCGTGCCGAAGGGGCCGCGCGCGCACAGTTGGCGGCCGACCGAACCGGCGACAGTGCTGTGGGTCGAAGCTCTGGACGAGGGCGACCCGAAGAAGAAAGTGCCGCACCGCGACCGCGTGTTGATGTTGAAAGCGCCGTTCACGGGCGCGCCCGTCGAGTTGATGAAACTCGAAGATCGCTACGCCGGGATGCAGTGGTTCGAGCGCGGCGGACTCGCCTTCACGAGCGACTACAACCGCGACACGCGCCGCGTGCGCACGCAACTCGTTAACGCCGACGCGGCGAATGTTGCGCCGCGCCTCATCTGGCATCGCAACGTGCAGGATCGCTACAACGATCCGGGGCAGCCCCTGACGCGCCTGCTGCCGAACGGCCACCGCGCGATCATTTACAACAACGAACAGATTTTCCTCTCCGGCGGGGGGGCATCGAACGCGGGCGACCGCCCGTTTCTCGACCGCTTCAACGTCACGACGCAGAAGGCCGAACGCCTGTTCCGCAGCGACGAGAAGAGTTACGAAACGGTCGTCGCGCTCCTGAAAGACGACGGCTCACAGTTCGTCACGCGCCGCGAGACGCCGATTGAGCCTTCGAATTTGTACCTGCGCACGCTCGGCGCGGGTAACAACGCCTCGGCGACGGCGGGCGAGGCCATGATGGCCTCGACCTCCAAGCCCATCACCCAGTTCCCGGACCCGACGCCGCAACTGCGCGACATCAAGAAGCAACTCGTCACCTACAAGCGCACCGACGGCGTGCAACTCTCCTTCACGCTTTATCTCCCGCCCGGCTACAAGGAAGGCACGCGCCTCCCCACGGTCGTATGGGCGTACCCGTTAGAGTTCAACGACGCGGCCACCGCCGGTCAGGTCTCCGGCTCGACGCAACGCTTCACCACCATCGGCGGCCCTTCACACCTCTTCTACCTCCTGAACGGCTACGCCGTTCTGGACAACACGACGATGCCCGTCGTCGGCGACCCCGAAACGGTCAACAACACCTACGTCGAGCAGATCGTCTCAAGCGCGAAGGCGGCGATTGACAAGGCGACCGAGATGGGCGTGACAGACCCGGAACGCGTCGGCGTCGGCGGCCACAGCTACGGGGCGTTCATGACGGCGAACCTGCTCGCGCACAGCGATTTGTTCCGCGCCGGGGTCGCCAGAAGCGGCGCGTACAACCGCACGCTCACGCCCTTCGGCTTCCAGAGCGAGCGGCGCATCTTGTGGGAAGCGCCCGAGATGTACATCAAAGTCTCGCCCTTTATGAACGCGCACAAGATCAAAGAGCCGATCCTCCTGATCCACGGCGAGGCCGACAACAACACGGGCACGTTCCCGATCCAGTCCGAGCGCATGTATCAGGCCATACGCGGCACGGGCGGCACGGTGCGTCTCGTCATGCTCCCGCTCGAATCGCACGGCTACGCGGCGCGCGAGACGACCGAACACGTCCTCTTTGAAATGCTCGACTGGTTCGACCGCCACGTGAAGAACGCGCCGCCGCGCACGCAGGAACAGAAAGCCTCGACGGCCGCGAAGTAAGCCGCGTGACGCCCCTGTAAGCAAGAGCCTGATCGAGTTCGACGCTCGATCAGGCTTTTTGTCTTTCAGGCGTTCGACTTCCGTGTGCGCCTCACGTGGTAGGTCGGGAAAGTGCCGTACTTCTTGGCGAGGGGCGTCTGGCCGACGTAGTCGCAGGTGAAGCCGTGGGCGCGTTGGGCTGCGGCGAGCGCGGCGAAGGCCTGGCTGGCGTAAACCTGTCCGGGCGGCGTGATGGGTTCGAGGCGGGCGGCGCGGCTGACGTGCGTGCCGATGAAGTTGACTTTCTGCGTGACCGGGTCGGTGCAGGCATAGACCGGCCCGGCGTGGAGCGCGATGCGTAGATTCAGGTCGGCGGGCAGGCCGCGCAGAGTCCAGTCGGTCGCGTTCAGGAGATCGCTCAGGTCGAGGGCGAAGCGTCCGGCGGCCTGCACGTCTTCAAAGACGAGATAGAGACCGTCGCCCCAAGTGTTCTTGAGGAGCGGCGCGGGTTGGAAGCGCGCGACGAGCGAGCCGACCGCGCCGAGGAAGTCGCGCACGAAGACGGGAATCTGCGCCTCGGTCAGCTTGCTGAAGTTGACCGCATCTGCAAAGAGCAGCGCGACCATGCGCGCGTCAAAGTCGAAGCTTGCGCCCGAAGTCGGAGCGGTTGTCCGAGAACCGGCGATGCCGCCGGTATCAATCAACCCGGCGCGCCCGTCCGCCCCTTCGACGGCTGAGGCGACGGAGTCGGGCTGTCGTTCGACGGCTGTGGCGATATGGCTGTCGAGGAGTGCGAGCGGGACGAGTTCGGTGTCGAGTTGCCTGGCGCGGATCAAGGCCAACCCGTGCAGCAGGAGCCGGGAGTATTCGCCGGACATGCCGCCGACCGTCATGTTCTGCTCGGAGGCCGCGACGACCGAGGTGACGCGGCCGAGGACGGATTCATAACGCGAGCCTCTCTCGGCCGGCGGTTCGTCGCCTTCGACACTTTCCGCCTTGAGCAATTCGCTCACCTCGCAGGGCAGCACGGCGTGCGCCTCTCCGCCCGTCTCCAGCATCGCTTCGAGAAACGGCGCGCCGCCGGGCGCGGGCACGGCCGTATAGCCGACGCCCGCGTTGAGTTCGACGAGACGTTCGAGAATAACCTGCCGCACGGACTCTTCCCGGTCGGCGGGCGCGTGACGTTCGGCCGCGCCGCGCCCGGCGAAGACGACGACTTTCGGCACGGGCAGGTGTCTCTCGACGAACGCCGGATCGCCGCCAAGGTATTCGATGATGAGCCGCGCGTTGCGGCGCGTGGAGGTCAGTTCGCCGAGTTGCCTGTCGCCCTCGACCGCCTCGTCGTAGCGGCGCGCGGCTTCCGCCCAGTCTTCCGAGATGAGCGCGGCCTCGCCGAGCGTCGCCAGCGTCCAGTAACGATCCCCGCCCGCCTCTCCCATGAGCCGCAACTCGGCGAGGCACAAATCGCGCACCTCCGCGGCCAGCGCGCGCGCGTGCTCGCGTCTCCCCGATAACAGGGCGATGGTGGCGGCATTGATGCCCGTCCAGTAGCCGCCCGTCAGGCGGTAAGCCTCCTCGTAAAACTTGTAAGACTGTTGCAACTGCCGCTCGCGTTCCGAGGGGTCGTCCGCCTGCTGCCAGAGGTCTTTGTGCGTGCGCGCGAGCATGCCGACGGTCTCTTCGTCGCGCTGTCCTTCAGCGTAGAGCGCGAGCAGCAGGGCGTTGGCGCGCTCGGTCGCGCCGAGGCGCGTCAGGGCGTGCGCCTGTAGCTGACGCAGGCGCAAGTCGTCCGGCCACGGCTTCAAACCTTCGGAGACCACGTCGTATGCGAGGAGCAACTCGCCGAGTTTCAACAGGCGCGCGCCGAGACGTTGATAGAGTTCCGCGCTGCGCGCCCAGCGCGCGGGGTCGCGCGCCTGCCAGATGGCGAGCAGGGTGTTGAGGCCGAGCGCGCCCGGTTGTTTGAGGATTTCCAGCGCCGCGTTCGTATCGCTCGCGGCTTCGGGCGCGCCCTCCGGCACGGGCGCGGAGCGGGCGGGCGGCTCGATGCGATAGCCGAGCGAGATGATGGTCTTTAAGGTTTCGAGCGCGGTGTTGCGGTCGTACTGCTTCTCGACCTCGGTCAATTCTTCATAGGAGACGAGGCCGGGGTGCTCGCGGCGTTCGTCGTTGCGCTCCGCACCGTAACGCCAATGCTCGGAGAGACGTTGCCGCGCCCAGTTTTCGTGCGTGTTCTTCGCCAGCAACTCGGTCAGTTCGAGCACGTCTTCGGAGAGCGTGATCTGAGACGTGTCAATGGGGCGCGGTTTGTATTCCACAAACTTCTCCTCGTTAAGTCTCAAGTCCCAAGTCTCAAGTCCCAAGTCGGAGTGGTTTTCAGACTTGAGACTTGGGACTTTATAAAGGTTGGACGGCGGTCAACCCGTAGAGCGTCTCGGCCGGGATGAAAGTCCATTCGGCGGTCGCGCGCCGCACGGCCTCCTCGCCGAGATCAACCACCATGTAACCGAGCGCGCGGCGGACGCGGACGCGTTCCTCCGGCGCGGCGTTGTTCTGTTCGGCCCAGCGCAGCCAGCGTTCGGCGCAGTCAATCGCCCACGGATGCCAGAGGAAGCCGACGCCCTCTTTGCCCGTGTACTCGCGTCGCTCGTGGTCTATGTAGATGGCGGAAAACTCCGCGCGACCGATGGGGAAGGTGAAGTCGCGCGCGGTCATCGGGACAAGGTGGCGCGGAATGTTTTCGAGTATGGCGGGCGGCACTTGCACGCCCGTCTCTTCCTGCGCGCGCAGCAGCAGCGAATAGATTTGCAAGGTCAGCCCGTCGAACGTCTCATACGCGCCTTCGCCCGTGCCGTGCCAGCCGGGCGGCGTGGTCGTCGCGTCGTAGTCTTCGATCAACCAGCGCGCGGTTCGCTCCAACAACTCGTCGCGGCGCGACTCGCTGCCTTCCCAGGGCAACTTCGCGCGGCGCATTTCGAGCAGCGTCAGGAGGGCGAGCGTCGTCGTGTAGGGGTTGGCCTCCGCGGGGTCTTTCTGCCGGGGAAACATGTTCCAGCCGCCGTTGTCGAGCGGGCGGTAAAGTTTCAAGACCTCCTGCGTGTAGGCGAGATGTCGGAGCAAGCGTTCGCGCTCCTCCGCGTCGAGCAAACCGGGACGCGCGAGCGCGGCCGAGAGCGCGGCCGTCGTCCAGAGCGCGGGTTCGGCGAGCGTGTCCGTGTCGCCCTGATGCGAAGTCCAGCCGTACTTGACGCCGTCTCGCTCCACGGCCACGCCGGGCGCGAAGGGCATCTCCAGATAGGGCAGGAGCGTGCGGAGTTCTTCGTTCGTGGCTTCCGGTATGCGGAACATGGCGAAGAGCGATTGCGAGTGTGACCACGTCTCGACGTTCAACTTCACGCCCTGTTTGAGCGTCGCCTTGATCCAGCGCGCGTCGCCCTCCGTGGTGCGACCGGCGTAGAGCGCGTCGAACAACTGGCGGCGCGAGCGTGCGGCGGCGCGGCTTATCTCCGGCATGTCGCGCGCGGGGCGCAGCACGGACGAATCGTGTCGGTCGAAGAAGGCGCGCAGATGCTCGCCGCCGGGGACGGCGAAGCCCTTGTCGGCCATCGCGACGTAGACGAACAGCAGCAGGACGAGCGAGGCCGACACGCTCGCCGCGAGGCGCAGGCGTCGCTGCCGGACGCGGCGTTGCTCGCGCTGCTTCAATTCGTCGAAGCCGACGCCGAGCACGCCCGCCAGCAATTTGAGCTTGGAGTTCTCGCGACCGTCCTTGCCCTTGCGCGCGTCGGCCGCGATGGGCTCGGTGCGCACGTCCGAAAGCCCGCCGTCCGCGCCGACGCGAAAACGCAGGGCGGGCGGGAAGCATTCCGGCAGGCCGAGATCGGGGCGGTCGGTGGCGTTCGGCTCGCCTTCCACGATGAGGCACAGGACGCGGTCTTCGCGTCCCATTGACTTATAAAGTTTGATCTCTTCGTTGACCCAGTGTGAGGCGGCCGAGCGCGGCGAGCAGATCACGATCAAGTTGCGCGACAGGCGCAGGGCATCCGTCAGGTTGCTGCCGAGATCGAACGCGCCCGGCAACTCTTCGCGGTCACGAAAGACCGGGAAGATGCGTCGCGGCACTGCGCCGAAGGCGTTCCTGCGCCCGACGAGGCGGCGCGGCACGCGGTAAGTCTCCAACTCTTTGTGCAGCCATTGCGCCCACTGCTCGTCGCTGTGGCTGTAGCTGATGAAAGCCCAATACTTGTAATCCGGGACGGGGTCGGGCGGGGGCGTGGCCGACGCAGGCTCTCCGTCGCCCGCTGGTTCGACGCTGGGGGGCATTGATTTCTCCGCTGAAATTTGTGATAGCTGACATTCTTCGGGTCGTGCGGCGATAAACCGACGGAAGACGCGCCCGACATTCTAAAACAAAGCCCGGCGGATTGGGACAGGGAATCACGCCCCGGCGAGGATATGGCGACTATGCCGTCAGGCGCGGCACGGGATTAAGGCATTCACTACAGAGGCACAGCAAACACGAAGATTGCACAGAAGGGGGCACAGCGGACGAGCGTCAGGCGATCTTAAATTCCGGCGATCTCAAATTCCGGATTTGAAATTGCCTGTTGTCTTTCTCTGTGCCCGCTTCTGTGCCTGCGTGGTGAATCCTTCCATCTGCAAAATCACTGCGCACCTGAGTCAGCCCAATGACGCTTGCGGAATTTTGCATCCGTCCAGAAGTTGCGCAGGAGTTCGATGCGGGGGTTGGGCGCGGGTTCATCGTCGGTCGCGGGCGGCAGGATGACGCTCACCACGTCGTAACGGTAGGGCGTGTGTTTGAGTCCGAACGTGCGCCGGTAGACGCGTGCGGCGCGCGTGATCTGTCGTTGCTTGCGACGGTCAACGTTCTGCTCGGGCGCGGCGAACCAATCGGAGGCGCGCGTTTTGACTTCGACGAAACAGAGCATCTCGCCTTCATAAGCGACGAGGTCAATCTCGGCGCGGACGATTGCTCCGCGCAAATTTCTCCCCACCGGCAACTCGAAATTCGCGGCGACGAGCGCATAGCCGGCGCGTTCGAGAAATGCGGCGGCGAGCGCCTCGCCGCGCTCGCCGAGCGCGACGTGCGGGGCAACCGTGGGCGCGCTCGTTCCCCCGCGCGCCGGTTCGCCGGTTTTATCAAAGATACGTGAGATGATGGCGGGCAATTTCATCCGGAGGCATCCTCGCGAGGACGATTCGTATCGCGTCGCGCGGGGCGTGGCTTTGACGCGGCGCGGAAGTATAGCGCATCATCTGTGGCTATGAGTACAAGTGAAGGTAATGGAAGCGACGCGAAAGCGCGGCCGTCGAAGGCGCGAGCCTTCCTGCCGCTCGTGCCCATCGTCGGGCGTCCGAATGTAGGGAAGTCAACTCTGTTCAATCGTCTGGTCGGCGAGCGGCGTTCCATCGTCGGCGACGAGCCGGGCATCACGCGCGACCGCATCTACGGCGAGGCCGAGTGGGCGGGTCGCCGCTTCAAGGTGGTGGACACGGGCGGCATCGTGCCGGATGACGAGGCCATCATCCCCGCGAACATTTTGAAGCAGGCGGAGACGGCGATTCAAGACGCCGTCGCGCTCGTCTGGGTGGTGGACGCGCGCGCCGGACTGACGCCGCTCGACGAAGAACTCGCGCGCCTCTTGCGCTCGACGGGCAAGCCAGTGCTCGTCGCCGCGAACAAGACGGACGCCGTGCGCTTCGAGGCCGACGCGGGCGAGTTTTATCGTTTCGGCTTCGAGGGCGTGTACCCGCTCGCAGCGGAGCACGGCGATGGCGTAGGCGAACTCCTGGACGCACTCGTCGGCCACTTCGGGACGGGCGCGGGGCTTGGGGAAGTTGATAAGAGCGCGACGCGCGAGATACGTCTCGCCATCATCGGTCGTCCGAACGTCGGCAAGTCGTCTTTGTTGAACCGCCTGCTCGGCGAGGAACGGGTCATCGTCTCGCCGCTCGCGGGCACGACGCGCGACGCCGTTGACACCGTGCTCGAATGGCCGCTCGAAGAGACGGACGACGAGAACGTTGATGCGGCGACGAACGACGAGATAGTCGCTGCCGACGACGCGACAGTTGTTGATGAGTCGAGCGGAGACACGGCGGCGTTTGATAGTGAAGCGGCGACAGACGTTGAAGCGTCTGCGGGCGACGATGAAGCGACGATAGATGTTGAGGCGTCGAACGAAGGCGGCGCGACGAAGCGCGTACAGAGTTTCCGTCTGATCGACACGGCGGGCATCAGGCGCAAGGGCAAGACGGGCGAGATGGCCGAGAAGTTGTCGGTCGTGATGGCGCGACGTAGCCTTGAGCGCGCGGACGTGGCGGTCGTCGTCGTTGACGCCGTCGAGGGCGTCACGGCGCTCGACGCGCACATCGCGGGCTACGCGCTCGAAGCCGGTTGCTCCATCATCATCGCCGTGAACAAGTGGGACGCGCTCCTTAATAAAGAGACGGGCACGCCCTTCGAGTTCGAGCGCGACCTGCGGCAGAAGATGAAGTTTCTGGACTGGGCGCCCGTCGTCACGATTTCCGCGCTCACCGGTCAGCGCGTCGAACGACTCCTGCCGCTCGCCATACACGCCAACCGCGCGCGCAACCTGCGCATCACCACCTCGCAACTCAACGACTTCTTCGAGCGCGCCATCGACGCGCCGCGCGCCCCTTCGGCAATCGCGCCCGTCAAAGGCGGACGCTCGCGTCTTCGCGTGCAATACGTCACACAGGTCGGCGTGCGCCCGCCCACCTTCATCGTCTTCACGGCGGGCGGCCTCAGCGGCAAGAACTCCGGCCTGCACTTCTCCTATGAGCGCTACCTCCAAAACCGCCTCCGCGAAGAGTTCGACTTCTTCGCCACGCCCCTGCGCATCGTCGAACGTCACAAACGCGAGAAGGGCAGCACCGGCGGCGGTCGCGGCAAAGGCGGGCGGTCTAAATAGCGTTAGATTGCTTCGTTGTGGCTAAAGTTATGAGGAATGCTATCCGAATCCTTCTCGGCCTTTCGTTGCTTCTGCTCGTGGCATCCCTCGCCACTTGTTACTTTGGTGTTGATTATTCCGTCAGGCAGCAATTCCCGGAAGGCGTGCCGCCGGGGCAGGATACTGATTTCCTTGGGCTTGGGTGGGTTGTGCGGGGCATGTTATTGATGCTTGTCGCCGTCGTGGCGGGGATGGCCGCGCTCCTACTTCGGTCAGTCCAACGGGATCGAAATCGTAGGTCGGCAAGTCATGGCGAAGGCGCAATCTAACAATGGCATGCACCCGACCCGAATCACGTCGGATGTCATCCGCAAGGTCGGATGCTGCTCGCTGTCGTGTGCGGGCGGGTGATGCCGGGCGTTAGTCCGCTTCGCGTATAGTTTGTCCGTTATTGGAGTCACATTTTGAGAAAGAGAAGAAAGGTTTTAGGTCTCGCGTTCGGCTTGACTGTTCTCGCTCTCGGTCTGGTGGCTTATAACCTCGGTCACATACTCGCCTACATCTGCGATGGTAAAGAAGAACTCGCCGAGGTGAAACTCAAGAATGAGTTGGTTGTCAAAATCTCTGCGCAAAAATGCTGGGAGAATGCGCGCCCGATTTATTATGAGGTCAGAGACGGGAGTGAGGTCGCCGTGCCGACAACCTACATTTCCAGTGGCGAACCGGAGTTTTTAGACGGGTTGAAGCTAAAGGTTCTGAGCAACGGAGACGGCACAGTCTACGGCGTCGTAGAAGAGCGGTTACCACAAAAAGTGTGGTTGCTCTATTCGGTTACTGGCGGTACATGGCCCAGGTGCGAGGACAGCGGTTTGGACGTGTGCGAGGAGAGAGGTGAGGCTCTTCTGAAAGAGTTACAAAGAGGGCACCCGGAAATCACTCTCACGTTCTGATAGTTTAATCGGCGAGTCTGTGATTCGCCGCCCGCTGACTAACGGCATCCGACCAGACGCGAATAGCGCGGCTCTCATACGCAGCACTTATCGCCGTTGAGGTTGTGCCGTGCGGGCTGAAGGTGAGTGAAAAGTGGAGGCGAAATTGTGATGAGCGAAGGGGCGCTTAACTGGCAGATCGTGGCGCGGGAAGGCGAGGCGCGGGCGCGCCTGTTGCAGGCGCGGCGGGCGGGGCAAAGGCGGGCGGTCGAAATAGCGTGAGGCGGCCTGACGCTGTTTGTGCAATAATTTTGATGGAGGAAGGTATGAAAGTATTTACTGCGGTGATCGAGAGATGCCCTGAGACGAAATTGTACGTTGGCTATGTGCCGGGATTTCCCGGTGCACATTCTCAGGGCGAGTCGCTTGACGAGTTGAATGCCAATCTGCGTGAAGTCATTGAAATGTTACTTGAAGACGGCGAGCCTAAGCTGGAGGCTGATTTTGTCGGCACACAAACTGTGATGGTCGCGTGAGATGGGCAATATTCCTGTCCTCAAGCCAACGGAGGTCATAGCCATCCTACAGAAGATCGGCTTTGTCGAAGTTCGTCAGCGCGCGCGGCTCGCATAAACAGTTTCGGCATCCTGACGGGCGCGCGACGACAGTTCCTTTCCACAGAGGCAGAGACATCTCACCCATTCTCCTTCGTCAAATTGCCGCAGACATCAAACTGACAATAGAAGAGTTTCTGCGTTATCGGTAAACCACCCAACACGACTTATTGCAGGCGGCTGACGGGTAATGAGTGCAGGCGAAATAGCAAATGAGCAAAGTGGCGCTTAACTGGCAAGTCATGGCGCGGGCGCGCGTGTTGCAGGCGCGGCGGGCGCGGCAAAGGCGGGCGGTCGAAATAGGGTTTAGTATCTTACGTTAGTAAAAAAAGTCATAAGGAGACGAGCAACATGGCGGATCAGAAAGACAAGGCGCAAGAGAAAAAGAGGCGAGAGGGGACTGCCGGAAGCGGTCAGGACAACGAACACGCGAGCGGCCACGGTGAGAGCGGCGGCAACATGGGCGCGGGGAGGTCGGGCAAGGAAGGCATGGGCAGCGAGAAGCCGAGCGATGAAGCGGGCATGGGCAGCCAGCAGCCCGGCGGCTCCGGTTCACAACAATAAGTTCGGTTTGTGCGTGCGCGATGAGTGCAGGCGAAACGGCAATGAGTAAAAGCGCGCTCGACTGGCAGGTGGTCGCGCGCGAGGGAGAGGCGCGCGCGGGCGTGTTGCAGACCAGACGCGCTCTCATAGAGACGCCCGTGTTTATGCCTGTGGGGACGGCGGGGACGGTGAAGGGGATGCGGTTCGAGGCGTTGGAGTCTGCGGAACTCGACGCGCGGATCATTTTGGGGAATACGTATCATTTGTGGCTGCGTCCGGGCGCGGAGGTGATCGCGGCGTGCGGGGGGTTGCACGGTTTTACGAGTTGGGAGCGCGCGTTGTTGACGGATTCGGGCGGCTTTCAGGTGTGGAGTCTGGGCGCGCTCAGGAAGTTGCGTGAGGAGGGCGTGGAGTTTCGTTCGCATGTGGACGGGAGCGCGCGTTTTTTGTCGCCGGAAGTTTCGATGGAGGTGCAGGCGGCGCTCGGCGCGGAGATCGTGATGGTGTTTGACGAGTGCGCGCCGGGCGAGGCGTCGCACGAAGAGGCGCGTGCGTCTATGGAACTCACGGCGCGTTGGGCTGCGCGCTCACGCCGGAGGTTCGACGAGTTGCAGCGCGAGGGCGCGGACGCGGGGCGCACGCCGGAGCATCACGCGTCGGTGAGCGGCGAGCAGGCGTTGTTCGGCATCGTGCAGGGCGCGTCTCATGGGGATTTGCGCCGCGAGAGTTTAGCGCGCACGTTGGAGATAGGGTTCGACGGCTATGCTATCGGCGGCTTGAGCGTGGGCGAAGAGAAGGCGGTGATGTACGACACGATTGAGATGCTCGCGCCGCTGATGCCCGCCGGGAGGCCGCGTTATTTGATGGGCGTGGGCACGCCCGAAGATTTGCTCGAAGCGGTGGCGCGCGGCGTGGACATGTTCGATTGCGTGCTGCCGACGAGGAACGCGCGCACGGGGCAAGCGTTCACTTCGCGCGGCAAACTCAACATCAAGAACGCGCGCTGGGCGACCGACACGCGCCCGCTCGACGAGGATTGCGCCTGCTCCGTCTGCCGCCGCCACGCGCGCGCCTACCTGCGACACCTCTACGCGACGGGCGAAATGCTGGCGAGTATCTTATTGACGCATCACAACCTCGCGTTCTTCCTTGACACGATGCGGCGCGTCAGGCAAGCTATCCGGTCTGGCGATTTCACACGATTTCGGCGAGAGTTCTTAGAGCGTTACAACTCCGGTGTCGAGTGAGTTTTACGTGTCCGAGTCTTAGCATATTAAGTATTCGGGCAACCGTGACGACACCGTGAGATGCACCGCGCTCCCGTTTAATTCGCGCCCGTCCGGCGGATAAATTCGCCTTGCACAAAATTTACAACTGCTCAAAATCACTGACGACTGAAACCTGAGACCATGACATTTGCCTTCATACTGCAATCGGCGTTAGGGCCGGTCATACAGATTCTCCCGTTCCTGCTGATCTTCGCGGTCTTCTACTTCCTCATCATCATGCCGCAACGCAAGCGGCAGCAGCAGCTTCAAGCCACCATCGCGGCCTTGAAGGCGGGCGACAAGATCATCACGACGGGCGGCATCATCGCCAAGATCGCCGAGGTGCGCGACACGTCGTTCATCATCAGGACGGCGGACAAGTCCATACTCGAAATCTCGCGCGCGGCGGTGGCCGGAATGCACGGCGAAGAAGTGCAGAAAGACTAAAGTTCGACCAGAGGCGCGTTCGTGCTGTGACCGCAGAGCGCGCTCGCATTTTTTTATGAAGAAGAATATCCTACAACGCTTCATCATCATCGTCATCGTCACCGTTGCCGGACTCTACGCCGTCATCGGCCCGCGTCATCGCGACGCTGCGGGCAACATGGAGTGGCCGAAGGCGAGCGATTTCACCTACGCGGGCATCAAGCGCACGCTCGCGGAAAACATACGGCTCGGCCTCGACCTCAAGGGCGGCACGCACCTCGTCATGCAGGTGCAGACGGATAAATATCTGAAGACGTTGACCGAGAACCTCGCGCCCGCCGTGGAGGCCGCCGCGAAGAGCGCCGGTTACGAAGTGCAGGGCGTGACGACAAACATTTCGGGCAACAGTTATCAGGTTGTGCTGACTGCGAACGACGCCTCGAAGCTGAACGGAATTCGCGACGAGGTGGCGAAGAAAGTGGACGTGTCTCTGTGGACGCCCAACGTCTCCGGTAACGCCGTCACCTGGTCTCTGCCGCAGAGCGCGCAACGTTCTCTGAGCGATCAGGCGGTCGAACAGGCTTATCGCATTATTGACAGCCGCATTAACGCCGTGGGAGTCGCCGAGCCAACTTTGCAACGGCATGGGGGGCAAAACTCAACCCAGATTCTTTTGCAGATGCCAGGCATCAAAGACCCCGAACGCGTGAAAAAGTTGATCGGGGAGCAATCGCGTCTGGAGTTGATGAAAGTCGTCGGCCCGTCGAACCCTTCGCCGATACAGACCTTCCCGACCGAAGAAGCCGCGAAGTCTTCGCTCGGCGGCCAAGTCGCCGCCAACCGCCGCGTGCTGCCCTACAGCGAAGATGACGAGCCAACCGCCGCCGGACAAGCCTCCGCGACTCCCGACCCGAACAAGCCCAAGCGGTGGGTCGTGGTCGAATCGCCCGCAGTGGTTGACGGAAGCGAGTTGCGCAGCGCAGACGCCGCGCAGGGAAGCGGCGGCGGCGACTCGAATTACGAAATCGACTTCACGCTGAAGCCTTCGGGCGCGGAGAAGTTCGGCACTTGGACGGCGGCCAACATCGGCGCTTACATGGCTGTCGTCTTGAACGGCGAAGTTAAATCCGCGCCCTTCATCAAAGGACAGATCACGGATCGCGGGCAGATCACAGGCAGCTTCACGGAGCAGTCGGCGAAGGATTTGGCTCTGACCCTGCGTTCGGGCGCGCTGCCCGCGCCGCTCGTCTATCTGGAAGAACGCACCGTCGGCCCGAGCCTCGGGGCAGACTCGATCCGCGCGGGCGTGAAGGCCGCGCTCGGCGGCCTGGTGCTCGTGATCATTTTCATGGTGTTCTACTATCGCGGGTCGGGGGTGAACGCCGTCGTCGCGCTGCTCCTGAACATGATCATCACGGTGGCCGCGCTCGTCGTCTTCGACGCGACGCTCACGTTGCCCGGCATCGCCGGACTGATCCTGACCATCGGCATGGCTGTGGACACGAACGTGCTCATCTTCGAGCGCATCCGCGAGGAGTTGGAGACGGGGAAGACGGTCGCCTCGGCGGTTGAGGCCGGATTCTCTCGCGCTTTCGTGACGATCATCGACACGCACGCGACCACCATCGTCTCGTCGCTGTTCCTCTTCATTTTCGGCACCGGGCCGATTCGCGGCTTCGCCATCACGCTTATTCTCGGCTTGCTCGCAAATCTTTTCTCGGCAGTTTACGTCTCGCGCACGATCTTCATCTGGATTTTGAACCGCAAGGGAAGACGCGCCGAGACGCTCAGTATTTAACGACAGTGATAGGTGATAGGTGATAAGTAAAACTTTCTTGCTTTTCACTTATCACCTATCACCTATCACTTTTAAAAACCATGATACGACTTCTTCATAACGTAAAAATTGATTGGCTCGCGCAGAGGCGTTTCTGGCTCATCGCTTCGTCGCTCTTGATGCTGGTGGGTTTGGGTTCGGCGGTTACGCGGCAGTTGTCGCCGGGCGGGACGGACGCTTTCAACCTTGGCGTCGATTTCAAAGGCGGCACGGTGATGACCGTGCGCTTCGAGCAGCGACCGTCCGACGACGTGATCCGCACCGCGCTCGCAGAAAACGGCGTGCGCGACGCTATCGTGCAATCAACCGAAAGGTCGGACGAAGTTTTGATCCGCGTGCCGCAGCAAGGGAGCGGCGAGCAGGCGATGGATCAGGCACAGGTGGATGTCGGGCAGGCTCAAGCGACGAAGGCTCTGGCCTCGCTCGGCGAAGGTGTCGGGGCGAAGATCGAGCGCAACGAGGCGGTCGGCCCTGTGGCCGGACGCGCGCTCCGGAATCAGGCCATCGCCGTCACGCTCCTTGCGCTCGTCGGCGTACTGCTTTACATCGGCTCGCGCTTCGAGTGGACTTACGGCGCGGCTGCCGTCATCACGGTCTTTCACGACGTGCTCGTCACGCTCGGCATCTTCTCGCTCATGCAGTGGGAAATTGACCTGACCGTCATCGCCGCGCTTCTCACGCTCGTCGGCTTCTCCGTCAACGACACCATCGTCACCTTCGACCGCATACGCGAGAATTTGCGCCTGCACCGTCGCACCTCGCTCTACGATCTGACGAACGAGGCCATCAACCAGACGCTCTCGCGCACGGTCATCACCGCCGGACTCGTCTTCTTCTCCGTCCTCGCGCTCGTCGTCTTCGGCGGCGACGTGCTGCGCGGCTTCTCGCTCGCGCTCTTCATCGGCATCATCGTCGGCACCTACTCGACCATCGCCATCGCCACCCCGCTGATGGTCTGGTTCCAACAGCGTCTCGAACCCGCGAAGCGCACGACGGCGACGAGGGAAGCGGGCGCGAACGCCGCGTCCGGCGCCGCTGCAAACGCCAGAAGCGCGAAGGCCAAAGCCGCCGCGCGCAGTTCGCAACGCACGGCGCGTTCGTAATGCCGCGCAAGGCACATATGTGTAGTGCCGTACGGGCACGTGTATGTAGTGCCGTGAGTGTATGTCGTGCATAGTGCGAGCGTGCCGCGTGTCTCCATCTCAGGGCGCGCCCGCTGCAAAGATTTTACGCTTGACTTGAGCGGGCATCGCGACATAGACTGAGCGCGTTGCTGGCCAATTTAATAGCTCGAACATGAACGCTCCCGTCCGCGCGCCCTCGCGCCCGTTGACGGTGATATGCGTGATTGTAGTTGTTTGCCGGAAGTGGTCGGTAGGCCGATCTATTTCCCTGCGCAGCGTGTGTGAGAAGGATGAACGGTTGCGCGTATTCTAAAGCGCCTGTTTCGCCGCCGCTGCTGCTACCCCCGCTATAAAAATTTTAAGTTTCAAATTTAATCTAAGGGCACGTTTCGCGTAACTGTTTTGGGAACAAATGTTTCTCAAAGGCATCTAATGAAGTGATATTTCACGCCCCTGATCCATTGGCACCGGAAGTGGGAGGAGAAAAAGATGTTCGATAGTTTAGTCGAGTCTGGCTCGCACAAAGACGATATTGCGCGCAAAGGCTCGTTTTTTCTTGGGACGTTCGCCGTCTACGGGGTGGTCCTGCTGGCGCTCGGCGTCCTCAGCGTCTATCTCTACAACGAGAGCTTGCCGAGCGACAATCTTGAGTTGATGACGATGGTGGCACCCGTCCCCGTCCAGAATCAACCGGAGCAGCAGCCGGAAAAACAACAGGAATCCAAGCCCGCCGAGGCGACGCCCGACCGTCAGGTGGCGACGCGCACGGAGTTCGTTGCGAGCGCGCTCGACCCGACGAAGGTGCCGGAGAAGGTCTCCGCCGTGGCGAGTAAAGTTCCGCCGGTTCCGCCCGGAGGCGCCGTGCGCGGCACGTCGAACACCGATCCGGTCGGCGGCAACAGCGGCCCCATCGGCCCGGTCGGCCCCGGTGCGGGCGGCGTGGGGACGGGCAATGCCCCGGGACCCGTCGTTCGTGTGGATGACGACCCGGAGCCGCCGCCGAAACCGACGCCGACGCCCGTGCCGAAACCGCGCGCCCCTATTTCGGGCGGCGTTTTGAACGGCAAGGCGATCAGCAAGCCGCAACCCGCGTACCCTGCGATTGCCAAGGCCGCACGCGCTTCGGGCACGGTGACGGTGCAAGTCACCGTGGACGAGTCGGGTAAGGTCGTCTCGGCGCGCGCGGCGGGCGGTCACCCGCTGCTGCAACAGGCGGCGGTGCAGGCTGCCTATCAGGCGCGCTTCTCGCCGACGCTGCTCTCGGGGCAGCCGGTGAAGGTGAACGGCGTTATTACTTACAACTTTGTGCTTCAATAATTGGGTGCGAAACATCGTCGGCACGGGCGCGTTCGGCGGTCTGAAGACGCCGCTTTCCCCGAATCCGGCGCGACATCGTGACGCGCTCTCGCTATAGTGCATCCGAAAATTTGTGGAGGGTTCTACCGTGACAATTTCAATGAGTTTGCTAGCCACCAAGGTTCTGGGCTTCTTCGCCTTCTTGTTGCAGGAGGGCGGCGCCACCAACGAGACGGCGCACGCGTTCACGATGAGCGAGATGATCAAGAATCTCGGCCCCATCGCCATCGCCGTGATCGTCATCCTGCTCATCATGTCCATGTACTCCATCGCCGTGATGGTCGAGCGCTTCCTGACGTATCGCGCGGCCAAGGCGCAATCGCGCGAGTTCGCCCCGCGCGTGGCGCAGGCTTTGAAGAACGACCGCATCGAAGAGGCCATCAACATCAGCGACAAGCACAAGAAGTCGCACCTCGCGATGGTCGTCAACGCCGGCCTGCAAGAGTTTCGCGCGCACGAACAATCGACAGAGATTTCGGGCGACGAGATCGAAGCCTCGAAGCGCGCATTACAGCGCGCCATCGCCATCAAGAGCGCTGAATTCCGTCGCGGCCTGTCCGGTCTCGCCACCATCGGTTCGACCGCTCCGTTCGTCGGACTGTTCGGCACCGTGTTCGGCATCATCGCCGCGTTCACGGGCATGAAGAACGCCGAGAGCGCCGGTATCGGCGCGGTGGCGGGCGGTATCGCCGAAGCGCTCATGACGACCGCGCTTTCGCTGGCCGTGGCCGTGCCCGCCGTGTGGATGTTCAACTACTTCACAGGCAAGGTTGACGGCTTCGTCATCGAGATGGACAACTCGGCTTCGGAACTGCTCGACTACTTCCTGAAGAACCGCACGCGCCGCCTGAATCCGTAATCGTTTCGGCAGGCGCGTTTCGTTTCAAATCGACCGTTCGCGCGCTCCCCGGTTTAGGCGGGGCGCGCGCGGCGCGTGCGACCGGATCACTGTAAGTGCGAAAATGGAGTGTGACTTATGGGAATGGCAATTGGCGGGGCACAGAAGTACAACTCGGACATCAACGTCACGCCGATGGTGGACATCATGCTGGTGCTGCTGATCATCTTCATGGTGATCACGCCGCTCTTGCAGTCCGGCGTCTCGGTCGCGTTGCCGAAGGAAATGAACAACCCCGAGGTTGACCCCGCAATCATCAAAGAGTCTTCGGTGGTTATCGCCATCACCAAAGACAACGAGTACTACATCGGGAAAGACAAGATTGAGACCGTCGACTTAAGGGATAAAATCCAGAAGCAGATGGAAAACAAGAAGCCCGAAGAGCGCATCGTGTATGTCAAGAGCGACGTGAACGCCAGCTACGGCAGCGTCGTCGAAGTCATCAACACCGCGCGGCAGGCGGGCATCGATCAGATCGGCCTGGTCGCGGATAAGAAGAAGGGTGGCGCGACCGCTGCTCCCGCCGCCCCCGCCGCCGCGCTTTAACCCGGCTGTGTAGTCTGGAGGGAGAGTTGCCCCCCGGTCGCGGTGTCTCCTGATTAACGCTCAGAGAGGAATTTTTTAAGATCATGGAAATGTCTTCGGAGAACAAAAAGGGCGGGACAACCGCCGTCCCTTATATTAACGTGACTCCCTTGATCGACGTGTTGCTGGTGCTTCTCATCATCTTCATGGTGATCACGCCGCTCAAGCCGACACGCTTCAAGGCGCTCGTGCCGAGCGAACCGCCGCCGACCACTGAAGTCATCAAGCCGAACCCGCTCACGCTCGTCGTCTCGATTGAGAGCGACTTCTCGCTCAAGCTGAACCTCGACGGCGCGGGTTCGACCAACGACACCGGGCCGCTCAGCGCCAAGCTCACGCAAATCTTCAAAGAGCGCCGCGACAACCGCGCCTACGAGCCGGGCAAAGAGAACCGCACGGACCTGCCCGAAGAGGAGCGCATCGCGAAGGCCGTCTTCGTCAAAGCTCCGCGCTCGCTCAAGTACGTCGAGGTCGTTAAAGTCATCGACGCCATCAAGGGTGCGGGCGGCAACCCCATCGGGTTGCAGATAGACGATCTGGCGCAATGAAGTTTTAACATTTGAACGGATGGCAAGCGACGAATTGAAAACTTTTGCGCCGCTTGCCATTCGCGTTACGCGTCCTCTAAATTTTTCACATTTTCCCTTCGGGAGTCATTAAACAGATGAAACTCTCTCAGTCGAGAACAACCCTGTTGCTGTTGGTCTTGCTGGCCGCGTTCGCGTCCGCCGGTTGCGGAATGGTTAATAGCATTCGCGCCAAGAATCAGTTGAACGAGGGCGCGCGCGCCTACAAGGCGGGACGGTTCGCCGAGGCGCAGCAGCATTTTGAAGAGTCGCTCCGCCTCAACCCCGAACAGCGTAACGCGAAGTTCTTCATCGCGCGCTCCATTCACGCGCAATACAAACCGGGCGCGGAAGCGCCGGAAAACGTCGAGAAGGCGCGGCGTGCGATTGCGGCTTATGAGGAGGTGTTGAAGGGCGACCAGAGCAACGATGAAGCCTACAACGCCGTCATCTACCTCTTCAACCAACTCAAAGACGAGCAGCAGGCGCGCCAGTGGTTGACGGCGCGCGCCGAAATGGGTTCGATCCCGGAAACCAAACGCTCTCAGGCTTACACGCTGATGGCGAGCAAGGAGTGGAATTGCTCCTACACCATCACGGAACAGAAAGACAACAAGCAGACCGTGATGAAAGACGGCAAGGCCATCATCCAGTACAAGAAGCCGAAGGAGCAGGCCGACTTCGACAAGGCTATGAAGTGCGTCAACGACGGCATGGCGCTGGCCGAGAAGGCCGTCAGCCTTGACTCGAACAGCGAGCAGGCGTGGTCGTACAAAACCAACCTCCTGCTCGAACTCGTCAAACTGGCCGAGATGGAAGGCAACAACGACAAGAAGGCCGAATACCAGAAACAGGCCGCCGCCGCGCAGCAAAAGACTTCGCAACTGAGCGAAGAGAACAAGCGCCGGAAAGATGAAGAAGAGAAAGCCAAGGAGGCCAAGTCGCCCGCCGCGAGCTAAAGCGTTCGCTAACGGCGCGCGCCCGCAGCAGTCGTAGTCTCTACAGCCCGGCGCTTTCAGTAAACTTTAACGCACGACATCAGGTGATGCTCGACTTTCGTGTCGGGCATCACCTATTCTTATAAGAAGCTGTCAGCCGTTAGCTATTAGCTGTCAGCTTTTTGTCTCATGGCGGTCAGCCGAAATTTCAAATTTAAGCGGCTGCTCAGGGCGCGTTTTTGCTGACAGCTAACGGCTGACAGCTAACAGCTTCTTTATGATTCGCATCGAAGAAATTGTCGAAAAAGTCGGGCGCAATCATCCGCAGGCCGATCTGGACATGCTGCGGCGCGCCTACTTTTTTTCGGCGCGCGAGCACAAGGGGCAGATGCGCGCCTCGGGCGAGCCGTATCTCGTCCACCCGCTCGAAGTCGCCAACATCCTCGCCGACATGCGACTGGATGAAGTCTCCGTCGCCACCGGACTTTTGCACGACGTGGTCGAAGACACTCTGGTCGAACCGGCGACCATACGCGAATACTTCGGCGAGGAGGTGGCGCACCTCGTCGAAGGCCTGACGAAGATCGCGCAGATCAGCAACCAGTCGAAGGAAGTGCAGCAGGCCGAGAACGTGCGCAAGATGCTGCTGGCGATGATCGACGACGTGCGCGTCGTTCTCGTCAAGCTCGCCGACCGCCTCCACAACATGCGCACGCTCCATTACCTGCGCCCCGAAAAGCGCCAGCGCATCGCGCAGGAGACCTTAGACATCTTCGCCCCCATCGCGCACCGCCTCGGCATGGGCAAACTTCGCAGCGAACTCGAAGACCTCGCCTTCCAACACCTGCACCCCGAAGACTACCGCGCGCTCACCGCCCAACTCGAACAACGCCGCGCCGAGCACGAAGTCTTCCTCCACGCCACGACCGCACGCATCGAAGAGAAACTGCGCGAATCGGACGTGCCTTACATACGCGTCGAGGGGCGCATCAAACGTCTCTATTCGATCTGGAAGAAACTGAAGCGGCAGAAGATCGAACTCGATCAGGTTTACGATCTCGTCGCCGCGCGCGTCATCCTGCCCAACGAGGTGCGCTATTGCTACGCCGCGCTCGGCATCATCCACAACATCTGGAAGCCCCTGCCCGGTCGCTTCAAAGACTGGATCGCCACGCCGCGCGAGAACCTTTACCAATCGCTCCACACCTCCGTCATCGGCACGGAAGGGCAGCCCTTCGAGGTGCAGATTCGTACGGACGAGATGCACCGCATCGCCGAAGAGGGCGTCGCCGCGCACTGGAAGTACAAGGAAGGGAAGCGCGGCGCGCACGAAGACGACGAGGCGTTCCAGTGGTTGCGCTCGCTCATCGAATGGACGCAAGAGGTAAAAGATTCGCGCGACTTTCTCGAATCGCTCAAGCTCGATCTCTACCCGCGCGACGTTTACGCCTTCACGCCGATGGGCAAGATCATCCAACTCCCGCGCGGCGCAACGCCTGTGGACTTCGCCTACACGATCCACACGGAAGTCGGCAACACCTGCACGGGCGCGCGCGTCAACGGTCGCATCGTGCCGCTGCGCACGCCGATCCAGAACGGCGACGTGGTCGAGATCATACGCTCACCCAATTCCACGCCTTCGCGCGACTGGCTCAACTTCGTCGTCACGTCGAAGGCGCGCAACCGCGTGCGCCACTGGGTGGCCGAGCAGCAGCGCGCGGAGAGCATAGAGATCGGGCGCAAATTGTTTGAGAAGGAGGCCGCGCGCTTCCAACTCTCGACCAAGAAACTCCTCAACGACTCGAACGGCGACTTCAAAAAACTCGCGATGGAATACGGCTACGGTCGCGCCGACGATCTGCTCGCCGCCATCGGCTACGGCAAACTCGTCCCGCGCAACGTCATCTCGAAGTACCTCGGCCCCGAAAAATTCGCCGAACTCGACGTGAAGAAGGAGTCGCGCCTGCGCACGAGCGTGCAGGCCGTCAAGAGGCTCATACGCCTCGGCGACGACGCTATCGTCGTGCGCGGCATAGACGATCTGCTCGTGGCGCGCGCTCGCTGCTGTAACCCCGTGCACGGCGAGCCGATCATCGGGTATGTGACGCGCGGCAAGGGCGTCGCCGTCCACGCCGAGCGTTGCAAGAACGTGCAGCAGTTGATGGTCAACCCCGAACGCATCGTCGCCGTCGAGTGGGCGGGCAAGAGCGAGCACGCCGCCTACGCCGTCAAACTCCTCGCCGTCACGGAGAACCGCACCGGCATGATCGCCGGAATCACGAGCGCCATTTCCGACATGAAGACCGGTATCCGCGACGCGCGCGCCAACGTCGCCTCAGACAATCACGGGCGCATCGAGGTCACGGTCGAAGTCTTCGACGTGAAGCATCTCGACAGGGTCATGCGCGCCGTGAAAGGCGTGCCCGGCGTGCTCGACGTCGAGCGTTTGAACGGCGCGGCCTGAGAGGGTTCGCAGGCGAGTAGAGCGTTCGCACGAAAGTAAAGACGGCGGGGTTTTGCGCGAGTGGCGGGAAGCGTTCGCCGTCCTACCGCGCTAATAAATTTGCGTTGAAAGCATCCGGCACGCCCGAAAAATCATCTGTAATATTTAAGTCTGTTTTACCCGCGAGCTTTAATTGCGAGGCCGCTCAAGAGCGGTGGCGTATGCCCGCCCGCGCCCGCGCGCGTTGGTCTAGCGGCGGAGTTTTTGTTACAATGCGCAATTTGCTTGGCGAGACTAAAAAAAGGATGTGCAGACCGTGAGGGAGATCGTCGCAACAGAGAGCGCGCCGCAGGCCATCGGCCCTTATTCGCAGGCCATACGCATAGGCGATTTCGTCTTCACGTCGGGGCAGATTCCGATTGATCCGCAGACGGGCGCGTTTGTCGAAGGCGGCATCGCGGAGCAGACTGAACGGGTTTTGCGTAATCTCGCGGAGGTGCTGCGGGCGGCGGGGACGGGTCTCGAAGGCGTGGTGAAGACGACTGTTTTCCTTGCCGATATGGACGACTTCGCGGCGATGAACGAAGTTTACGGGCGCTTTTTTTCGAGCGAACCGCCCGCGCGTTCGACCGTGCAGGCAGCGCGCCTGCCGCGCGATGCGCGCGTCGAGATTGAAGCGATAGCGGTTAGAAAGAATAACGATGAAGTAGGAACGCGGAACGATGAATAAAATAGAACTGCTTTTACTTCATCGTTCCGCGTTCCTACTTCATCGTTTGTCTTAAGCCGCTTTCGCTATTTTGCCGCCCTTGATGCAGACCGTGCAGACCTTCATACGCACGTTTCCGCCTTGCGGGCGTTGCACGCGAATTTCCTGCAAATTGGGGTTGAAACGGCGGCGGGTGCGGTTGTTTGCGTGGGAGACGTTGTTACCGAATTGCGGCCCTTTGCCGCAGACTTCGCATCGTTTAGCCATGATTGCCTGAATACCTCCGAAAAGTAAAAAGCGTGCCCCGCTCGTTGCCGGCTCACACAGTGAGGACTTGAAGCACGCGGGAAACCAAAATTTATAGCAAACAGTTTTACCACAGGTCAAGCGCGCAAGCCCCGTTAGTCGGGCGCGCGGGTTCGATTGAGTCATCACAGAAAAGTTGAAGGAGTAGAAATCCAAAGTGTACAGAGCCGTCAAACAGTTTAGCCTTCTCGCCGTCGTTTTATCATTC
>DATHBB010000024.1:0-30893 GCA_035296385.1 Pyrinomonadaceae bacterium | reverse complement strand
GATCCGCCCGTGCCGCCGCAGTTGCCCGCGCTCCACAAGTTGATGATGCTCCACCCGTCGGTCGGTCGCGTCGTCATGCAACTCGGCAGGTGGAAATCTCGCACGCTTTGGGATGCCGTCAACCGCCTGCGCGCGGAGGTCAGCCTCGCGGCGGGCGCGCACCCGCTGTTCGAGGCGCAGCACTCGCCGACGCTCGTGCTCGCGCTCTTCTCGCGCGTCCTGGCCGACCCGCAACCCGACTGGCCGCCGCACACCATCGTCACGGGCTTCCCCTTCTACGACCGCCGCGACATGGCAGGCGACGCAGACGAGGCGGACGAAGGCAACGCCCTCTCGCCCGAACTCAAAAAATTTCTCGACGCGGGCGAGCCGCCAATCGTTTTCACGCTCGGGTCGTCCGCCATCTGGGTCGCCAAAGATTTCTACCGCGAGTCAATCGCCGCCGCACGCTCGCTCGGCCAGCGCGCCTTGTTGCTCATCGGCCACGAACGCAACCGTCTGGCCGAGCCTCTGCCCGCAGGCGTCGCCGCGTTCGAGTACGCGCCTTACGGCGAGGTGCTGCCGCGCGCACGCGCCGTCGTGCATCAAGGTGGCGTCGGCACGACGGGGCAGGCGCTCGGTTCGGGTCGCCCCGCGCTCGTCGTCCCCTTCAGCCACGATCAATTCGACAACGGCGCGCGCGTCGCGCGCCTGGGGTGCGGGCGCATGCTTGCGCGCACCGCGTACAACGCCGCGAGTGCGACGCGCGAACTCGGCGCGATCCTCGCGGACGAAAGTTATACGACTAACGCACTGGAGATCGGTCGGCGCGTGCAGGCGGAAGACGGGGCGCGCGCGGCTTGCGACGCGATTGAGGAAGTGTTGAAGACACGGGCGGCGGGTGACGCGCGCGGCGCGACGGGCTAATATCACTCCCGCCGGTTCGCCGAATTGAACGCATGTCGATAAGCATGGGACAGATAAGTTTCAGCCCGCTTGAATCCGCGAGACTGATTCTGCGCCGGTTCGCCGACCGGGACCTTGCGCCGTTTCTCGCCTATCTCAACGACCCCGAGGTGGCGCGCTATCAATCGTGGGAAACTTACACGGAGCAACAGGCGCAGGAGACGATTGATAAACAGAAAGAACTCGTGCCCGCCGTGCCCGGTCGCTGGTTCACCTTCGCACTCGAATTGAAAGAGACGGGCGCGCTCGTCGGCCACGTCGCGCTGAGCGTCAAAACGGAAGAACGGCAACAGGCGGAGATCGGGTTCACGCTCGCGCGCGAGTATCACGGCAAAGGTCTGGGTTTTGAAGCCGCCGCGCGCGTGCTCGATTATGTGTTCGCCGATCTCAAACTGCATCGCGTGACGGCCATCACGGATTGCGAGAACACGCGTTCAATCGCGCTGCTCGAACGGTTGGGCATGAGGCGCGAGGGACACTTCATCCAAAACATCTGGTTCAAAGGTAAATGGGGCGACGAATATTCATACGCCATCCTGCGCCACGAGTGGTTACGACAAAGGGTGGCATCCTGAATTGATCTTCACTCTGTGCCCCCTCCGTGTTCTCTGTGTCTCTGTGGTGAATGCTTTTGATTGCCATTCACCACAGAGACACAGAGAACATGGAGGGGGCACAGAGAAAAGCTGAAGTTAGGACTCTACTCGACAAAGAGAAGAATAACGACGCCGCAATCTCAACGAACATTCCGGCGACAAAAACTTGCTTTAACTTGTCACTCGTCACCCGTCACTTATCACTGTTCTCTTATGCTTCTAGTCATCGATGTCGGAAACACTAACACCTCGCTCGGCGTCTATGACGGCGGGCAACTCGTCACGCACTGGCGTCTGACGACCGAACGCGCGCGCACGGTGGACGAGTACGGCGTGCTGGCGCGCAACCTGTTCGCGCTCGCCGGTCTGGACTTCAAAGCGATCAACGCGGTGGCCGCCGCGTCGGTCGTGCCGCAGTTGAACTTTACAGTCAAGCGCATGTCGGAAGAGTATTTTCACCTCTCGCCGCTCTTCATAGACCACACGACCGCAACAGGGATGGAGATTCTCTACCAGCCGCCTTCGGACGTGGGCGCGGACCGCATCGTGGACGCCGTCGCCGCGCGCCACAAGTACGGCGCGCCCGTCATCGTCGTTGACTTCGGCACGGCGACCACCTTCAACGCCGTCAACGCCGCCGGACAGTATCTCGGCGGCGTCATCACGCCCGGCATCCAAATCTCTTCCGACGCACTGTTCGCACGCGCCGCGCGCCTGCCGCGCGTAGAGATCAAACGACCGTCCGCCGTCATCGGCTCGACGACGAACGGCGCGATCCAGTCGGGACTTTATTACGGCTACGTCGGCCTTGTTGACGGCATACTACGCCGCATGCGCGAAGAACTCGGCGCGGACGTGCGCGTCGTCGCCACCGGCGGCCTCGCCCCGCTCATCGCCACCGGCTCCGAACTCATCGAAACGGTTGACGACACGCTCACGCTCGAAGGGCTGAGATTGATTTATGAGAAAAGCTGTCAGTAGTCAGTTGTCCGTTGTCCTTTGCATGTGCCTGATGAGCGAGCGGCTAAAGATTCGGATTGAACTGCTACCAGCGAACAAACAACAACTGACAACTGACTACGGACAACTGACAATTGACCTTGAATTATTTTAACTACTTCACCGAGATCGAAGATGCGTTTATCCGGCGCAGGGGTAAGCATTTGTTGTTGAGTCCGATGGACTGGGCTTTGATCGAGGGCTGGAAGGCGCGCGGCGTGCCGCTGCACATCGTCTTGAGGGGCGTCGAGCAGTCGTTCGATTCCTACGAGGCGAAGCCGCGCCGGCGCAGCGTGAAGTCGCTCTTCTATTGTCAGGAAGAGGTCGAGGCGCAGTATGCCGAATGGCTCGAATCGCAGGTCGGCGCGTCTGCTGCTGCTGACGTGGCTGGCGGTGAGACAAAACAAACTGCGGCGGGGGAAGAGAAGGCTGCTGCTACGGCGGCGGGAAACGGCGCGTTGCCGTTCCCGCGCGAAGTGATCGCAGGGCATCTGGCGGAGAGCCGCGCGGCGTTGGAGCGCGCGTGCGCGGAGCAGTCCGAGCGCGGCGCGGGAGAGTTGGCCGAAGCGCTCGCGCGTGCCGCCGCGCGCCTGTCCGATTTAGAAAAAGATTTCAACGCCGCCGCGCGCCCCGACGCCGAACAACTTGAAGGCTCGCTCGGCGACCTCGAAAATTTATTGGACCGCGCGCTGCGCGCCACGCTCCCGCAGGCACGCGTCGAAGCGCGCCGCGCGGAGGCCGCCGCGCAACTCGAACCCTACCGCAAGCGCATGGAGCGCGCCGCCTACGAGCAGACGCTCGACACTCTACTGGCGAAACTCCTGCGCGAAGATTGCGGCCTGCCGCGCCTCAGCTTGTTCTATCTCTGAGCGGCGCGGGATAATTTGCCTCACATGAAAAAGCAACAACAGGGGAGACGCCAGAGACCGCGCCCGACAAAGCCGTCCGCCGTTGAAGGCACACCCGGCGCGGGTACGCACGGCGCGGGCGCGACGCTCGAAGTCGGGATCGAGCGCATCGTGCCGGGCGGCGCGGGGCTGGCGCACGCCGGAGGACGCACCCTGTTCGTGCCGCTCACAGCGCCCGGCGACCGCGTGCGTGTGCGCGTCGAGCGCGTGCGCGGCAAAGTTGCCTTCGCGTCGCTCGTCGAAGTCGTCACGCCCGCGCCCTCGCGCGTCGAACCCCCTTGCCCTTACTTCGGTCGCTGCGGCGGCTGTGATTTCCAGCAGTTGACCTACGAGGCGCAACTCGCAGCCAAAGTCGAGATCATACGCGACTGCCTGCGACGCATCGCGCGCATTGACCCGCCCGCCGAAATTTCGATCATGCCCTCCCCCGACATCTGGCGTTATCGTTCGCGCGCACGCTGGCAGCACGACGCGTCGCGGCAACTGCTCGGCTACTACGAACTCGCCTCGCACCGCATCTGCGACGTAATCGAATGCCCCGTCGTCATCCCCGAAGTGCAAGCCAAACTCACGCACCTGCGCGCGACGCTCGGCGAAGGCGCACATGCTGCGGCAAACGAACTCGAAGAATTTCAAGCCGTCGCGGGCGACAACGGCGTCTCGCTCGTGCCGCCGCTCGCAGAAGATGACGCGCGCGAACGCTTCCGCCTCATCGCGGGGGAGCGTTATCGCTTCAACGCCGATTGCTTTTTCCAGATCAATCACACGCTGCTCGAACCGCTCCTCGCCGAAGCGCTCAAGGGCGCGGGCAGTAATAGTAGTAGCGGCGGCGAAACGGCAGTTGATCTCTATTGCGGCGTCGGCCTGTTCACGCTGCCGCTCGCGCGCCGTTTCGCGCGCGTCACAGGCATCGAGGGCAACGCCGAGGCCGCAGCCTTCGCGCGCCTGAACCTCGCCAACGCCGGACTCTCGAACGCAGACATCAAGACGGCGCGCGTCGGCGAATGGCTCTCGCACCACGCACCCAATCTCGCGCCCGTTGACTTCCTCCTCCTCGACCCGCCACGCGCGGGCGCGGAAGCCGAAACAATCGCTGGCATCATCGCCACTGCCCCCCAACGCATCGCCTACGTCTCCTGCGACCCCGCCACCCTCGCACGCGACCTGCGCGCCCTCCTCGACGCGGGCTTTACCCTTGACACCATCAAGGCATTTGATATGTTCCCCCAGACACACCACGTCGAAACGGTCGCACATCTCAAGCGCGCGAGTTCTTAAGATACAGAAGTGACCGGGAATGTATAGAAGTCAGTGAGAATGATTAGTATTCTTGTGGGTATGACACAAGGTGTTTTTTTTATGTGTAGAATTTAATAGACGCAGTTTTCTGTCCATCTCTTTTCCTCCAATTTTCACTCAGTCCTATGTCCGGTCACTTATTGAGTAGTAATAGTTTTGAACCTGTAAGGAGTTCCATATTACCTTAGAGCACTTTGCGAAGTTTCAAATGAGCTAAGATTATTTAAGCGGCTGGCGACTCCGCAAAAGTGAGTTGGAGCAGAATGCTTATTTGTTGACAGTGCTGATAACTAGTGCTAGTTTTTGCACCGCTAGCCAACAACTAGCCAACAACTCTCAGGTGCCGCGTTCCCATGGCGTCACAAATGCCATTAACACTTGGCTCATAACATCACTCTTACCACATCTCTGATCGTCGCACGTTCAGGCCCAATGGAGGTTTATGAAGATTAAGACAGTAGCTTACCGTCTGACTTACAGGCTGTGTCTTCTCTCAAGCATAATCCTATTCACGTTTATCTCCGCGCAAGCGCAGGGTGACAGCCTCTCGCTAGTCATCAGCGTCAGAGATGATGACAACGCGGCTGTTCCCGGCGTGTCCGTCACCATCGATCAAGAGGGATGTCAGTGTGGAGAATGTCCACCCGAACTGAACAGTTGCCCGAGCCGGTGCTGCGACACGCGAAATAATAAGGCCGAGTGTTGCATCATCGGCCTCACGCGCATATCTGATGATGAGGGAAGCGCAACTTTCAACGTGAACGCCGGCCTGTACCGGGCACGCGTCCAGTCGTCGGGTTTCAAGGCGACGGAGGTGCAAGGGATTCAGGTCGCCCCCGGCAAAAGCAGTAGAATCGAGATCAGGCTGACGCGCGGAGCTGATCCCGACACCTTGAGGGTGAAAAAGAGTAAGTCTCAGGCAATCTCCACCGCCTCCGAGATTTTCAAAACTCTCACGATCAAAGTGAAAAACGAAAGCGACATCCCCGGCAATGTCACCGTCAGGGTCAGGAAACTTGGTTGTGATTGCGGCGCGTGTCCCGCAGGTAAACCTTGCCTGAGCGGTTGCTGCGAGTGTAATCAGGGCGCTTGCGTGTGTTGCATTGACACTTCGGATAGCACCGATAGCGAAGGCATACGCTCGTTTAGCGTGGTGCCCGGTGAGTACGAGGTGAGCTTCAAAGTAGCCGGAACATTATACGGAACCCTGTCGGGCATCAACGTTGACTCGACAGCGAAGGAAGTCAAACTACCGGTCACGATTTCCGGACAAGTACCACCGAAGTAAGCCACTTCACTCCGACGGAATGCGCATCACGCGGAGCCATATGAGATGACGCCTGAAGAGAGAGACGCGATTAAGAAACAACTGGCCGAGGAATTGAAGGGAGCTAACGATGAGTCGCGCCGCGAAGCCCTCGCCAAGTTGAAGGCGGATTTACGCGAAGAGATTGACAAAGACGCTATCAAAAAAGAAGTCCTCCGCGAACTCGCTCCCAAAGAATCAGCAGCCGAGAAAAACCTGAAACATCCCGCCTCGCTGCTCGTCATCGGCTTCGTCCTAACCACGTTATTCGGAACAATAATCTCTTCGTGCTGGAAGTATCTGGAGTGGGAGAATGAGCAGGAGTACCTCAAAACACAGACTCAGTGCGAACGTGAGCGTCAGACGAGGTCTGAGGAAATTAAGCAGAAGTACGAAGTTAAAGATGAAATAATCAAAAGGGTGGCGGAAACCAATACCGCCGCCGAGGATATTCTGCTCTACTTCCAGTTGGAGCCGGCACGCCGGGAAAGCGAGCGAGAAGAACGCATCAAGTACTGGAAAGAGGCGAGTCGCAACTGGCGCATCAACGACAAGATTCTAAGGCAAAGATTACTTCTCCGTTTCAAAAACCCGGATGTCTCCGAATTGTTCAATGAGATGACAAGATACAGGGGATGGGTCGGCATTAATATCAATAATCAACAGGATGAATTGTCAAAAGGGGAAAAACCTTGTGCTGCTATCATCGACCAAGCTAACTTGTGCATGGGGCATGTGACCGGAAATATAATGCCTCAGGTCATTAAAATTATGAACGAAGAGATTTGGGCGGACGAGAAGGAGTTGAGGGCGGCAAGGTGTCTGACGACCGCGTTATCACAGCCGACAGTTACCCCGTCTCCGACGCTCCAAACTGCCGACGCACCCAACTCAAAGAGCGCGCCGTCCGAGCCAAACGCTTGCATGAAATTACGAGAGCTTGCCAAAGTTTGCGATCCTGAGAAGCAGCCCGATCAGAAGTAGTCCGGTTCCCGCCCAACCATCCATGTCATAGCCGCGAACTGCCTGCGCGCCCGCCGACATATGTGCCGGACTGATTGTCCCTCATCGGATTCTTATCTGTATAAGTCGCATCAACTTCTGTATATATTCTCAGGGACTTCTGTGCAAATGAGCAGTTTTTAGTCTCTCCAGTCGCAACGACTTCTGTTTATGTCAAGTTGATCCGCTAAAGTTCGACCCTACGCGCACACTCCGATGAGCCTCGCGCGGCATAAAACATCTACGGTCGAGAGTGGATGTTGGGGTAAACTGGCAGACCGTTGCTGCGTTGAAAAGTGATTTTGGCGTGGATGCAGGCGACGAACCCCGGTTCGGAGATTCACGATGGCGAGAAAGATACGATCAATCGTGCTGCGGTACGGGGCGGCGCTCGGGGCGTTCGCGTTGATCCTCTTCGGCCTCCCGCGCGTGCTGCCCGTGAGGCTCGATTTCACGTGGCTCTTGATCGCGCTCATGATCGCCAGCGCCTGGTATCTGGGCAGAGGCCCCGGCCTGCTCATCGCCTTCGCGTTTGAAATAACTCTGGACTACTTCACAGGCCCGCCGCGCAACGCGAGGGCCGTCATGGTCGTCGTCAACCGGCTCGTGCTCTTCGTGAATCTGGTACTGTTCGCCAGTTCGCGCCGGAACGCCGAGCGGCGTCTGCGCGAGCAGCGCGAGTGGTTGCGCGTGACTCTCTCAAGCATCGGCGACGCCGTGATCGCGACCGACATCAACGGCCACGTCAACTTCATCAACCCGACGGCCGAAGCCATCACGGGCTGAACGACGCGCGAGGCGGAAGGCAAGCTGCTCGGCGAAGTCTTTCACATCGTTAACGAAGAGACGCGCGAGCCCCCGTCATACAAGCCGTCATAGACACACTGCAACCGGCGGCTGGCGCCAAAGCCATCAGGCTCGCGGCGGCACTCGACGGCGGCGACGGCGACATTGCAGCCCGCAGGCGGTTCCGTGCCGACCTGAAAATACGACCGTCGTTTATCAAAGGCTGAAACGGCTTGCAAGACAAAGCGGCTGACTCTCAAGGGCAGTCTTTTCATCCTCACCCGCTCGCGCTGCTGGCGGCATCTTTCGCCGCCGGAATACTGCTCGCGAACTCTACAACCCTCACGCCCTTCAACACGCTCTGTGCGGGTACGCTCTCGACGCTACTCTCGCTCCTCGCATTCAAACGCGGACGGGTTAAATTTGCGACGACATTGATCGCACTCGCTTTCGTGTGCGCGGGGGCGACGGGCGCGGCGTTTGAACGGCGCGGCATCGAGGCGGAGCGCGTGCGGCGTCTGTATGAAGAGGGGCGCGTCGCTTCGGGCGAGCCGTTAGAGTTGACGGGCGTGCTCTCGCGCGCGCCGGAATTCGCGCCGGACGGTTTTTACCTGACGCTCCGCGCGGAACAGTTGCGCTTGCGGGGCACGGAGCGCAAGGCTTCGGGCGCAATCGAGTTGTTCGCGCCCGTGCGCGACGGGCAGACGCAACTAAAGTATGAAGCGTTGGAGTTGCGGCGCGGGGCGCGCGTGCGTGTGCTCGTCGCGCTCGAACGCGCGGAGAAGTTTCGTAATCCGGGCGGCAGTTCGTTGACGGAATTTCTGGAACGGCGGGGGCTGGATGCGAGCGGCACGATCAAGAGTCCGCTGCTCGTCGAAAGGCTCGGAGACGAACGCGTGTTCCTGCCGCTCGCGTGGCTGGAGTCGTTGCGCGAGCGCATGCGCGTGCGCCTGTCGGAAATGTTTTCGGTGGAGACGGCGGGTGTGTTGCAGGCCGCGCTTTTGGGGAATCGCTACGCTCTGTCGCGCGCGAGTGCGGAGCGTTTTCGCGAGGGCGGAACTTTTCACGTGCTCGTCATCAGCGGTTTGCACATCAGTTTTATCGGCGGCCTCGTGTTGCTCTTGATGCGGAGAGTGACGGCGCGGCGCGCGTGGCAGGCCGCTGTGCCGTGCGTCGTGTTGTGGCTTTACACTGTGGCGGTCGGCGCGGAGGCGAGCGTGGTGCGTGCCGCGTTGATGTTCACGATGGTCGTGCTCGCGCCCGTCTTCGGGCGGCGCGGGGCGACGCTGAACGCGCTCGGCGGCGCGGCGCTCGCGCTGCTCGTCTATCATCCCGCAGACCTTTTCGACCCATCGTTCCAACTCACGTTTCTTTCTGTGCTCGGCATCGTCGCGCTCGCGTGGCCGCTCGTCGAACGCTTGCGCGCCGTCGGGGAGTGGCGTCCGACGCGTGCGACGCCGCGCCCGCCCGCGTGCCCGCGCTGGTTTCGCGTGCTCGGCGAGAGCCTGTTTTGGAGCGAGCGCGCGTGGCGGCGCGAATCGGCGCGCAATGTTTACAGCTATCGCCTCTTCAAATCGGGCGCAGCGCTTCGATTGGAGCGTTGGCGCGTCCAAAGGCTCGTGCGTTATGCGTTCGGCGCGCTCGTCGTCTCGGCGAGCGTGCAGGTGTTGATGCTGCCTTTGTTCGTCGTCTACTTTCATCGCGTGTCGCTGGCGTCGCTGCTGCTCAACATCTTCGTCGGCGCTTTGATGGCCGCGACTTCAATCGGCGCGCTCGCCGCGATGCTCGTCGCATCTGTTAGTGACAGCGCGAGCGCGCCGCTGGTGTGGCTCGTCGAGCGGTTGAACTGGTTGATGACCTACAGCGTCGAGCCTTTTGCGCGCGCGGGCGTGGCCTCGCTCAGGCCGTCAGAATACACGGGGCGCGCCGCCTTGATTTATGTTTTGTACTACGCGCCGCTCGCAGTCCTGCTCCTGTGCCTCGCGCGCTGGCGACCTTTGCAGCCCGCCGCACGCGCGCCGGAAGAAGATGCACACGCGCACCGGCGTATAACACGGCGACGCATCACGCTGCGACTCGCCTGGGCGTGCGCCGTCGTCTGCCTCTTGCTCGTCGTCCTGCACCCGTTCAGCGCAGTGCAGACGCGCGGGCGTCTGCGTCTCGATCTGCTCGACGTGGGGCAGGGCGACGCTGCGCTCCTGACGTTTCCGAACGGCGCGACGCTCCTGGTTGATGCGGGCGGGAGGGCGCAATTCTCGACGCGCGCAGGCGATGCGGAAGACGAGTCGGCGCAGTTTGAACGCGACGCACGCGGGATCGGCGAGGCGGTCGTCTCGGAATATCTCTGGTGGCGCGGCCTTGCGCGCGTAGACTACATCGCGGCGACGCACGCGCACGCCGACCACATGAGCGGCCTGAACGACATCGCGCATAATTTCGGAGTGCGCGCCGCGCTCCTGGGGCGTGCCGACGAGGACCAGGCGGAATTCGCGCGCCTCGCCGCGACGCTCCGGCGCGAGCGCGTGCCCGTCGAACTCATAGGGCGCGGCGACCGTCTCAAGTTCGGCGCGGCGACGGTGGACGTGCTCTGGCCGCCGCGCGCGGGCGCGGACGCTCAACCGTTGTCCGAGAACAACGACTCGCTCGTGCTGCGCGTGCGCTACGGCTCGCGCGCCTTCCTGCTGACGGGCGACATCGAGCGCGACGCCGAGACCGCGCTCCTCGCCGCCGAAGACGATCTGCGCAGCGATGTCGTCAAAGTCGCACATCACGGAAGCCGCACCTCTTCGACCGGGTCTTTCGTCGCCGCCGTGCGTCCTTCCATCGCCGTCATCTCCGTCGGTCACACCTCGCCCTTCGGTCACCCTGACAAAGGCGTCGTCTCGCGCTGGCAATCCGCAGGCGCGCAGGTTCTACAGACCGGACGGCGCGGCACCATCACCGTCAGCACCGACGGCACGGACTTGAGGGTCGAGACGTTCGTGCGTGAGTGAGGGGTTGAGGGGAAAGGGGAGAGGGCGAGTAAAGGGAAAGGGGGAAGGGTGAAAGGGGAAGGGTGAAAGCAGAAGCAAAAGCAAGGGACAGGTGAGCATCAGCATTTGATTTCTGCCTTTACCCTTTACCCCTTCCCCTTTCACCCTTTTCCTTTACCCCTTCCCCTTTCCCCTTGTTACACGCAAGTTTGTGCGTGTAAATTGTCTGAGCCATCCGGCGACGGGTGAGCGTCGCGGTTATTGTGGCCGTGCGAATCGGAAGAATTTAAGATCACGAAATACAGGGGGGGCAAGCATGCCGGAATCCGGGACGGCGGACACGTCGCCGCTTTATGACGAACGCCCTTGGGGGTCGTTCACCGTGCTCGACGAGGGCGAGAACTTCAAGGTCAAGCGCATCGAGGTGTTGCCGGGTAAGCGTCTGAGTTACCAGAAGCACGCGCAGCGCGCAGAGCATTGGATGGTTGTGGCGGGCGCGGGGCTGGTGACTTTGAACGACGAAGAGATCACCATTAAAACGGGCGACACGATAGATATTCCGATTGAGGCGAAGCACCGCGTCGAAAACCCGAATGCGGAAAAATTGATCTTCATCGAAATCCAACGCGGCGCGTATCTCGGCGAGGACGACATCGTACGCTTCAGCGACGACTTCGGGCGCGCGGCGTAATAAAAAAGTTTCAGGTTTCAAGTTTCAGGTTCAAGACTCATTTTCTTAACTTGAAACTTGAAACCTGAAACTTATTGAGCGAAGAGCACACGCAGGTCTCGAACATTCGTGCCCGTCGCGCCGGTGTTGACGGCATCACCGAGCGCGTCGAAAAAGGTGTGCGCGTCGCTCGCCGCCAGAAACTCTCGCGCGTCGAGCGAGCGTGCGCGTGCGCGTGCGAGCGTCGTCTCGTCGCACAAGGCTCCCGCCGCGGGGCTGTTGCCGTCAATGCCGTCAGTGCCCGCGCTGAGCGCGACGACGTGCGGCGTGCCCGCCCCCAAACTCGCGGCCTGAGCTTCTATTTCAAACGCGCAACGCAGAACGGTCTCGGCGTTGCGCCCGCCGACGCCTGCGCCCCGCACCGGACACGAAAACTCGCCGCCTGAAATAAGACAGACACGCTGCCCGCCCGCCGCGCGCCTTCGCAGATCGAAAAGACGCGAGACGAGTGCTTTTGCGCCTTCTTCAACCGGCTGCTCCGAGATGTCGCGCGCCGTCTCGAACGCGAAGCCGAGCGAGTCGGCAACCTCCGCGGCGCGTTCCAGCGCGCTCTCGTTATCGAGCAGCACATGATGAAGTCTGTGTGGTGTTGCCGCTCCGTTGACAATTTGGCGCGGACGCGACTCTTTGACGGCGCGTAGGATCGAGGCGGGGAGTTGCGGCGCGAGTTTGTAACGCGCGACGACTTCGGAAGCGTCGAAAGTTTCACCGCGCGGGAAATCGAAAGTCGGGCCGGAGGCGACGTTGTAGGGTTCGTCGCGCCGCGTGTCGGAGATGATGAGCGAGACTTGCGCGGCGCGCGGGGCGCGTGCGCTGAGGCCGCCGCTTTTCACGGACGAGAACGCGCGACGCACGGCGTTAACCTCGTCTATGCCAGCGCCGCAGGAGACCAACGCGCGGTTTGCCGCCTGCAACTCGGCGAGCGTGATAATTTCAACGCGCGGCCATTCGAGCATCGCCGAGCCGCCGCCGGAGATGAGGAAGACGACGAGCGCGCGTTCGGCGTCGGCCTTTTGCAACAGACGAATGGCGGCGCGCGCCGCGTCCATGCTCGCTTCGTTCGGCAACGGGTGACCGCCCTCAAACGTTCGCCAGCGTTCGGACAACTGAACGCGCAAAGGCGGTGCGGAGATGACGCCGCCCGCGAGCGCATCGCCCAACACTTCATCCAGAGCAGAGGCCATCGCGCCTGCGGCTTTGCCGACGGCGATTGAATAGACGGCGTGCGGCTGCGCGCCCAGATCGAATTCGGTGTCGGCGATTGTGAGTCGCCGCCGTTTGAAATCGAGCGCGCGGCGGACGGCGAGGCGCGCGTCGCAGTGCGCGAGCGTGGCGTCGTAGATGGAGCGCGCGGCGCG
Organism: Pyrinomonadaceae bacterium; assembly: GCA_035296385.1. GTDB lineage: Bacteria > Acidobacteriota > Blastocatellia > Pyrinomonadales > Pyrinomonadaceae > JAIVJZ01. Next base: position 17,992 of record DATHBB010000024.1, on the reverse strand, counting down.
GCGTAGTTCGTCTCGTGCGTTCAAGTCGGATTAGTCTGCGGTGACGAAAGGGCGCAACTCGGCGAAGCGTCGCTCGCTGATGCCGCGCACGATGATGAGGTGTTCGACGCGGCGAAACGCGCCGTGCCGCTCGCGGTGTTCGACGATGCGCGCGGCCAGCCCTTCGCCGATTCCGGGCAGACGCTCCAGGTCTTCGCGCGAAGCCGTGTTGATGTTGATGCGCGTGGGCGCGTCTGCGCGCGGCGTGGTGAGTTCGGAAGTTGTGAGACCGTTTACAACGGGCGGGCGTTGGCGGGGCAACTTAACACACGAAGAGAGGCAGGCGAGGGCGAGCGCGTGGCAAAAAAGCACTACGGGGAAGAAGCGCGCGCGACGCGTCAAAAGGCGTTCGAGACGGCGAAAGCGTTGATTGAACAAGAGCTTAACGGCCTTTGAAACACGTCTGCAAGACTTTGCCGCGAAGATGTGCAAAATGCTAGAAGTGTAACGTTTTCAGGAACTTGTAACGTCGAAAAGCGATTTTTCCACAGACTTTTCCACAGAATCTGTGGAAAAGTCACCGGAGAATCGCGGAATGCTGAATAACAGGGAAAAGTCAGCACACAGAATACGGGAGTCGGGAGAAGGACGGCTCGGCGCTATCTATTCCGGCTCCTGTATTCTGTGTGCTGACTTCTGTTCTTTCATTCCGCAATCCGCTCATCCTTCGTCGCGCAGTTGGTCGTCCCAGTGTGAGACGGTTTCGTAGGCGCGACCCGTAATGGCGCGGGGGCGCGCGCCGTCTGCCTGACCGATGTAGCCTTCGCGTTCCATCGCGTCGAGGATGGCGGCGGCGCGACCGTAGCCTATGCGCAGTCGGCGCTGGAGGACAGACGTTGAAGCGCGTTTCATCTCCACGCAGATGCGCAGGGCTTGCTCGAACAGTTCGTCGCGTTCGCCGCCCGCACCATTCGCGCCCCCCGACTCTTCCTCGGATTGCGTGATCGTCTCGTCGTAGAGCGGTTCGCCCTGCCCCTTGATGTGCGCGACGATGCGATTGACCTCCGACTCGTCAAGGTATGCGCCGTGGACGCGTATGAGGCGAGAGGTTCCGGGCGGAAGAAACAGCATGTCGCCACGACCCAGAAGTTGCTCCGCGCCGTTCGCGTCAATGATCGTGCGCGAGTCAACTTTGGATGAGGTGCGCAGCGCGATGCGCGAAGGGAAGTTGGCCTTGATGAGTCCGGTGATGACATCGACGGACGGGCGCTGCGTGGCGAGCACGAGATGTATGCCGACGGCGCGCGCCATCTGCGCGAGTCGCGTGATGGCTTCTTCTACGTCGTGCCCGGCGGTCATCATCAAATCGGCGAGTTCGTCAACGATGATGACGATGTAGGGCAGAGTCTTCCACGGCTGTCCTTCGTCGTCGTAATCTTCGACCATGTTGCGGCGCATCACTTCGACGTTGAAGCCGTCGATGTTGCGCACGCCCCACTTGGCGAGTTCCTTGTAGCGCGCCTCCATCTGCGCGACCGCCCACTTCAAGGCGTTCGCCGCGCGCTTCGGATCGGTGATGATCGGCGTCGCCAGATGCGGGATGTCCGCGTAGAGACCAAGCTCCAGACGCTTCGGGTCGATCATGATGAATTTGACTTCATCCGGTCGCGCTTTATAAAGGATCGAGACGACGAGCGAGTTCAAACAGACGGACTTGCCCGTGCCGGTCGCGCCTGCGATCAAAAGGTGCGGCATGCGCGCGAGGTCTGCTACGTAGTTCAGGCCGTCGATGGTCTTGCCGAGCGCGAGCGTGAGTTTCGAGTTCGAGTCTTTGAAGTGGCGCGATTCGATCACTTCGCGGAGCATGATGTTGTCGCGCTGGTGGTTGGGCACTTCGATGCCGACGTGCGCTTTGCCGGGCACGCGGTCGATGCGTATGGACTCGGCTTTGAGCGCGAGGCAGAGATCATCGACGAGGCCGGTGACGCGCGAATATTTGACGCCGGGGTCGGGTTTGAATTCGTAGGTCGTGACGACGGGGCCGGGGCAGATGTATTCGATCTTGCCCGTCACGTTGAACTCCTTGCATTTTTCGGCGACGCGCGTGGCGAGGTTGCGTAGTTCCTCGTCGGCCTGTTCGTGGCGTGGCGGCGGGGAGTTCAGGAAATCCAGGCTCGGCATGTCGTAGCCGCTCATCGCCTCCGCATACTTCTCCGCGCGGCGCGCCTCGCGCGTGGCCTTGTCCTCTTTCTGCTTGACGGAAACTTCGTCCGCTTGCTCCGTGCGGACGACAGACACGGAGGCGACCATCTCCGCGACCTCTTCGTCTTCGTTATCCGAGAATGCGTCCGACGAGAGATTTTTGTCGTCGTCGCCCGTCGCTGCTGTGACCTTCGCGTTCGACTTGCGTGCGGACGCCGCGCCGCCACTCGTTTGCGCGGAGACGTTGTTCGCGGTTTGCGCGCTGCTGCCCTGTTCGCCTGCGAAGTCTTCAAAGGCTTCATCCAAATCGTTTTGAATTGTCGGCTGCGGCGCTTCGGTTTCGGCGGCGACAGCGGCGGAGCGCTGGATTGCGACGTTTGCAGCGGCGGAAGTCGTCTGCTGTTTGGTCTTGGTTGAGATCGCGGGCGTCTCCGTCTCGCGCATGAACTCGGCGACGCGTTCGGCTCCGGTCTTCTTGTCGCTCAGGCGCTTCTCTTCGGCAATCGCCTCTTCGTGCGCGGCGCGCGCGGCGCGTCGCTGCTCGGCGCGGCGCTCGGCCAACTCGCGGCGCTCGGTGCGCCACGTCTGGAAGCGCGTCGAGAGCGACTGGACGAAGGTTGACGGGTGGCCGAAGGCTTCGACGGCGCGTTCGTAAGCGCGCGCGAAAGAGAAGTTGGTGGCGAGCAAGAGTCCCGTCGCGGCGAGCGCGAGCAGGAGGACGAGCGCGCCGACGCCGTTCAACGCGCCGGCCAGATTTCCCGCGACAAACGTGCCGATGAAGCCGCCCGCGCTGACGCGCCCGTCGAACAGGAGCGGCATCCGGACGAGCGCGAGGATGGCCGACGAAGAGAAGAGAAGCGTCAGCAGGCCGATGACGCGCGAGAAGGGCGCGTGTATGCGACGCGTGCGGAAGCGACGCCACGCGGCGAGAAAAAGAAGCAGCGGCAAGAGGTAAGACGCGAGGCCGACCGCTTGCAGCATCACGTCGGAGACGTACGCGCCGACGGGGCCGACGAGGTTGCGCGTCTCCGTTTGCCCGGCTGAATTCAAAGACGGATCGTTCGGGTTGAAGAAGACGAGGCAGAGCGTCAGGAGCATGCCGAGCGCGAAGAGCGCGATGGCGATGATCTCGTTGCGCCGCGAGTTGCGCGGCTGCTGCTGCGGGAGCGGCAGTTGGTTCGCACGCGTTTGCGTCTGTGTTGTTGCCATATCTTAAGTCTCGAAAGTCCGGAGTCTGGAGTCTCAAGTTTGAGAACGGAGTTTTAAGTCTTTGACTCCAGACTCCGGACTGTTTTTAAGCCGCGCGGCGCGACAGGAGATAAGCCTTGATGAAATCATCCAAGTCGCCCGCGAGCACCGCGTCAACGTCGCCGCGCTCAAGCTTCGTGCGCGCGTCTTTGACGAGGCGGTAGGGCGCGAGCACGTAGTTTCTGATCTGCGAGCCGAAGGAGATGTCCGCCTTGTTCGCTTCGAGCGCGGCGGTTTCGGCCTGCCGCTTTTCAAGTTCGAGTTCGTAGAGACGCGAGCGCAAGACCTGCATGGCGACGGCGCGGTTCTGGTGTTGCGAGCGTTGGTTCTGGCACTGTACGACGATGTTCGTCGGCAGGTGCGTGATGCGCACAGCCGAGTCGGTCGTGTTGATGTGCTGGCCGCCCGCGCCCGTTGCGCGGTAAGTGTCCACGCGCAGGTCCTTGTCCTGAATGTCCACCTCGATTGTTTCGTCAATCTCGGGATAGACAAACAGCGACGCGAACGACGTGTGACGCCGCGCCGCCTGATCGAACGGCGAGATGCGCACCAGACGATGCACGCCCGCTTCCGCCGCGAGCAGCCCGTAAGCGTACTCGCCCTCGACGCGAAACGTCGCGCTCTTGATTCCCGCTTCCTCGCCCGGCTGGTAGTCAATGATCTCGGCCTTGAAGCCGCGACGCTCAGCCCATTTCAAATACATGCGCAGAAGCATCTCGGCCCAGTCCTGCGATTCCGTGCCGCCCGCGCCGGGATGTATGGTGCAGATGGCGTTGCGCGCGTCGTTCTCGCCCGCGAGCAGCATCTCGGTCTCGGCCTCCGCGATTTCACGTTCGAGGCGTTCGACGAGCGCACGCAGTTCCTTCAAACTCTCCGCGTCCTCGCCCGCTTCCGCAAATTCAAAGAGCACGCCCGCATCTTCGACCGCCGACTCGAAATTTTGGTGGCGGCTGATGACGCGTTCGAGGCGGCTGCGCTGCTGCAACAACTTCTGCGCCTCCTCCTGATCGTTCCAGAAACCTTCGGCGCTCGCCTGCCCCTCGATGCGTTTTAACTCTTCCTGCTTCGCGGCGACATCAAAGAAACCTCCCGAGTTGCTCGACGCGCGCACGCAAGTCTTCGTAACTGCTACGCAACTCTTGAACTGTTAAAGTCTCGATCATTTACTGAACCTCTTTCATCAAAAAAGACCGATGGATCATTATGGCATCGGTCGGAGTGGCACCAGCAGAAAACTGACAATTCGCGCCATTAACAGGCCGACGATGAGAAAAACTATGACTGACCACAAATCGTTCAGCCCGAATATTCCCTGTACCTCTCCTACGACCGCGAATGGAATCAGCATCGCTACAACAACAAGAGCACCAGTGTTGATGTAAAGCAATGTCTTCTTGATTGAAGAAATCTTCTTGCCTGTCATGCTGGTTAAACTATCCCGGCGCTATTTTGTTCCGTCCGGTAAATCTTAAAGTTGTCGCTAACAGCGCAATGCTTATCGCGGCGCAGAGGGCGACGAAGAGGTCGCCGTGGCGCGTGTAAAAAGTTTTGCCCGTCGTGGCGCGCGTGACCGTCCATGTGCGCACGGCGGGTTCGAAGCTGCCGGTGGCGTCCAGCACTTCGCCGCGCGGCGTGATGCGCGCGCTGATGCCTGTGTTTGTCACGCGCAATACGTCGCGGCGATTCTCGACGGCGCGAAAGACGGCGTTCGCGAGGTGCTGGCGCAGCACCGGAGTCTGGCCGAGATAGCCGTCGTTTGAGATGTTGATGAGCACGTCTGCGCCTGCGTCTGCGAACCGGCGTGCGATTGAGGGAAAGGCCGACTCGAAACAGATAAAGACTCCCGCGCTTGTTGCGCCGAGCGGCAGCAAAGTGTAGTTTGCGCCCGGCGTGAAATCCCCGACGATGCCGCTCACGAGCCACGCGGGCGGAAACCATCGCGGCAGCGGCACATATTCGCCAAACGGCAACAGGCGAATCTTATCATACTGCGCGACGAGCCGCCCCGCTTCATTCACCAGAACCGCTGAGTTATACGCGCCGCCCGCGGGCGCGGGTTCGAGCGAGTTGAAGAGCACGCTCGTCCGCTCCGCGCGCGCGAACCCGCCGACGAGCGTGCGAAACTCCGCGTCCTTCGCGTAGGCGAAATTCATCGGCGACTCAGGCCAGACGACGACGCGCGGCGGGTCGTATGAAGGATAAGCGTTCGTCCCGTGCAACTTCCTTTGCTCAAGCTCGCGCTTCACTTCCGCGTCCTGCTTCTGCTCCCACGCGCGCAGCGCATCTGCGCTCATCGTCAAATGGCGTCTGACTAATTCAGCGGTCTCTTCCGGCGAGCGTCCGAAGTTAACGGAGACGTTCGGTTGCACCGCGATGACAACCGTATAAGGTTGGTACGCCGAGCTATCCGAGTCGGGGGTGGAAAATATAACCAGTTCCGTTAGTGCAGACACTAACGCGGCTACGATGAGAACCAGTACGGCGACGTTGAAGGAGCGCACATTCCTTTGGAGCAGTACGATGGCGACCGCCGCGTTGATCGTTAAGATGAGAAAGCCGACGGCATAGACGCCGCCCCACGTCGCGGTTTGAATAAGCGCGGGATGGAAGGCTTGCGAGTAGCCGACGGCGTTCCAGAGTTGGCCGGTCGCGCCGAGTCGCGCCCATTCCGTCGCCGCCCACAAAGGCGGCGCGGCGACGAGCGCATAGACGCCCCAACGCGCGCAGAGGCGCGAGAGCACGAGCGCGAACGTCGCGGGGAAGAGTCCGACGATGACGACGACGGGGACGAGGAGCGCGTAGGCCAGCGGGCGGGGCAGCCCGCCGTAGTGAATCATCGAGTGCGTGAGCCACCAGCACGAACCGTAGAAGAAGAGCGCGCCCGCGAGCCAGCCGAGCACGAAGGCCTGGCGCGGGCGCGGCGCGAGCGCGACGGCGACGAGCAAGGGGACGAGGCCGACCCACGCGAGCTGCCACAAGTTGAAATCGGGAAAAGAGAGAACGAGCAGGAGCGCCGAGAGCGCGGAGAGCGCCGCGTGGCCTCTCGCCGGAACGCAGGAGCGCACGCGCGCGCTAAACTTCAAGCGCCGCACGCCGCCGCCCGTCGTCTCCGGCGCATCGAGGGTAACTGCCGTCTGCACGCGCGCGAGTTTAACAGAGACGCGGCGCGGCGGTCATCGCAACTGAGCGGGAAATTTTAGACGTGCGCGAAAATATTTTTCAGGGGTCGCAAATTGGGGGATCGCGTGCGGCAAAACGTTGACCGTTTGCGGCAAAAGAGCAGAAATTTGTCACCGTCCGGGTGACAAATTTTGTCGGCCTGACGCGCGACGGGAAAGTCGTCCGAAAGGGCGTCTGTCGCAGAGCGCTGCGGCAAAACGCACGCACGCGCAGCAAATTGTGAAAAAAAAGCCCTGTAAAAAGCAGGAGAACCCGGTCACCTGACCGGGTTCTTGATAGATATGTTTTAAGGGGATCGCTCGGCGGGCGGCTGGAGTAGCGGCAGGCCACTCTCAGAGAAGTGATGGCGGCGGGGTCACGATTTAACTTCCTTCGTGCTTGCCACTTCTCCATTTAGCACGTCGCGTGCCACAAAAATAGGAACGGGTCGGGGCGTGCCGTTTAAGGTCTGGACGCGGGGGCGGCAGTGGGTACGGCAGGGGGTGTGATAGGGGGTGTGACGACGGGCGTGGGCGACCTGTTTGTCGTCTCTGCGGACGGGCGCGGCGCGGCGGGAGCGTCGCGTGCGTCGGCCATCCAACGACCGATCATGATGCCGAGCGCGAAGAAGAGGGCGGCGATGACGAGCGCGCCTAAGAGCAGGACGGCGGGACGCCGCTCGTCGCGCCGGAACTCTTCATAAGCCGAGTGGCGCACCACCGTCGTCGCCGTCGCTGCGGCGGAGCGTTCGTCGGGCGGAATCGTCCTGTGCTTGTCAGGCGACATGGGAAAAGTTTGGAAGACGAAAAGGGCGAGCTACAGCAGCGGCGGCGGCGGCGGGCACTTGAGACGTATCACGCCGCGACGGCTTCGACTTCCAGCCAGTGGCCGCGCGCGCCCACGATGCGAACTTGCCCGCGCGCGATTCTATCACCATTACGCGCGCGCGCGCGCCACAATTCGCCGCCGACCAGCACCGACCCCTCCGGCTCCAAAGCCTCCAACACCAGCGCGACTTGACCCTCTAACTTGAGCGGCTTCGCCGCGCTCTTTTTATGACGCGACAAAGCCACGACCACCGCCACCACGCACGCGACGATGACAACTGCGACGACGAGCAAAAGAATGTATGCGGAAGGCAGACGGAAGGGAAGAAAGGTTGAAGGATGAGTGATCAGCGATGAAGCGAACGATGAACGCGGAACGATGAATGATGAATAAGAAAAGCCTTCAGGCAAGTGAAGCATTTCGTTCATCGTTCATCGTTCCGCGTTCATACTTTTCTTAACGCGCGCCCGTCTCCAACTGACGGTAGAGCGCGATGGCTTCCTGATTGTTGGGGTCAAGCCCGATGGCTGTGCGCGCGTGGGTCTTGGCCTGCGCGAGGTCGCCGCGTTCGAGGAAGATGCGACCCAGCAGGATGTGCGCCTCGATCAACTTGGCCTCCCAGAAGATCGCCGTCTTCAAGGAGCTGATCGCGCGTACGAGATCGCCGCGACGCTGGTAGATGCGCCCGATGAGCAGGTGCGCTTCTGCATTCATCGGCTCGATCATCAGCACGCGGTTGAGTTCGGAGAGCACGTCGTCGTCGCGCCCCGCCGTGTAGTCGGCGCGTGCTTTGATCAACAGGTCCTGCGTGGTGACGCTCGCCGTGTCAGCGCTCGGAAGCGGAATGGTCGCCTTGACCGCCTCGGCAACGTCGAACTGCTGGTTCAAACGCACGGCCACTTCCGTCGGAATCACGCCGGACTTCTGCCAGGCCGTCTGCACCTTCGCGTAGCTCGGCAAGTAGCGGCGCGCTTCGTTGTCTGCGGCAGTCGCCATCTCGGCGGTCGCGCCCGATTTCTCAAGCGCTTTGGCGTAGAGGAAGCGCGCTTCGCCGTCGCGCGGGTTCAACATGATGACCGAACGGAGTTGCTCGGCGGCGTCCGCATGACGACCTGCGAGAAAGAGCGTGTAGGCGTAGTTGTAGATGACGGAGGCGTCTTCGGGGTCGGACTCTTTCGCGCGTTCGAGAAAGGTCTGCGCCTGTTTGAGCAGGCGCTCGCGCTCTTCGGTAGATTTTTCGGCGAGCGCCGCCTGAATCGAAAGCGCGCCCGCGTTGTTGTAGATTCCGGTGAGCGGCATGTCCGTGGCGACGGGCAGGAGCGCGCCGAGCGCGGTCTTGAGATCGTTCATGCGCCAGTAGCTCAGGGCGGCGTAGAAGGAGGCTTCGGCGAAGTGCGGGTCGCCTTTTTGCAGGCGCGTGAAATTCTCAGCAGCCTTCTTCCAATCCTCTTGTTTGAAGTAGAGGTTGCCGAGTTCAAAAGCGGCCTGCGGGTAGCTCGCGCCCGCGTTGGCTTTCGCGTATTCCTTGAGCGCGTTCTGCAAATAGTTTGAACGCTTCTCGCGGTCGTCCGTCATCACGCCTTTGACGTAGCTCTCGAAGGCGCGCGGCGGAATCTTCGTCGCGCGCTCGACGATCTCGTTGCGCGAATAGGCGAGCGTGGAATCGCGTTGGTGAAGAATCTGGTAGGCGAGTATGCCCTGCATCTTCTGTAGGTTGACGAGCGCATCGCCGAAGATGTAAGGCGGCCAGATTTGTCCCTCGTTGACGCGCACGACGCGCGCGCTGACGCGCACTTCGGTCGGCGTCTTGTCGTCTTTCGCGGGCACGACATCGTAAGTGCCGATGACGGCGAGCGTCGCTTTGGCCTTCATCGCGATGTTGATGGCGGTGGCGCGCGAGGGCGTGGCCGTCAGCGGCAGGCGCAATCTTTGATAGATGAGTTCGCGCTCGTCCGTCGAGACGGTGCGCAAGCCGTACATCTGCAAAAGATCGGTCAGAGAATCGGCGAAGCTCGTCCCGACCCAGTTGTACTCGCGCTGGTTGGTCGTGTTCTCAAACGGCAGGACGATCATCACGTCGCCGCTCTGCTGCGCACGCGCGGCGGGCGCGACGACGAAGACGAGGGCGAGCGCGCCGAAGACGGGGAGCAGCGTTGTCAAACTTCTTCTAAACATGGCGTTCATTCCTAAGCTGTAAAACGCGTCGAGGCCGTCGGCGCAGTGATTAAATCAAGCACGGCGCGCGACGGCCTCCAAATCCAACGAGCAACGCGAGCGCGCCGCTCGCGCTCCGGCTGAAAGTGGCGTCCCGTACGGGAGTCGAACCCGTGTCGCCGCCGTGAAAGGGCGGTGTCCTAGGCCACTAGACGAACGGGACTAAAGTTCTACCTAAACAACGGTAAAACTAACTTACCGTAACATCTTAGCGGCTGTCAAACCGCATGCGCCTCGGGGCGACGCGGCACGGGTGTTGGATGCCTCGAAACGTAGAAAAGTAGGCCGCAGGCTCGCGCAAAAACCGAGCGCACGGCGCGCACGTTTCAAGCAGATTCCCATCAGCAGCATTCTCAAATTTCAACAACGGCGCGCCCGCACGCGACAACGGCGCGCCCGCACGCGACAGTTTTCCGGTACAATCGCGCCACGCGATCTAAATTATTTTGATTCGGCAACTACAGCTTTTTCTCGTTTCATATTCAAGATGAACACTCCCTACCCGATTCTCGATCCGCGTGCGTGCGTACCGAAGGCGACGCGCGCCGGAAGTTGCGCGCTCGCCGTGATGACGAAAGCGCCGCGCGCGGGCGAGTCGAAGACGCGGCTCGTGCCGCCGCTCACGGACGAAGAGGCCGCGCGTTTGAGCGCGAGTTTCCTCAGCGACACGGCGGCGAATATCGCCGGGGCGTGCGCGGAAAATTCCGGCGGCGCACGCACGGTTGACGCGGTCGCCGCCTACACGCCCGTCGGCGCGGAAGCGGCGTTCGACGCGTTGCTGCCGCAGAGTTTCGCGCTGCTCGCACAGCGCGGCGGCTCGTTCGGCGAGCGGCTCTTCCACGCGGCATATGATCTGTTCGCGCTCGGCTACGAGTCTTGCTGTTTGATCAACTCCGACAGCCCGACGCTCCCGCGCGCACTGCTCACGGCGGCCATCAACCAACTGCAACGCCCCAACGACCGCATAGTGCTGGGCGCGTCGGACGACGGCGGCTATTACCTGATCGGCATGAAGCGCGCGCACCCGCGCCTCTTTGAGGAGATCGCCTGGAGCACGCCGGAGGTTCTGGCGCAGACCATCGAACGCGCGCGCGAAATCACACTCGACGTGGCGCTCTTGCCCGCCTGGTACGACGTGGATGAGGCGTCTACGCTCCGGCGTCTCTGCGCCGAAATGTTCGACGCGCGACAGGGCGACGCCAGCCCGTGCAACATGACGCTCGCGCCATACCCCGCGCCGCACACGCGCGCCGAACTCGCGCGCCTGCTCGAAGGCGACGGGCGCACGCGCATTTACGCCGACACACTCGCGCGTGGGGAGAGCGCCGCGTGAAAACTTCGCGCGCCGACGAGTCCGCGCCGCACGCCGCCGCGTCGTCCGGCGCGGACTCGTCGGCGCAGGTTGAAGTCTCATCGCAGGGTGAAGTCTCATTGCGTGGCGCGGCCTCGTCGCATCGTGAAGTCTCGGCGCATCGCGTGCTGAGCCGAACGAATCTACTGCTCGTCGCGCTCGGCCTCGCGTCGCTCGCCCTCTACAGGTACGGGGTCGAATTCGACCTGACGCGCACGCCGTTTCGGATCGTGCCTTTTCTCAAGATCGCGCTGGCGCAGTCGGCGCTCGCCGCGTGCGCCGCGTGGATCGTGTGGCGCGCGCGCCCGATGCGCTCGACGCTCGTAATCGTGCTCGTCTTCGCGGCGCTGTTTCGTTTGAGCGTGATGTTTGCGCCGCCGCAGTTGTCGGACGACATCTATCGTTATGTTTGGGACGGGCGCGTGCAGGCCGCGGGGGTAAATCCTTATCGTTACATTCCAGCCGACGATGCGCTCAAGTCTCTGCGCGACGCGGACGTTTACACGCACATCAACCGGCGGGATTACGCGCAGACCATCTACCCGCCGCTCGCGCAGATGTTCTTCTTCCTCACGACGCGCGTGAGCGAAGGGGTCGTGTGGATGAAAGCGTCTATGATTTTGTTCGAGGGCGTCGGCCTCTACGCGCTCGCGTTGTTGCTCGCTTCGTTCAAAGTGCCGCGCGAGCGTGTGATAGTTGCGGCGTGGCATCCGCTCGTCGTGTGGGAGGTGGCGGGCAGCGGGCATCTGGATGCGCTCGTCCTGGCCCTCGTCGTGCTCGCGCTCGTCGCGCGACGGCGCGGGCGGGAGAGTTTGACGGGCGTGCTTTTGGCTGCGGCGGTGCTCGTCAAATTATTTCCGGTCGTCCTGTTTCCGGCACTCTACAGGCGTTGGGGTTGGCGCATGCCGCTCGCGTTCTGTGTGACGCTCGTGGCGGGTTACGCGCCGTATCTGTCGGTCGGCGCGCGTCGCGTCGTCGGTTACTTGCCGGGTTACGCGGGCGAGGAAGGTTTAGAGAGCGGCGCGCGTTTTTTTCTGCTGCAACTCACGCGCACGCTCTTCGGCGCGGGGCACGTGCCGAGCGCGGCTTACTACGTTTTCGCGTTCGTCGTCCTCGGCGCTTTGGCCGCGTGGTCTCTCTTCCGGCGCGAGTTGAAGGAGCGCGACTACGTGCGGCGCGCGGCGTTGCTCGCGGCGGCGTTTACCGTCCTGTTGTCGCCGCATTATAGTTGGTATTTCGTGTGGCTCGTCCCGTTCCTGTGCTTCGCGGGCGCGCAAGCTTTCGCGCCGCTTCTGTATCTCACGGCGGCGTGCTTTATGCTCTACGGCACCTGGCTCGGCGACGCGCCCGCAGACATGCTCCGGCTCAACGCCTGCATCTACCTGCCGCCCGCGCTGCTCCTCCTCATATCTTACTTGCGGCTCGGCGCAGGAGCGTCCCATACTTTAACTACCACGACATAGATCGGGTTGACGAGACGAACAGGGAGGTTGATAACGAGTTGACGCGAATTGCTAACAACGTGCGGCGCGCTCTGGTGACGGGCGGTGCGGGACTCATCGGGTCGCACCTCGTTGACCTGCTCGTCAGAGAAGGCTACAGCGTGCGCATACTCGACAACCTTGAGCCGAACACGCATCGCAACGGGCGACCCGCGTGGATCAACCCCGCCGCAGAGTTCGTCGAGGGCGACATACGCGACCGCGCCGCCGTCGCAGCCGCGCTCGCGGGCGTGGATGTCGTCTTTCATCAGGCGGCTTACGGCGGCTACATGCCGGAGATTTCAAAGTACGTGGGCGTCAACAGTTTCGGCACGGCGCAGATGCTCGAAATTATTCGCGACGAAAATTTGCCGGTCAAGAAAGTCGTCGTCGCCTCGTCGCAGGCGGTTTATAGCGAGGGCGCGGGTGCGTGTCGTGAGCACGGTCTGGTCTTCCCGCCCGTGCGCCCCGTCGAACAACTGCGCGCGGGAGATTTCAGCGTTCATTGCCCGCATTGCGATTGCCCGACAAGCCCTCGACCTACGCCCGAACACGCGCCCATCGGCGGCGAGACGGTTTATGCGATCACGAAAGTTGATCAGGAGCGGCTTGTCCTGACGTGGGGACAGCAGACGGGCATCCCGACGGTCGCGCTGCGCTACTCCTGCACCTACGGGCCGCGCCAGTCGATCTTCAACCCGTACACCGGAGTCATCGCCATCTTCTCGACGCGCCTTCTCAACCGCGAGCCGCCCGTGCTCTACGAGGACGGCGAGCAGACGCGCGACTTCAGCTTCGTCGAAGACATCGCGCGCGCCAACCTCCTCGCCGCGACGACGGACAAACTCGACGGCCTGCCCGCGAACGTCGGGAGCGGCGAGGCGACGAGCATCCGCCGCGTCGCCGAGCTACTAGCGGACGCTTTGAACGTTCCGATAGATGCGGTCGCGCAGGGCGAGTTTCGCCCCGGAGAGATGCGCCACCTCATCTCCGACACGACGCGCATACGCGCCGCGGGCTACGAACCGCAAGTCGATCTCGCCACGGGCATACGCCGCTACATCGAATGGATCGCGCGGCAAACAGACGTGCGCGACTACTTCGCCTCGGCTGAACGACTACTGCGCGCGAAAGGCATCGTGCACAAGATCAAGGGCTAAAGGCAGCAAGTAGTGTCTTAAATTGATTTGACCTCTCTGCGCCCCCTCTGCGTCTCTGCGGTGAATGCTTTTTAAAGACACTCACCGCAGAGACGCAGAGGGGGCGCAGAGGAAAGCTGTATAGAGGATGTTACTACGACTCTTTTCATCCTGCTTTGAAAGTTGACATGCAAACTCGTGCGACAACATTTGTCTCGGTCGTGATTCCCGCTTTGAACGAGGAGGCGGCGATTGCGCCGGTCGTGCGCGCCGTGCCGCGCGAGGTGGCGTCGGAGATCATCGTTGCGGATAACGGGAGCGACGACCGCACGGCGGAACGGGCGCGCGAGGCGGGCGCGCGCGTTGCGCGTGAGCCGCGACGCGGCTACGGGCGCGCGTGCCGCGCAGGCGTCGCGGCGGTCGCTTCGGAGTGTGAGATCGTAGTCTTTATGGACGGCGACGGGAGCGATTGCCCGGAGTTGATGAGTCGCCTCGTTGAACCGATCATAGCGGGCACGCACGATTTCGTCATCGGTTCGCGCACGCGCGGCGCGCGCGAGGCGGGCAGCATGAACTTTCAACAAATCTTCGCGGGGCGCGCCGCAGGCTGGATCACGGGCGCGCTCTACGGCGTGCGCTACACGGACATGTGCCCGTTTCGCGCCATACGGCGCGACGCGCTCGCGCGGCTTCCCATGCGCGAAGAGACTTACGGTTGGAATCTGGAGATGCAGATGCGCGCGGCGCGTGCGGGGCTTCGCATACTCGAAGTGCCCGTCGATCACAGGCGGCGCGCGGGCGGTGCGTCGAAAGTGTCGGGCACGCTGAGGGGCACAATCCTCGCCGGAACGCGCATCCTTTATACCGCCGCGCGCATCGCATGGGAGCGCACCTGACCGTCCACGCTAAACACGATTCGAAGGCTCTACAAAACTCAAGGCTTTTATGAAATACACAAGACTTCTCACCGCGCTTATCCTCGCCTCGTCCCTGTTGACCTCGCACGTCGGCGCGCAGGTAACGACCGCTCCTACGCCCGCCGCGAAGACGCAGGAGCCGACCGCCGAACAGTTGGAACTCGAAAGCAAGGCGCTCGCTTTGCTCGACGAAGTTATCGGCGAGACGCCTTCTTTGAAGCTCGTCGAAAATCGCATACGGATTCTAGCGACCGCCGCCGAAATTCTCTGGCCGCGCGATCAGGCGCGCGCGCGCGAACTGTTCAACACGGCGGCCACCGATCTCGCCGCCATGACGGGCGGCATCGAGTCCGACGACCCGCAATACTTCAACCTCACGAACGCGGCCTCGCAGTTGCGCCAGCGCATGCTCACCACCATCGCGCAATACGATGCCAAACTCGCGCTCGAATTCCTGCGCGCCACACGCCAGGCGCCGCCGCCCGCCCAACCCGGCACGAACTTCCGCCAGCCCGATCAGGAACTCATGTTGGAGGCGCAACTCGCGCAACAAATCGCCGCGCGCGATCCGCAACAGGCGCTTCGCATCGCCGAAGAGATTTTGAATCGCGGCCTCTCCTCGAACCTCATGCCGCTGCTCGATCAACTCCGCGCGCGCGACCCTGAAGGCGCAACACGTCTCACCTCCGGGATCGTCAAAAAACTTCGCACCGCGAGCTTCGCCACCGACTACGAAGCCGTCAACATCGCCAACTACCTGCTCGTGATGACGCGCCCGCAGGAGAACGCCGCGAACGCCGGCGGCCAGATGGTTGCCGTCAACCAGTCCAACCCGCGTCGCTTGCAGTTGGACGAAGCCACGCGGCGCGAACTCATCACTTCGATGGTCAGCGCCGCGCTGAACTCCTCGAACAATCCGGCGCAGGCGGGCAACGTCGGCGGCCTGCTCTCGACCGTCAGGCAGTTGATGCCGGAGGTCGAACGCTACGTGCCCGCGCAGGCGGCGGGCGTGCGCCGTCGTCTGGAAGGCTATGAGCGCAGAACCGAATCGGGCAGGAACCCGCGCGAGTTCCGGCAGGTGATGGAGACGGGCACTACGGAGGCGATGCTTGAGGCGGCGACGAAAGCCGCGCCGGAGATGCGCCAGCAACTCTATCGCACGGCGGCGTGGAAGGCGTTCAACGAGGGCAACGTGGAGCGCGCGCGACAGATCATCAACACCAACATCGAAGGCACGCGCCAGCGCGAGCAGTTTTTGAAGGAGCTGGATCAACAACTCTTCTGGCGCGCCGTCTCCGAGGGCAACATCGAAGGGGCGCAAGGTCTGCTCGCGCGCATCAAGACGACGGACGAGCGCGTCGGGATGTTGCTGCAACTGGCGCGCGCCACGTTCGCGAAAGGGAACGCGAAGGCCGCGACGAATTTTCTGGACGACGCGTGGGAGTTGGTCGGCGGGCGCGCAAAAAGTCATTCGCAGTTCAGCCACCAGTTGCAACTGGCGCACACTTACGCGCAGGTCGCACCTGTGCGCGGCTTCGAGATCATTGAAGCGAGCATCGCGCACCTGAACGAACTCGTCGCGGCTGCCGCCGTCCTCGACGGCTTCGGGCAGGAGGCTTTCGCGCAGGACGAACTCAAGTCGCAGGAGGGTTATTTGTGGGGTTCGCTCGCGGTGCAGTGCAGCGAAGTGCTCGCCGCGCTCGCGCCCGCAGACTTCGATCATGCGCGCTCAGCCGCCGACAGGTTTCAACGCACCGAACTGCGCCTGCATGCGCGGCTCACCCTCGCGCGCGCCGTGTTGTTGAAGGAAGGCGAGCGGAATCGCAATCCGCTACAGCGTCGCGGCAGGGGCGGCATCACCGGGGTTCGCATCAATCAGGATTAGTCGCGAGCGCGGAAGACTAGAAAATAGTCCATCGCGTCGGGCTTCACGAAGTCGTGCTGTTCGACGAGCGCGAATCCGGCACGCTCCATTTCCGAGATGACCTTCCGGTCGTCGAGGCCGTGGTCGTCGCCCGTGCCGTTGCGGTCTATGATGCCGACGAGCGCGCCCGCCGAGAGCGAGCGACGCAAGTTTCGCATCAGCCGGATGGGCTCCGCGATCTCGTGATAAGTTTTGAGGATGAGGACGGCGTCAACGCTTTTTTCGGGCAGCGCGGGGTCGTCTTCGCGACCGAGCACCGTGCGTATGTTCGATAGTTGTTCCTTCGACGCGCGTTCGGCGATGTGCTTGAGATATTCCTCGTTGATCTCGACGGCATAGACCGCGCCGCGCGCGCCGACCCTTCGCGCCGCGCGCACCGTGAACCAGCCCGAACCCGCGCCGATATCGGCCACGCGCGAGCCTTCCTTGATCTTCAAAATGTCCATCACGCGGTTGATCTGAAGTTTCTCTTCGCGCTTCGCGTCTTCAAAGATCGAGAGACTGCCCGTGTAAGGGTTGCTCGTCGGGCGGTCGAGTTTGTCCGCGTCGCGCGCCGGAGCTTTCTGCGCGGCTTTAGTTTGTTGCGTGGCCGATGGCGTAGCAGTTTCGATGAAGCTGCTGAAGTCATCGTCGAGATACGCACGTTCAAACTGCTGCTGGAGTGGCGAACCGAGCGAGCCGCCGAGCATCGTGAGACTCGCCGCCGCGCAGATGAAGATTTTCAGGAACACAGACCAAGGCTTGCGATCAACTTTCGCGTGCGCCGTCGCTTCGGCGCGATCAGAATTTTCGTTTTCGTTCATGTCGTCAAGCATGTTGTTTACGATGAGCCGTGCCCCGATGCGGTTGCCGTGTCATCAGGCAGGAGTGTCGGCGGGCAGGCGCGCGATGATCTGCGTGTAGCGCGCGACGCCCGCGAATTCGGGGCGCGCGCCGAGCGTGCGCTCGAACGCGAGCAGGCGCGCGTAAGTTTCCGCCGTCGCGGAGAGCGACGCGGGCAAGTAGTCCGTAACGACGCGCACGCCGCGCACGGCGACGACGTTCATTCCGGCCTCCGTCGCCAGTTCGCAGAGCGTCTCCGCGTCGAACAGCCTGGCCGGGCCGCCGTAGAGCGATTCGCGCACCTCTCCGGCTGTGAGCGCGAGTTCGGCTTCGTCGAGATCGTGCCCCTTCAAAGCGGCGCGCATCGCTTCGCCCGCGCGGTTGCGCGCGACGAGCGAGACAAGCCCTCCGGCGCGGACGAGCGCGGCGAGAGAGAGAGTGACCGCGCGCGGGTCGGAGACGTATTCGAGCACGTTATGACAGAGGGCTGCGTCGAACGTCTGCGGCGCGAAGAGTTCGCGCGCGCGTTCGGCTGCGGCCTGATGAAACGTGAAGCGCTCCGCGAGTCCCTGCGCGCGCGCGGCGTCTGCGGCGAGCGAGAGCATGGTCGCGGAAGGGTCAACAACCACCGCGCGCCAGCCGTGCGCGGCGAAGCGCAGGGCGAGCGCGCCCGTCCCGCCGCCGAGATCGAGCACGCGCGGCAACTCTCCGGCGCGCGTGCTTCGTGC
>DATHBB010000023.1:0-5054 GCA_035296385.1 Pyrinomonadaceae bacterium | reverse complement strand
GGCGCGAGCATCGTTTGGTTGCGCCCTTCGCCTTTGGCGCGGTAGAGGGCTGCGTCGCTGGCGGCGTAGAGCGTGCGCTCGGAGTCGGCGTGCGCGGGGCAGGAGGCGACGCCGATGCTGACGGTGATGCCGCCGACGTTCTCAACTTCGTGCGCGGCGACGGCTTCGCGCAAACGCTCGGCGGCAGAGAGAGCGCTCGCTTCGGTCGCGCCCGCCAGGAGCAGCGCAAACTCCTCGCCGCCCAGACGCGCCGCCGTGTCGTTGTCGCGCGAGAGTTCGGTGAGCGCGTGCGCCACGTGGCGTATGCAGGAGTCGCCCGCCGAATGGCCGTGCGTGTCGTTGACGCGCTTGAGGAAATCTATGTCCACGAGCAGGAGCGAGCAGGCGACACGGTAGCGACGCCAGCGTTCGAGTTCCTGGCCGAGCGCGGTGCGGAAGCGACGCCGGTTGGCGAGTCCGGTCAGGTAATCGCGGTCGGCCTCTGCGCGGAGTTTGTCCATCGCCTGTTTGAGTTTGACGAGTTGTTCGGTGCGCGCGAGAAGGAGCGGTAGTTCGGCGGGCAGTTGGAAATAGTCGAACGCGCCCGCCGTGAGCGTCGTATGCCTGCGCGCGGCGTCCGCTTCCTCGTCGCCGAAAAGTATGAGCGGCACGCTCTCCTGCTCGCGCACGATGTGGCGCGTCAACTCTTCGGCGCTGATGCCGCGCAAAGACGTGTCGGCGATGATGACGTGCGGGCGCGACTTGCGCAGCGCGACGATTGCCGCCGCGCCGCTCGCGACGCCGACGACGGCGAAGCCCGCGCGCCCCAGAGCGTCGAGCGACGAGGCGCATTGCGGCTCGTCCGTCACGAGGAGCACGCGCCCCTGCTCGCGTGAGTTCGCCTGATTGCTAGTCTCTCGCGCAGTTCCGGCGCTCATGAGTTTCGTCTGAGGGCAAGTTCTTTAATGAACAACTAAGGAAGAGGCTAAGGGGCGGTTAATCGTCTGGTTCTCCTTCGCCGAAGGAGTCGCGCATCAAAAATTCGCTGCGCCGACAGCATACCTTATTCGGGCGTCCGCGCGTCAAGGTTTTTCTCGCACGCGCGCACCACCGCGACGAAAGCGCGCACACGCGACGCATCTTTTCGCCCCGGCGCGAGTTCCACGCCGCTGCACACGTCAACCGCAAAAGGACGAACGGCAACAATCGCCTGTGCGACGTTCTCCGGCGTGAGTCCGCCCGCGAGATACAACTGCGCGACCACCTCACGCGTCCGGCGCGCCAGTTCCCAGTCGAACGTCTCGCCCGTCCCGCCGCGCGCGTGCGGGCTATAAGCGTCGAGCAGAATCGACTCCGCTTGAAAACTCGTCGCCTGCTCCGGCGCGAAGTCTTCCGCGACGCGCAGGGCTTTTATAATTCGATGCCCGCCGAGCGCGGCGCAATACTCCGGCGACTCGTCGCCGTGCAACTGCACCGCCGCCACGCCCGCCGCCTCTGCCTTGCGCGCGACCATCGCCGCGTCCTTCTCGTTGACGAACACGCCGACGCAAAGCGCCTCGCGCGGCAACGCACGTATGATCAGTCGCGCATCCTCCGGCGCGACATAGCGCGGGCTGCGCGCGTAGAAGTTGAAGCCGAGCGTATCCGCTCCGGCCTCCAACGCCGCACGCGCGTCCTCCACATTCGTGATGCCGCAAACCTTAACTTTCACCATGAGATTTTGTTAACAGCGAACGCAGGGCTTCAGCCGGATCATCTGCGCGCATCAAGTTTTCGCCGACGAGAAAGCCTTGATAGCCGAGCGTCGAGAGGCGTTGCAGGTCGGCGCTTGTCTTGAGGCCGCTTTCGCTGACGAGCAGCGCGCCCGGCGGCGCTTCCGCGACGAGCGCGACGGAAGTTTCCAGCGACACTTCAAAGCTGTGTAAGTTTCGATTGTTGACGCCGATGATCGTCGCGCCGCAAGCGCCGGCACGCCGCAACTCTTCCGCCGTGTGGACTTCGACCAGCGCGTCCATTCCGAGTTCATCTTCCGCGATGCTTCTGAGGCGCGCGAGCGTCGCATCGTCCAGCGCGGCGACGATCAATAACAACGCGTCGGCGCGTGTCGCGGCGGCCTCGTAAATTTGCCACTCGTCGAAGATGAAATCTTTGCGCAGCAGCGGGAGCGCAGTGTTCGCGCGCGCCTCTCGCAAATCGTCGAGCGAGCCTTTGAAGTGATCCTCTTCGGTCAGGACGGAGATCGCCGCCGCGCCTCCGGCCTCGTACGCGCGCGCGAGCGCGGCGGGTGAAACGTCGCGGCGTATGTCGCCGAGCGAGGGCGAGGCGCGCTTGATCTCCGCGATGATGTTGAAACGCGCGTCGCGTTCAAGTGCCGACCGGAGCGGGTGCGGCTTCGACTCGTCGCGCACGCGGGATGCGTCAGCGCGCAAATCTTCAAGTAGGCGCGCGGCTTTCGCGTGCGTCAAGCGCACACGCTTTTGCTCTATGATGCGTCTGAGGAAATCGGGCGCGGCGGTCATGCGTTGGTCGCTTCCACTAGTTGCCGGAGTTTCTCGCCAGCCGCTCCCGTATCAATGCTCGACGCAGCGATTGCCGCCGCCTCAAGTAAACTTTCACCCACGCCGCCGACGTAGAGTGCGCCCGCCGCGTTGGCGACGACGAGCGAACGCGCCGCGTCGCGCCGCTCGCCCGCAATCACGTCCCGGATGATCTGCGCGTTCATCTCCGCATCGCCGCCGCGCAGTTCGTCGAGCGCCGCGCGTTCGATGCCGAAATCCTCCGGCGCGATCTCGAAAGTGCGCACGTCGCCCTCATGAGCTTCGGCGATGAACGTCTTGCCGCTGACGGTGATTTCGTCCAGTCCGTCGCGCCCGTGTACGACCCACGCTCGCTCCGTGCCGAGCGCGGCGAGCGTGCGCGCCAGCGGTTCGACGAGCGACGCGTGCCAGACGCCTATGATCTGTCGCGGCGCGCCCGCAGGATTCGTCAGAGGGCCGAGCAGGTTGAAAGTCGTGTGCACGCCGAGTTCGCGGCGCACGCCCGCGACGCGCGCCGTCGCGCCGTGATAGAGCGGCGCGAACATGAAGCACATCCCGATCTCTTCGAGGCATCTTTCGGACACTTCGGGCGAGGCGGACACTTGAACGCCGAGCGCGCCGAGCACGTCCGCGCTCCCCGACCGACTCGTCGCGGCGCGGCTGCCGTGCTTCGCCACCGGCAGTCCCGCGCCCGCGATGACGAAGGCGGCGGCGGTCGAGACGTTGAAAGTCTTCGCCGCGCTCGAACCCGTCCCGGCGGTGTCTATAAAACGTTTGTGCCGCGCGTGGATGCGGACGGCACGCGCGCGCATCGCCTCGGCCATCCCCGTCAACTCTTCGACCGTCTCGCCCTTCAAGGCCAACGCGACGAGCGCGCCCGCAATCTGCGCGTCCGTCGCGCTCTCATCCAACAGCGCGCCGAGCAGAGAGGCAGCTTCCGCGCGGCTCAAACTCTCGCCGCGCATCAAACGCAACAACAGTCCACGCAGCAGCCTCGCGCCCGCCGCGAGTTCATCCGTGCGCGCGGGTGTCGGCAAAAGCCATGCGGGGCGTTCGTTGCTCATAAGAAGTTGGTCCGTTGTCAGTAGTCGGTTGTCCGTTGTTTGTGATTCAAAGTGTTGAAAGTCATCTTTAGTATTCAAGATTGTGCGGCACAAAACAACTGGCTACTGACAACGGGCTACTGACCGCTTAAGAAATTCGCTAGCAGGCGCTTGCCTTCCGTCGTCAAGATTGATTCGGGATGAAACTGTACGCCCTCGACGTTTAATTCGCGATGGCGCAAGCCCATGATCAAATCGTCGTCGGTCGTCGCGGAGACTTCGAGACACGCGGGGAGGCTCGCGCGTTCGACGACGAGCGAGTGATAGCGTCCGGCCTTGAAGCGCTGGGGGAGTCCTTTGAAGATGGTGCGCCCGTCGTGTTCGATCTCCGCAGGTTTGCCATGCACGGGCAAGGGCGCGCGCACGACGCGCCCGCCGAACACTTCGCCGATGGCCTGATGGCCGAGACAGACGCCGAACACGGGGATGCGCCCCGCAAAACGTTCGATAGCCGCGCAAGAGATACCCGCATCACGCGGCTCGCCCGGCCCCGGCGAGATCAGTATCTTCGCGGGACGATAATCCCTCTCGATCTCCTCCAACGTCACCTCGTCGTTGCGGCGCACCACCATCTCCGCGCCCAACTCGCCGAGATATTGCACGAGGTTGTATGTGAACGAGTCGTAGTTGTCTATGACGAAGATCATAACAAAGCCGTTAGTTGTCCGTAGTCAGTTGTCAGTTGTTTTTATCTCCGTGCGCAGTCACTCCATTTAACCTTCAACCACTTCCTTCATGTAGCACATGCAACTGACAACTGACTACGGACAACTGACTACTTCTTTCCCATCAGCAACTCTGCCACTTCCGTCTGATTGTTGTCGAGCGCGAACTTGTGCGCCGTGCGGCCCTGTTTGTCTCGCAGCTCCTTTTTCGCGCCGATCATGAGCAGCAGGCGGACGATCTCGGAGTTGCCCTTCGCGGCGGCGATCATCAGGGGCGTGCCGCCGACTTTATTGGCCGTGTTCGGGTCAACGCCTTTTCCCAGAAGCGTCACAACAAGCGTGGTGCGCCCGTAGAAGACTGCCCACGCGAGGGGCGTGCTGCCGGAATCGTCTTGTGCGTTCACGTCCGCGCCGCGGTCGATGAGCGTTTCGGCGATTCTCGTGTCGGAGACAGCCATCGAATAAGAGAGGGCTGTGTAGTTTTCAAGGCCGCGCATGTTCACGTCTGCGCGATGATTGAGCAGCGCGCGCACGAGTTCCGTGTCACCGGCTCGCGCGGCGCGTATCAGAGGCGTCTTCCCGTCGCGGTCGAGCACGTTCGGGTCTGCGTTTCTTTCGAGCAATAGTTTGACGACGCCCCTTTGCGAGTTCATCATCGCCGCCGTGAGCGGCCTGTTGCCGCGCGCGTCGCGCACATCCGGACTCATCCCGGCGGCGAGGAACAGTTTGACCGCCCACACGTCGCCTTCGCCCGCGCGCATGACAAACTC
>DATHBB010000022.1:0-14190 GCA_035296385.1 Pyrinomonadaceae bacterium | reverse complement strand
TTCGCGTTCGGCGATCTCTTTGAGCCACAGGTAGGCCGCGAGGCCGGAGGCGATGATCGCCAGCGCGACCGAAGCGCCGAGATGCAACATGCCGTGGATGCCGCCGTACATCAGCGGCGTGAACAGCGTGGTGATGTAGTAAGGCAGCGGCGCGTAGTAGAAGAAGGCGGGACTGCCGAGTCCGCCGTTAAGATTCATCAGCCAGCGCGGGTACACGTCGCCCGCCAGCAGTTGCGCGGAAAAGTTCGTGTACCACATGGCATGAAACAACGTGTCGCCGGAGACGGACACACCGCGCCACAGCGGAAGCGCGCCGAAGAGGAGGCCGCTCGCGCAGACGAGCAGGGGGTTGCGAAGTTTGATCTTTTTCATCCGGCGCAGAGGGCAACGAGAAATAAACTTTTCATAGCGATGCGCGATTACATGAAACTGATCTCTTCTCTGTGCCCCCTCTGTGTCCTCTGTGTCTCTGTGGTGAATGATCTTAATAAGCATTCACCACAGAGACACAGAGAGCACAGAGGGGGCACAGAGAAATTCATCCAATTACAAATCGCCATGATGAATCCTCGCCACTTTATCTTAGCGTCGCACGACGGTTCAAGAAGGACGCATGTTTTGCGTCTCGCGCCCCGGCGCGGCGGAGTTTGGGCGACGGACGTTGCCCGCGCGGGCGGCGGGTTGCTAGTATCTCCCTTCGGAGAAATTACTGCGACACAGATGCTTCCTGAAACTGACTTCATCGTCGTCGGCAGCGGCATCGCCGGACTGCGCGCCGCGCTCGAAATCGCGTCCACGGGCGCGCGCGTCTGCGTGCTCACGAAAGATCGCGCGAGCGAATCGAACACCGAATACGCGCAGGGCGGCGTGGCCGTCGCGCTCTCGGAAGACGACGAGGCGTCGCTGCACGAAGACGACACGCTGGCGGCGGGCGCGGGGCTGTGCGACGAGCGCGCCGTGCGCGTGCTGGTGGAGGACGGCAGGCGTTACATGCGCGAGTTGATTGCGTGGGGCACGGAGTTCGACCGCGAGGGCGGCACGCTTCTCTTCACGCAGGAGGCCGCGCACTCGCGCCGCCGCATACTCCATGCCGGAGGCGACGCGACCGGCCACGAGATCGTCCGCGCTCTACTCGCGCGCGCGCGAGCAGACGAGCGCATAGAGTTTCTCGCGCACGCGGCGACCGAAGAGTTGATCCTGGAAGACGGCGTTTGTCGCGGCGTGCGTTATCTCGATCCGCTGGTGCGCGCCTCGCGTAGTTTGCGCGCACGTGCCGTCGTGCTCGCGTCGGGCGGCGCGGGCGCGCTCTACCTGCACACGACCAACCCACAGGTCGCGACGGGCGACGGCATGGCGATGGCTTACGCGGCGGGCGCGGAAGTGGCCGACATGGAGTTTGTGCAGTTTCACCCGACGGCTTTGAACGTGGAGGGCGCGCCGCGTTTTCTCTTGTCGGAAGCGATGCGCGGCGAGGGCGGCGTGCTTCGCAACGAAGAGGGCAAGCGCTTCATGCCGCGCTATCACGAAGCGGCGGAACTCGCGCCGCGCGACATCGTCAGCCGCGCCATCGTCGCCGAGTTGGAACGCACGGCCACGCGCACCGCCTTCATAGACATGACCGCGCTCGACGCGCGATACGTCCGCCGTCGCTTTCCGAAAATTTACGACACCTGCGCGCGCCACGGTCTCGACATCACGCGCGAGCCGGTGCCCGTCTCGCCCGCCGCGCATTACATCATGGGCGGCGTGCGCACAGACCTCGACGGGCGCACCTCGGTTGCCGGACTCTATGCGGCGGGAGAGGTGGCCTGCACGGGCGTGCACGGCGCGAACCGCCTCGCGTCGAACTCGCTCCTCGAAGGACTGGTCTTCGGCGCACGCGCCGGACGCGCCGCCGCAGAAGACCACGCCGCCGACTCGATTGACGCTCCCCGGCGCGCGCGCGCAAACGGGGACGACGACGCGGCGCGGCAGACTGTGATGTCCGACAGGAACGCGGGCGAGGTCGCGCTCGCCGTGCGCAAGCGCGTGCGGCGTTTGATGTGGGAGCGCGTCGGCATCTTGCGCTCGCGGCAGTCTTTGACGCGTGCGCTCACGGAGTTTGAACAGATCGCGGGGGCGCGGAGTTTGCGCACGCCCTCGCGCAACTTCGTCACGGTGGCGATGCTCATCGCGCGCGCCGCGCTCTGGCGCGAGGAATCGCGCGGCGCGCACTTCCGTTACGACTTCCCAGCGCGCGACGACGCGCGCTGGCGCGTCCATTCGATTGCGCGCAAGGGTTCGGAGACGACCGCGAGCGAGCAGGTGGAGTTTCCCGCGCAAGTCGAAACTTGAAGGATGCGCGCCACGCGTCGAACGCTTTGAACATCAGTTTCCCGATGTCTTTCATCCTGTGTGAGGTCTTCAAACGATGGCTCGATACGAACAACTGCACGATTGGGTGATGACGCCGCGCGAGGCCGTCGAGTTGCAAAAGAGTCTGCGCGAGCGCGTGCGCGTCGAGCCGCACGAGGGCGAAATCGAGACGGTGGCGGGCGCGGACATCTCTTTCAATAAGTATTCGCCCGTGTTGTACGCGGGGATTGTGGTGATCCGTTTGCCGTCGCTCGAAGTGTTGGAGGAAGTGGGCGTGGTGAGCGAGACGAAGTTTCCGTACGTGCCGGGGCTGTTGTCGTTTCGCGAAGCGTCGCCCGTCCTGGAAGCCTGGTCGAAACTGAAGACCGAACCCGATGCAGTAATGTTCGACGGGCAGGGCATCGCGCACCCGCGACGCATCGGCATCGCCTCGCACGTCGGGTTGTTTCTGAATCGCCCGACGCTCGGCTGCGCCAAGTCCGTCCTCGTCGGGCAACACGAAGAACCGGCGGAGGAGCGCGGCAACTGGCAGCCGCTCGTCGATCCGAAAAACGGAGAGACCGTCGGCGCGGCCTTGCGCACGAAGACGCGCGTGCAGCCCATCTACGTCTCGCCCGGCCACCTCATTGATCTCGCGGGCGCGATTGATTTGACGCTGCGCGCGGACGGCGGCTACCGCCAGCCCGAACCGACGCGGCGCGCGCACCTGCTCGTCAACGCGCTCCGGCGCGGCGAGCGCGAAGCCGATTAGCGCGCACAACGATAGCGCGAAGCTGATTGACGTTCACGGCGCGAGCGAGCGCACGGTCAAAACAGGAAGGGTGACGAGTCTTGCGACCTGTCACCCTTCCTGTTTTTAGATTAACGCGCTCGCTTATTGAGTAATAGTGAACTTCTCCGAGGGCGAGAGCGATTGGCCTGAGACGCGGTCTTTGATGCGAACCATGAGTTCGTATTCGCCGGGGGCGAGTTGATCGGTCGTGATCATGCGCGCGAGCGTCAGGCGTTGTCCGGCGTCGCTCATGCCGCGCCAGTCTTCGGGCATCTTGCCGAGTTCCTTGCCGTCCTTCAAGAGCACATAGTCCACATCAACCGATGGCCGGAGCGTCGTCTGATCGATCCCAGCGTTATAGACCTGCATGTAGATGCCGACGGGTTCGCCCTTGCGATAGGCGCGCGCGACATTCGGAATGACTTTGAACTGGCCGATGGTGAACTGGCCGACCGCAGGTTGATCCGACATGTTTTGCAGACGCGCTGCCAGCACGAGCGTCGAGGTCGAGAGTTGCTTGGCGTCGTACTTCGGCACGGTGAAGCCGAGATGCTTGACCTGCGTTGCTCCTGATTCGAGATCGCGCACGATCACGTCAACGCGATAAGTGCCCGGCGGGAGCGGGACGGTCTTGCCGTAGGCCGACTTGCGGTTTTTCATGTCGAGCAGTTCTTCGCTCGTGGCGGTGGCCGTGACGGCGTCTTCAAACACGCCGACGCGCCGACCCGCGACCGAAGTGATCCTGCCGAAGATGTTCATGCGCGCCGTCTGCACGCCGCCCACGTCCTTGAAGGTCAATTCCTTGTTCTCGGTCTGAATGGTGAAGGCCGTGACGACGCGCTCGTCCGACTGGCGGAAGAAATCTATGCGCATGTCGAAGTTGAGCGGGTTGTCTTCAATCGTGCCCGAGCCTGTCAGGAGCGAGGCGAGTTCCGTGTTCTTGATGACGGGCGGGCGCGAGAGGTCGGCGATCAACTGGAGGCGCGCGAAGGGGCTGTCCTGTTGCCGTTGAAAGTGGTTGTTGCCGATGCTGCGGTCGGCTTTGTTGGACAGGCCGAGGCTTTCGTTCAGGGTGAGGCCAGCGCCGGGAACCATCGCGAGCGCGTCCTTCTCTTCGGGCGAGCGCGCGATGCGGTATTCGCCCGTGCCGGTCGGGTCAACGAACTCGATCTCGATCCCACTGCCGATGCCTTCGATGTAGCGATAGAACCAGACCTCGAACGGGTAGGTCGTCGTAGAGCCGCCGCCGTGATAGCTCGGACGGTCGTATGCGCCGCCCGCCGGGTGCGACTCGACCGAGTCGGGCTTGCCGAAGGTGATGTAGATGCGACCGCGATCCGTCTTCCAACCGGGGATGCCGGAGGCGTAGTGCTCGTTGGCATAGGCGATGCGCTCGTAATACTGTTCTTTGTATTCGTTCTCGTCCGTGTCGGGGTCCGGATCACGACGCTGCCAGAAACTCTCTATGAACTGCTCGCGTTCCTCGTCTGAGACGAGCTTTTTGAACGCATTACGCTCGGCGTCCGTGATGATGTAGGCCACATCCTTCTCCGGCCACTCGCGATAAATCTTCTTGACCTCTTCGCGCTGCTTGCGAGGTCGCTCCAACACGTCCTGCGTGTCGGTTTTTTTATTCTTGTCTTTCTGCGCGAAGGCTGCGGGCGCGGAAGAGGCGAGCGCGAAGGCTAAGAGGGCGAGCGTGAGCGTGCCGCGTAGATAAATGGAACGAGCCATCGTTTTACTACTCCTGTTGCGTAATTCGTTCGTAAACTTTTGTTTCGCCGCGCCTCTCAGTGCCCGAAACGGGAGGGCGCGTGAGCGAGTTTGAAAGAAAACCCTTTTGATAGATTCCTGCCGGAAGTCACGAAAACGGCGACGCCGACAGCAGCAAGGTCAAACACCGCCTTCCACAGAGAGGCTCGACCGCCCGGCATCGCCAAACTTTCTGGCCGCGATTGTAGAGCCTCACCTGGACTAGGTCAAGATGCGCCAAAGGGGGCAAAACGTTGCCTAAAGCAGAGGTTAGAGATTAGAGGTCAGAGGTCAGTTAAAGACAGTTTTTTCGGTTTTAACTGACCTCTAACCTCTAACCTCTGGCCTCTGTTGTACGTGGTCTGCCGAAAATCCATGCGACGAAGATGGAGATGACGTAGAGGACGAGCATGGGCGCGGCGAAGAGCATCATGTTGGGCACGTCGCTCGTGGGCGAGATGAGGGCCGCCGCGACGAGTATGACGACGAGCGCGGTTTTCCAGACGCGCACGAGCAGCCACGCCGTGACGATTCCGATGCGCGAAAGGATGTAGGTGACGGCGGGCATCTGAAAGACGAGACCCATGCCGAGCATGACGAAGATGATGAAGTCGAAATAGTCGTCGGCTTTCAGGAGCAGGCGAAAGTCCTGTCCGAGTCCGAGCAGGTAGCGCGCGGCGGGCGGGAAGATGACGTAGTAGGCGAAGGCCGCGCCGCCGACGAAGAAGAGCGAGGAGAGCACCACGAAGGGCAGCGCGTAGCCGCGTTCGTGCGGGTAGAGGCCGGGGGCGACGAACGCCCAGACTTGCCACAGCAGAAACGGCACGGACAGACAGATCGCCGCGTAGAGCGAGACTTTCACGTAGAGCGAAAAGGGTTCGAGAGCGGTGTTGATGACGAGGCGGTCGTCTATGCCGGGCAGCGATTCGGGCTGCGCGTTCAGGTCGAAGGGGAGGCGTACGCCCTTCGGGATGATCGTGCCTCCGGCGTAGACGGCTTCGTCCGTGAAGAGTCCGAGTTGGCCTTCGGCGTCGCGCGCGATGCGCGCAGAGACGGACGTGCCGACGGGGATCACGCTCGCGCCGAGCTTCGTGGTGTCGGCGAAGACGTAGCGACCCGTATCGCCCTCTTTGGCGGAACTCAAGGGGAGCGCGGTTTCGTTTCCGGTCAGTCCTCCGAGCGGGAGTTGGCGGCGCTGCGCGTCGGCGAGCGCGGCGCGCACGGGGCGCGCGAGAAAGTTGTAGATGTAATCGGAGACGAACCAGCAGCCCATGAAGGCTATGAAGACGAAGATGATCGAGCGGACGAGGCGGCGGCGCAGTTCGTCCAGATGATCGAGGAAGGACATCTGCCCGCCGAGCCGCCCGTCTTGCTCGTCGCTGTCGCCGGATTCTAAGAGCGTGGATGCCATTCGTGGTTCGGGCGGGACTAATCTATTTGAGTTTCGACGCGCCGCTCTATAACCAATCGGTCTTGCGCGAAGGTTGTTGCTCTGCCGCCGTCTCCGGTTCGTCGGCGCTGATTGCGGCGGCGGGCGCGGGAGTTTCGACGCGCGAGCCGCGCGCGATGTTCGCGCCTTGCACGGGCGCGTAGGCAGCAGTCGTGATGTCGTACGCGGCCTCTTCCGCGTCTGCGCCGCGCTCGCTCGTCTTGAACTGCGCCGTGTCGGGTTCGGCCACCATCGCGCGGTCAATCGCGGCCTCGCGCTCCACGCTCTCCAAAGCCACCTCGCGCTCCCACGTCCGCTTGAAATCGTCCGAGGCGCGTTTGAAATCGTTCAGGCCCTTGCCGAACTTGCGCGCCATCTCCGGCAACTTGCGCGGCCCGAACAGAACGAGCGAGACCAACAGAATCAAGAGCAATTCCGTCGTGCCGAGCGATTCGAGAAACAGTAAAACCATAGGAATAGTCCGGAGTCCGGAGTCCGGAGTCTGGAGTCCGGAGTCAAACACTTTGACTTTAGACTTCAGACTCCGGACTCCGGACTACATTTCTTCGCCGTAATCCGGCGGGTAATAGATGACTTCGACCACCTGCCCGCCGACGCCTTTCGTGTAGAAGGAGACGGTGTGGTCGCGGTGTTCCTTGAGCGGGCGGCCTTCGCGCGCGGCGGCCTGTTCGAGTTCCTCGCGCGTCTCGACGCGCAAGCCCAGGTGCGGCGGGTGTTTCGAGTCGGGCGGCAGGAGCGCGACGCCGAAGCCGCGCCCGTCGCGCATCATCGCCCAGTCCTCATACATCGTCTCGACGCGAAACCCGATGCGCTCATACTCGCGCACGTCGCGCCTCAAATCCTCGCAGCGCACCGCGATGTGATCCACCACCCCGCCAAAACGCGCCTCCTGCTGTTGCTGCTCCGCCATAACTCAAACTCCGAAAACTAAAAACGTTCTTTGTCAGTAGTCCGTTGTCCGTTGTTCAAAATCCATCTTTAGTAACCGGCGTGATAACCACATGCAACTGACAACTGACCACGGACAACTGACAGCTTTACTTGCCACCCCACGCTTCGCCGTAACGCTCGCTGAAGACGACGCGTTCCAGGGGGAAGCGACCCGTGTATGCCTTGTCGGGCTGCTCGGCGCGCCCGATGGCTAAGAGCGCAACCACTTCGGCCTCGTCGGGCAGGCCGAACTCGCGTTTGACCGCCGCCGCGTCGAAGCCCTCCATCGGCGCGGTGTCGAAACCGTAGGCTTCCGCCGCGTACATCAAAGTGGTGAAGGCGATCATCGTGTGGCGGTTGACCCACACGTCCATCGGCATGTGCGAGAGAAACGAGAGCGCGCCCTGTTTATACTGCTCGACCGTGTCGGGGCTGCCCGCGCCGCGCTCAGCGCCCTCGCGGAAGACTTCGTCCGCCGTCCGCTTCCACTCCTCCTTCATGCCGACGGCGATGATGACGACGGGCGCTTGCCCGACCTTCGCCTGATTGTAGGCCACCGACTGCAAACGCTTGCGATTCTCCGCTTCGCGCACGACGATGAAGCGCCACGGTTGCAGGTTGTAGCCCGAAGGCGCTTGCAGACCGAGCCTTAGGATGGCGTTCAAAGTCTCCTCCGGCACTTCGTCAGGCGTAAACTGATTCGTCGCGCGTCGTTCGACGACCACCTGTGTGAAAGGTTTGAGCGTTTCGCCGTTCGGTTGTGTTGCCGGTAAATTCGTCGGTTTGTCCTGCATCGCAAGCCTCCGCTTGATTCGCGTTTGATAAACTCTTTAAGTCGGGATTGTAGCGCGAGACGCGGGCAAAGGGAAAAGCCTATGGAGCGTGAAAGATTCTTGACAGCGGCGACCTCCGCGCGCGAACCTCTGCGGCGAAGATAACTCGACACAGGAAGACTAAAATTCTAATGAGCACAACTGCCACGCCGCGCATCGTCTCGCTCCTGCCTTCGGCCACGGAGATCGTCTGCGCGCTCGGACTCGAAGACGCGCTCGTCGGCGTCACGCACGAATGCGATTACCCGCCCTCGGTTGTCGGCCTCCCGCAACTCACCGCCAGTCGCATCTCGCACCTGACGATGACGAGCGCCGAGATAGACCACGCCGTCCGCTCTCAACTCGACGGTCACGGCTCGATCTACGACCTCGACGAAGAACAGATGCGCGCGCTCCGCCCCGATCTCGTCATCACACAGGAACTCTGCGACGTGTGCGCCGTCAGTTACAAACATGTCGAACAGGCCGCGCGCCTCTTCGAGACGGACGTGCGCGTCGTCTCGCTCGAACCGAACACCATCACAGACATCTTCTTGAACATCCGCACCGTAGGCAGTTTGACGGGGAGGGAAGCGGAAGCCGAAGTGTTGATCGGCGAACTCTCCACGCGCCTCGACGCGCTCGCGCTCGCGCTCTCCGAAACCCCTACGCGCCCGCGCACCTTCGTGCTCGAATGGCTCGAACCTCTTTTCACGCCCGGCCACTGGGTTCCCGAACAAGTCGCCTTCGCCGGTGGCGACCACGCCTTCGGCCACGCGGGACAGCCTTCGCGCACGACTACGCCGGCGGACGTTACCGCCTACGCGCCCGAAGTGATCGTGCTCGCGCCGTGCGGCTATTACAAAGAGGACACCATCAGCGCGCTCGACGGGGCGCGTCTGCCCGAAGGCTGGCACGAGCTTCCGGCGGTCGCGCGCGGCGAAGTGTGGGCGGTGGACGCGACGGCTTATTTCAGTCGCCCCGGCCCGCGCGTCGTGCGCGGCGCGGAGATACTCGCGCGCATCATCCACCCAGAGCTTTTCGGCGCGCCCGAAGAGCACGAAGCCGTGCGCGTGCCCGCGGAGTTGATGAGAACTTAAACGACATGCCACACCGGAAGACGACGAAAAAGCAGGAGACGGAGCAGCCGACAGCCGCGACCGCAAGTTTGAATGCAGGCGACACAGGCGGCGGCGGCGCGCTGCAACAATTCGCGCAGACCGCAGAAGCGGTCGGGGCGACGACGAAGAAGTTGGAGAAGGCCGCGCTGCTCGGCGCGTACCTTCACACGCTCGCGGACGCAGACCTCGTGCGCGCCGCACGCTACTTCGCCGGACACCAGTTCGCCCTGAACGACGCGCGCACCACGAACGTCGGCACGAACCTTTTGCGCGACGTGCTCGCGGACGTGACCGGCTTCGACGCGGAGAATTTGCGCCCGCGCTACGTGCGCCTCGGCGACTCCGGCGAAGTCGCCTACGAAGCGATGCGCGAGACGGGGCGCGACGGAGTCAATCAACCGTCGTTCACGCTCGCCGGAGTCGAAAGCCTCATCGCGCAACTCAGCGAAACGCGCGGCACGAAGAACAAGCGCGCGCTTCTCACGGAAAACTTCGCGCGGGCGACCGCGCTCGAAGCCAAGTATCTCGTCAAGTTGCTCGTCGGCGACCTGCGCATCGGTTTGAAAGAGGGTCTGGTCGAAGACGCGCTCGCACGCGCGTTCGAGCGCCCGCTCGCGGACGTGGCGCGCGTCAACATGCTCACGGGCGACATCGGCGAGACGGCGATTCGCGCGCGCGGGGGCGATCTCGCGGGTGTCTTGATGCGCCTCTTTCACCCGATCAAGTTCATGCTCGCCACCGCCGGGGAAGACCTCGCGGACATCGCGCGCACGATGCCCGAGGAGTTTTACGTCGAAGACAAATTCGACGGCATACGCGCGCAGGCGCACGTCGAAGGCGGGCGCGTCGCGCTCTACACGCGCACGCTCGACGAGGTGACGCACCGCTTCCCCGAACTCGTCGCGCCGCTCGCCGCCCTGCGGACGGACGCGATCATAGACGGCGAGATCGTGCCCGCGCGCGGCGCGCAGATTCTGCCCTTCGCGGAGTTGCAGAAGCGTCTGGGGCGCAAAACGGTCGGCGACGAACTGCTCGCCTCAACGCCCGTCGTCCTCATCGCCTACGATCTGCTGTATGCATCGGGGCGCGTGATGTTCGATGAGCCGCTACGGGAGCGACGGCGCGTGCTCGAAAGTCTCGTCACGAATGACGGCGGCGAGAGTCGTATTGATGTTGACGGAGGTGTCGGCGCGACGCTTCGACTCTCGGAAGCGAAGCGCATGTCGGATGTCGCGCAACTCGACGCGGAGTTTGACGCGGCGCGCGGGCGCGGCAACGAGGGCTTGATGATCAAAGACCCGCGCTCGTCTTACAAGCCGGGCAAGCGCGGTCGCGAGTGGTTGAAGTTGAAACGCGCGCTCGCCACGCTCGACGTGGTCGTCACGGCGGTCGAAGTCGGCCACGGCAAGCGGCGCAATCTTTTGTCCGATTACACGTTCGCCGTCAGGCGTTCGGCGGACGACGCGGAGCTTTTGAACGTCGGCAAAGCCTATTCGGGTTTAACGGACGTGGAACTGGCGGAACTGACCGAGTGGTTTCGCGCGCACACGATTCAGGAGTTCGCGCACGGTCGCGTGCGCACAGTCGAGCCGAAGATAATTCTCGAAGTCACCTTCGACCGCGTGCAAGTCTCCAAGCGGCACAAGAGCGGCTACGCACTGCGCTTCCCGCGCATCCTGCGCCAGCGCGACGACAAGACGGTGGATGAGATTGACACGCTGGAGGCGGTGAGCAAGCTCGCGAGCGAGGGCAACGCAGATGAGGTGGGAAACTGAGCCAGGCGCTGCGGGCGAAGCAGCTAACAGCTTTGGCGAATGCACCCGCCGTCAAGGAGCGACTGCCTCGCTCCGCAGGTTTGTTCCGGCGAATTTCTTGCGGTAATGGCGCGCCCAGACGAAGCTACCGGCCAGACCGATGACGGTCGGCCACAGCCAGCGCACGAGCGTCGGCAGGAAAAAGAAGTTCACTGCCGAAAATGCCGTGACCGTCGCGATGTAAGCGCCCATCATTCTATTCATGTGCGTAAACCACCATGCGCGCTTGTCTGCGGGCGGGCGCAGGAAGGCGCGCACATCTGCACTCGCCAACACTAAACCGATGCCCCCGAAAACAATCGCCACCATCCCGAACCCCGAAGTGCGCAGCAAGTAGATGCCGTAACCGACGAGACCTGCGCCGCCCAGAAGCATCAACACCGTCCCGCTCCAATCCATGAGACTCGCCTGCTGTTGTGGAGTTTTGCGATAGAGTACGCGGTAGCCCGTGAAGGCCAGATAGAAACTAAAGACTGCGACGAGAGCGAGGAAGAGGCCGGGGCGCAGCACAGAAAGCACCATTGCGGTCAGCGCCACGAGCGCCATCGCCCAGAAATAAATCTTGCCCCAACGCCTGTGCCACAACCCGCCTTTGCGTGTGAGCATCGCCCCCGGCGCGACGAACAGCGCGACGATGCCGAAAAAGATGTGAATCGACAAAACTATGCGGAAGATATCGCTCATCCGGTTTCTCCTCTGTGCAAAATCTCAACCATGCCGTAAGATGATCATGTCCTCAATCCGATAGCTATATATCATATAGATATATACTGTGTCAATATATGCGAGAAACGAAAAGCAGGTACGCGATTCTGGGGATGCTCAGCATTGCCCCGATGTCGGGCTACGACATCAAGAAGCGCGTCGAACAAAGCGTCAGCAACTTCTGGACAGAGAGCTACGGGCAGATTTATCCGATCCTGAAGAGTCTGGTGGCTGAAAAGTTGGTGACGAAAACTGTCGAGAAGGGGGCGGGCAAGCCCGACCGGCACGTTTATGCCCTGACGGAACGCGGGCGCGAAGAGTTGCAGCGGTGGCTGGCAGAGGGTGTGACGCCCAAGGCGGAACGCAACGAACTTCTCCTGAAACTGTTTTTCGGCGAGGAGGTGACGTGCGCGACTAATATCAGTCACATCGAGCAATACCGTGAACTTCAACGCGGGCTGCTCGAAAGGTATAAGGCAATTGAAAAAGAGATTAAGGCCGAATACGCCGATAACTCCAACTTGCCCTACTGGCTGTTGACCGTCAGCTACGGGCGTCACGTCAGTCAGGCGCTGCTCGACTGGTGCGACGAATCTCTGGCGAAGTTGAAAAAAATGGCGAAGAGTGGCAGGTGAAAAGCGGAGTCTGAAGTCGCAACGCGGCGCGAACGGCATCGAGGCCGTCACGCTCTCAACAAGAGTTAAAAGCGTGACGGCCTCTTTATGCAGAGCGAAGTTTGCCCGTTGGTGTTTACGCGCCCTGCGCTGTGGCGGCGGCTGAGACGGTGTTCGGTCGCTCCTCCGCCAGCAGGCTGCGGAGCATCCACGCGGTCTTCTCGTGGACTTGCAGGCGTTCGGTTAAGAGGTCGGACGAGGGCGCGTCTTTGGCCTCTTCGGTGATGGTGATGACGGAACGCGCGGTGCGCGCGGTGGTCTCGTGGCCTTCGACGAGTTGGCGAATCATCTGCGTCGCGGAGGGCACGCCGTCCTCCCCGTTGATGGAGGTGAGCCGCGCAAACTCCTTGTAGGTGGCGGGCGCGAAATGGCCGAGCGCGCGTATGCGTTCGGCGATCAGGTCAGTCGCCGTCCAGAGTTCGTTGTATTGCTCCTCGAACATGAGATGAAGCGTTTGGAACATCGGCCCCGTCACGTTCCAGTGAAAGTTGTGCGTCTTTAAGTAGAGCGTAAAAGTATCTGCCAGGAGGCGCGACAGGCCTTCCGCGATCTCGCGCCTGTCCTGCTCCTCGATGCCGATGTTGACGGGCATCGGTTGAGCTTCGACTCTCGGTTTGGTTGACATAAAAAGTTCTCCTTCTGCCGAAAGACGCTACAACGAATTCTTGTCGGTCTTTTGTCCAAATGTTCTGCATTGTTTCGCATGACAACGGCGACACGCGATGTCATCGAGCCTATGTCTCCTCTGTGCCCGCTCCGTGTCCTCTGTGTCTCTGTGGTGAGGGTCTTAATAAAACCTTCACCACAGAGACACAGAGAGCACAGAGGGGGCACAGAGGAAAGCATTGGATTGTTATTCGCTATAAAGAATGACGGAGCGGCGCGCGTTAGTCGCGCAACTTGACGCGGTAGATGATGTGGCGACCGATGCGTTCGCCCGCGTCGCGCGTGTACCAGCGGTCGAGGGGCGCAAAGTTGAAGGGCTGCGTGGTCTGTGTGACGACGTAGGAGAGCAGCGGATTCGCGGCGTGCGCGCGGTCGAAGGAGGCGTGGAAGTTGGCGTAGTTGTTTTTCTCTACGTCGAGTTCGGCTTGCGTGATCGGTTGGTAGTTGACGGTCAGGCGGGGGTTGGCGCGATGCCAGCCGAAGATAGCGAAATAGATGTAGCCCTGCTGTCGGTAGATGGTCTCGAAGTCGTTGGCCGCCACGCCCGAATAGTAGAGGAACTTGAAAAAGCGTTCCTTGTTTTCGGCGACCGAGACGCTTGAGAAGACGAACATGTGCGGCGCCCAGACGGTCGCGTGCGGCGCGTAGGTCGGCAGGTTGTCGATCAAATAAACACTCGGGTTGAAGACGACCGGATGCGGCTCCGACCCCTCGCGCGCCATCTCTTTCAAACGCAGCGCGACCGCCGCCCCTTCGTCTTTGAACTCATTACCCGGCGAGGAGCGGCGCGTGATGAACACAGTCTCGCCCACGCCCCAGAGAAGCGCAGAGAGCGCGACCGTCAACCACACGCGATGCGGAATCAGACGCCTCGCCGCAGTCGTTCCTCCTGCGCTTTCACTACTCGCGTTCGCCGCGTCTTTCAAAATTTTACGTCCCTGCCAGAGCAAGCCCGCCGCGAGCGCCGCCGCGAGAAGCGCGACGTAGTTGCCGATGTATTGTTCGTAGTGCATCGGCTGGAGCGAACGCCCCGTGATGATCTGTTGATTGAAGACGACGAGCACGGAGAGTGCGAGCGCGGCGTTGAAGACGACGGCGGGGTCGCGCGCGTTCAGCCAACGCCGCCACACGCCGAAGGC
>DATHBB010000021.1:0-16391 GCA_035296385.1 Pyrinomonadaceae bacterium | reverse complement strand
ACGGCGACGGCGAACGAGGCCGTCAAACCGAAACTGGACATGAAGCGACCGACGATGCCGCCCATGAATCCTACGGGCAGAAACACCGCGAGCAAACTAAGCGTCGTCGCCATGACGGCGAGGCCGATCTCGCGCGTGCCTTCAATCGCCGCTTGAAACGGCGGCATGCCCTTCTCTTCTATGAAGCGATAGATGTTCTCAAGGACGACGATGGCGTCGTCGATCACGATGCCGACCATCAAGGTCAAGGCGAGCATCGTGATCATGTTCAGGGTGTAGCCGAGCGCGGCCATGAGGCCGAAGGTGGCGATGATGGAAGTCGGGATGGCGAGTCCCGCGATCAAGGTCGAGCGGAAGTTCCAGAGGAAGACGAAGACGACGATGGCCGCGAGTATGCTGCCTTCGATCAAGTGCGTCTGAATTGATTGGACAGCCGCCTTGATGAAGATGGACGAGTCGCCGATGACTTCAAAGCGCACGTTCGCGGGCAGCGTCGGCCTGATCTCTTCGAGCCGTGCCTTGATCTCGTCGGCGACGGCGACCGTGTTCGTGCCCGACTGCTTGGCGACGATGAGCGTCACAGCCGGTTCGCCGTTCAGGCGGGCGCTCGTGCGGAGTTCTTCGGAGCCGTCTTCGGCGTAGCCGATGTCGCTGAGTTTGACGGCGTAGTCGCCGCGCGTCGAGATGGCGACGTTGTTGAAGTCGGACGGGTTCGTGATGCGCCCCAGTGTGCGCACGGTCAGTTCGCGCGTGCCTTCGTCCACGCGCCCGCCGGGCACTTCCATGTTCTGCATGCGCACCGCCGCCGCCACTTCCGGCACGGTCACGTTGAAGGCGCGCATCTTGTCCGGGTCGAGTTTGAGTTGAATCTCGCGGCGGCTGCCGCCGACGATCTCCACGTTGCCGACGCCGTTGATGCTCTCAATGCGCTCCTTGATCCCCTTGTCCGCGATCTCCGTCACTTCGCGTAAGCTACGAGGCGCGGAGACGGCGATGCGAAGCACGGGCGCGGCGTCCGTGTCGAGTTTTTGGATGACGGGTTCTTCCGCCGTCTCCGGCAAGTCGGATGAGATGAGGTTGACCTTGTCGCGTATCTCCTGCGCCGCGATGTCCGCGTTCTTCTCCAGCAAGAACTGCACGAAGACCTGCGAGACGCCTTCGACGGAGGTGGAGCGCAGTTCGTCTATGCCGCTGATGGTGTTGACGGCAGCCTCGACCTTATCCGTGATCTCCGTCTCGATCTCGCGGGGCGACGCGCCGGGGTTGACGACCGTGACGGTGATCGTCGGGAAGTCGATCTTCGGGAAGAGATCGACGCCGAGCGAGAAGAACGAAAAGATTCCCACCACCGTCAGCGACAAGATCAACATCGTCGCGAACACGGGGCGGCGGACGCAAATTTCAGCCAGCTTTTGCATGATGCCTCGATAGCTCTCAGCCATCAGCCGTCAGCTTTCAGCCAGGCAATTGTCTTTTGCTGACGGCTGACGGCTGATGGCTGAACGCTTTTATTGCCTGAC
Source organism: Pyrinomonadaceae bacterium (assembly GCA_035296385.1). Classification (GTDB taxonomy): domain Bacteria; phylum Acidobacteriota; class Blastocatellia; order Pyrinomonadales; family Pyrinomonadaceae; genus JAIVJZ01. Next base: position 14,871 of record DATHBB010000021.1, on the reverse strand, counting down.
GGCTGCGCCGTCCTTCAGTTGCTCAACGCTGGAAGTTGCCACGAGTTCGTCGGCGCTGATTCCGTTTTTGACTTCGACGAGTTCGCCCTCGACCTGTCCGAGTTGGACGACTCGTTCCTGCACGCGCCCGTCACGAACGACGAAGACGCGGCTCACGTCCTGCTCCGTGCGCACGGCGCGCGCGGGGATGAGCACGGCGGGCGCGCCCGACGGCTGCGAGATGCGCACGGTGGCGAACTGCCCGGGCTTCAACAAGCCCTGACCGTTTTCGACTTCGGCCTCGACCGTCAGCGTGCGCGAGGCTGTGGTGACGTTCGGCGAGATGCGCGCGACGCGACCGGCGAAGGCGCGATCCGCGTAGGAACTCGTTAAGACCGAGACGCCCTGGCCGGGTTGAATCGCGCCGATCAGTTGTTCGGGAATGTCTATACGCAATCGCAGCGGGTTCGTGCGCACGATGGTCGCCACCTTTGACGTGGGCGAGACGTACTCGCCGAGGTCTGCCGGACGGTCCGCGACGTAGCCGCTGATGGGCGCGTAGACAACGACATCGGAGACGGCCTTGCGCGCCTGCGCCACCTGCGCCTCGGCGGCCTCAGCCGCCGCGCGCGCCGTCGCCACGCCCGCGAAGTTCTGCCGCGCCGCCTGCAAAGCCGCCTCGTATTGTTGCTGTAATTGATCGCGCTGCGAACGCTGCTGGTCGTAAGAGGCACGCGACACGTCGCCCGATTCGATCAAACGCTCGAAGCGGCGCAACTGCTTCTCCGCCAGTTCGAGCGCGACGCGCGCCGAGCCGACTTCGGCCACGCGGTTCGGGTCGAACGCCTGACCGGAGCGCAGGCCGATGCGCTCCTCCGCCTGCCGGACGGCTGAACGCGCCTGCGCGGCTTGCGCCTGCAACTGCGTGAGACGCAGGCGCGCGTCCGCATCGTCGAGGCGTACGAGCATCGCGCCGCGTTGCACGTAGCTGCCGAGGTCAACGCCGACGGCTATGACGCGCCCCGCCACGGTCGGAGCAACGTCGGTCTGTTCGTCTGCGGCGAGGCTGCCCGTCGCTTCCATGTAGCGCGGGAGTTCGCGCGTGATGGCGGCGGCGGTCGAGACCTGCACGACTTCGGGCGTCGCGTTCGCGGCGGCCTGCTTGTTGTTCGCTTCGGCCTTCGATCTGCCGCACGCGCTCGCGAACAGGCTCAAGGCCACGAGCAGCAATGCGATTGCGGGGAGTGTGAATTTGTTTCCAGAGGTCATGATACTTACTGCTTCTTCTCGATAGACAAACTAATTGACAGACAAACTAATTCTTTGAGCAAGCCGTTGCTTCGCGCATACGCAAAACTATCTCTTCTTTTTGCCGCGCGCCGGAGAACGCGCGGCGTGCTTCGTTTTCTCGCCGCTGCCAGTGCTGCGCGGCAAGGGCGCGACGTTGTGGTTGACGGCGATGCCTCTGAGGAGTATCTCGGTGAACTCTTCGGCGGCGCGCTCGTTCGGAATGTCTAGCAGGAGGCGGCGCGTGTCCCAGAGCAGGTTGTTGAGCGAATGGTGTATGACCATACCGAGGAAGCCGCGCACGACGATGGCCGGATCAACTTCGCGCATCGCGCCTTCGCGCTGGCGTTCGCGTATGTAGGAGCCGAGAAACTCGTACATGCGGCGCACGTTTTGATCCCAGAACATGTGTGCGAGTTCGTGGCCTTCGAGCGCGGAGTGAGTCAGCAGTCGCAGGAACTCCGTGTCGTGCTCGTGGTGGCGCATCATGGCGAGCGCGAGGCCGGAGAAGACCGCGCGGTCGTCGCGGCGTGCGAGCGCGTCGGGCACGATGTCGCAGGGGCGTTGGAAGTTGTCGGCGCAGGCTTTGTGGTCGAGGATGGCGCGGTAGAGTTCTTCCTTGTTGGCGAAATGGCGGAAGACCATCGCCTCGGAGACCCCGGCGGCCTGCGCGATCTCTTTGGTGGTCGTGCCGCGAAACCCGTGCTGCGAAAAGAGGCGCATCGCCACAACTAAAATCTGGCGGCGGCGGTCTTCGCCCGCCATGCGCCCGCCGCCGCTTGTTTGCGGCGTCGTCGCCGTGCCCGCGCCAGCCGCTGATGCTGCCGCGCCCGCGTCGCCCGCGCCCTTCGCTTCTAACGTTCGGCTCATTCAGTCGCCGCCTTTCAAACCTCGATCTCCCGATTGCAAGTAAGTACTTACTTACCAAAGTACGCATACGCTGTCAAGCGGGTTCGCGGTATTTTCCGCGCCGCCGAAATCCTCGCGCGCTCCTGTATTGTTCTGAACCTTCGCGCTATAATGGCGCGTACCTTTTCACAACAAAGTGGATACACGACTTCAGCGTCGGAAACCTCGCCGACTTGCGTGTTAAGGCATCTTTCGGCGTCGCCGTCCGTTTCGAGACGGTCGGCACGTTGTTTGCTCGCTTGACACTGGAAATGCACAAAAGAGGCGGGCGTTCATTAATTCGCGCGCTGTAAATTTAAGAGCGACTATCAACAGCTAAGGAGATAACGGACATGTCACAAGACTTCGGAAACAACGATCCGCAAAACAAAGGCGGCAACACGGGTACGACGGGCGGCAGCGGCACGACGGGCGCGACTGGCGGCAGCGGCCTCGCGGGCACGGGCAGAACCGACGAGGGCACGACGCGCGATACTTCGACCGGCGGCGGCGGTGGTGGCGGCTTGGCTACGACGGGCGGAACTTCGGGCGGCAGTTCGGTGGGCACGGGCACGGCGACGGCGCGCGAAGGCGTCGCGGGCACGGCGCAGGAGTACGGCCAGAAGATCGCCGACGCGGCCACGACCGCTAAAGACTACGTGAGCGATAAAATCTCCGTGGCGGGCGATAAGTTCAAAGACTTGCAGAACGTTGACTACCGGCAGGTGGCCGAAGACGCGAAGAACTACGCGCGCGAGAAGCCGGGTCAGGCGCTTTTGATTTCGGCGGCGGCGGGCTTTTTGATCGGCATGCTCCTGAAGAGCAGCAACCGCCGTTAATTCGGTTTCAAGTTTCAAGTTTCAGGTTACAAATTAAAAGCACATTTCAGCCACAAACCTGAAACTTGAAACCTTCAATTTGAAACTTCAAAAGTGCGAGGGGAGTTGAGTGATGGCTGAATTAGAGAGGCGTGCGACGGCAGCAGCGCCCGCCACCAACGCGTCGGTGCAAACGAGCGCGCAAGGATTAGACATAGACGGCTTGCCCGCCATGCTTGGCCGGCTCGGCGACAACGTGATGACACTCGTTGACGCCAAGCTCGGTCTGGCGAAGGTCGAGCTTAAGGAAGAGGCCGCGGCCTACGGCAGCAAGATCGCGATGATCGCAGTGGGCGGCATGCTCGCCGCCATCGGATTCGCGCTCCTGAACGTGGCCATCGCGCTCTTTATGGCGCGGCTCTTCTTCTATTCCTTTACGCCGCCGATCAGTTACGCGCTCGGCTTCGTCGTGACGGGCGTGCTTTACCTAATCATCGGCGCCGTCCTCGTCGTCATGATGAAGAATCGTCTGGCCGCGCTCAACCCCGCGCCGGAGAGAACCATCGAGGAACTCAGAAAGGATAAACAATGGCTGAAGAAAGAACTTTAGGCACCGCGCGCGCGCCTGAATCGGATACCGGCATCGCCGACGACGAACTGACGAAGGCAGAACTTCAGCGTCGCATGGAAGAGGCGCGCGAATCAATCACGCAGACCGTTACGGAGATCAAGGACACAGTGGCAACTCAATACCAGAACGTCAGGGAATCAATTTCACAATCGCTCGACTGGCGCGAGCAGTATCGCCGCCGCCCGGTCGAGTTTTCGATTGCCGCGCTCGGCGTCGGCCTCCTCGTCGGCTACAGCGTCGGCGGCGTGGCCTTCGGCGACGACACGGAGTTGCCCGAACGCTACTACGAGTCGGAAGGCGACGATTACAACGAGGACGAAGTTCACGTCCGCACGCCGTCCGAACGCGCCTTCGCTTCGCAGGCCATCCTCGGCGGCGCGTACGGCTCGACCGCCTACGCGCAACCGCAGCAGCAGTCGCAGCAAACGGCTCCTGCGCCGCACGCTCCTTCAGCGTCGGTCGAGGATTACGCCGAGCCGCAGTCGAGGCCGTCGTACAGCAGCGGTTACGAGCAGTCGCTCGCGCCGTCGGAGCCGCAGAAGCCCGGCATCTTCGAGCGTTTCAAAGAGACGCCCGCCTATGATCGTTTGCAGGCCGAAGCCGCGACGCTCGGCAATCGTTTCGTCGAAGAGCTTTCCAAGACCGCTCAGGCCGTAGTGCTGCCCGCGCTGCTCGGCAAACTCAAAGACCTGATCGGCATAGACCTCTCGACGCAACGCGAAGTCGCGCAGCGGAGCAAACTTGAACATCAGGCAGCCTCCGCCAGCGCGGCCACCGGCCAGGAAACGCAAAGTAGTGCGGGCGGTTCGGCCAGTGCGGGCAGTTCTGCTTAAGCGGCGGGCGAGAACCGCGCGTCTAACGCGTTGCCTCTCAAGCGACGCCGGAGGGGGGCGCTAACTGTCAGGCTAAGGATGGGCGAGGCGCACGAACAGCGGCTCGCCCATTCGTTTATTCGTTATCTCGCGTGCGAGATTTCGGAATTCCGATTCGCGCCCCGAGCGAAAAGCGATGGCTATTGAACCGGCAACACAGTTGACCATCAAACCGGACACGCTACGACATGCGGCGCAAGGAGTAGACGATGCGCCCGCCGTCGTCCCCGCTGCCGCCATGCGCGTCGAGATCATCTTGAACGCGTCGGCAGGAAGCGGCGGGCAGGAAGAGGCGCGCGCGACTCTCGCGGAAATCTTCGCCGCCGAGAGTGAATGGGACGCGCACGTCTCGCTCGCGCGAAGCGGCGAGGAGATCGTGCGGCTCGCGCGCGAAGCCGCCTCTGACCCTGACGTGCAAATCGTCGTCGCGGGCGGAGGCGACGGCACGGTCAACGCCGTCGCCTTCGAACTCGCCGGAACGGAGAAGACGCTCGGCGTGCTGCCGCTCGGCACGCTCAACCACTTCGCCAAAGATTTGAGCATCCCGCTCGACCTCGAAGGCGCGGCGCGCAACCTCGTCGAAGGCGAGGCCGTGCGGGTTGACGTGGGCGAAGTCAACGGGCGCATCTTCATCAACAATTCGAGTCTCGGCCTCTACCCTTCAATCGTGCGCCACAGGGAGAAGCAACAGGAGCGTCTGGGGCGCGGCAAGTGGTTCGCCGCCGCCTGGGCGACGCTCGAAGTCTTCCGTCGCTACCCGCTCTTCAGCGTGCGCCTGAGCGCGGACGGGCAGGAGTTTCGCCGCCGCACGCCCTTCGTCTTCATCGGCAACAACGAATACCAGATGGACACGTTCAACCTCGGCGCGCGCTCGTGCCTCGACGCCGGGCAACTCAGCCTGCACCTGACGCGCGACATCGGACGGCTCGGACTCGTGCGCCTCGCTTTCAGCGCCCTCTTCGGGCGACTGCGCGAGTCGAAAGACTTCGACGCGCTCTGCACCAAAGAAGTTTGGATCGAGACGCGCCGCTCGCGCCTGCGCGTCGCCACGGACGGCGAAGTCACAATCATGCGCTCGCCGCTTCACTACCGCGTCCGACCCGGCGCTTTGCGGGTCATTGCTCCGAAACCAGTGACGAGTGACGAGTGACAAGTGACGAGCAAGAAGCAAGGCAAGTTTTTAGTTTTAACTTGTCACTCGTCGCTGGACACTTAAAAAGTGTTACTTTCAAAGTCATTAGCATGAAACTCATAAACGACGACACGCTTGACTTGGTCTTGCTTGTCACTCGTCACTTGTCACTCGTCACTGCTTTAAAGATATGAAAACCATCGTACATCTCTCCGATCTGCATTTCGGGCGAATTGATCAAACGATTATCGAGCCGCTGGCGACGACCGTGGCCGAGATCAAGCCGGACGTGGTGGTCGTCTCCGGCGACCTGACGCAGCGCGCGCGCTCCGCACAGTTTCAGGAGGCGCGCGAATTTTTGGACGACTTGCCGCACCCGCAGATCATCGTGCCCGGCAATCACGACGTGCCGCTCTACAACATCTTCCAACGCTTCCTCGAACCGCTCGACAAGTATCGCCGTTACATCACGGACGATCTCGAACCGTTTTACGCGGACGAGGAATTAGCCATCCTCGGCGTCAACACGGCACGCTCGCTCACGATCAAGGACGGGCGCGTCAACGAGCAGCAGGTCGAGCGCATACGCGAACGCCTCTGCCCGTATGCCGACAACGTGACGAAGATGATCGTCACGCATCACCCGTTCGACATACCGGAAGGCCACGAGCGCGAGGCCGATTTAGTCGGGCGCGCGCAGATGGCGATGGAAGCGCTCGCCGCCTGCGGCGCAGACGTTCTGCTCTCCGGCCACCTGCACGTCAGCCACACGGGGCACACCGCCAAGCGCTACAAGATCAGCGGCCACTCCGCGCTCGTCGTGCAGGCGGGCACGGCCACCTCCACGCGCGTGCGCGGCGAAGTCAACTCCTTCAACGTCATACGCGTTGAGCACCCCTACATCGAAGTCAAACGCCTCGCGTGGCAACCCGACCGCACCGCCTTCTCAACCGCCTCCATCGAAAACTTCGTCCACACTCCCGAAGGCTGGGCGCGACTCGCGGACGGCGCGGCATCCGGGATCAATACGTAAGAGAAAAGGGGAAGGGTAATAAAAAAGGGGAAAGGGTAAGGGGTAAAGGGTAAAGGGGAAGACGGAAAGCCTGTGTGCTCTCCGTCTTCCCTTTAACCTTTACCCCTTACCCTTTTCCCTCGTGCTTTCGCCTTAGCGCGGCGGCGCGGGCTTGCGTGGGAGTTTTTCGTCGCGCATGGCGGCTTGATAGACGAAGGCGGCCATGATGATGGCGGCCTGCTTCATGTCGTCGGCCTGTATGCGGTCGAAGGAGTCCTGGTTCGAGTGGTGCGTGCGCGTCTCGTATTCGACTTCGTCCTGTATGAACTGGAAGCCGGGCAGCCCGATGGCGTCGAAGGCGAGGTGGTCTGTGCCGCCCGTGTTGGAGATGGAGAGCGTCTGCGCGCCCATGTCGCGGAAGGGCATGAGCCACGTGCGGAAGAGCGGGCGGACGGCTTCGTTGCCTTGCATGTAGACGCCGCGAATTTTGCCCGTCCCGTTGTCGAGGTTGAAGTAGCCCGCGAACTTGTCGTACGCCGGTTTGGTCACGAGCCTGCCGCGCGGCGCAGGAGTCGGCGAAGCGACGGGGCGACCTTCACCCGCGCCGGGTGGGGTGGGTTGCGGCGTCGGCGTGACGATCTCGCCGAAGTGCTCTTTGACGTAGGCGCGCGAGCCTAGCAGCCCTTGCTCCTCGCCGCTCCAGAGCGCGACGCGAATCGTGCGGCGCGGCTTCAAGCCGAGCGTTTGCAGGATGCGCGCGGCCTCCATCGCGACGGCGCAACCGGCGGCGTTGTCGGTCGCGCCCGTGCTGCCGTGCCATGAGTCCATGTGGCCGCCGAGCATCACGACTTCGTCTTTGAGATCGCTGCCCGGAATTTCGGCGATGGTGTTGTAGCCCATCAAGTCCTGATCTTGAAACTGCACGTCGAGGTTAACGTTCATGCGAACCTTTTCGTTCGCCTGAAGCATGCGCATCATGCGATTGTAATGCTCAACGGCGACGACGATCTGCGGCACGAGTTTCGGCGCGCTCTTATCATAAGCCGATACGCCGCGCCGGAAGAATGACTGCAACGAATTCAGATCGGTCCCTTCGGGCACGGGCTGCGGCACGTTGGCCGATTGCACGAAGAGCGTGCCGCCGTCGCCGCGACCCGGATCAACGAGCAGGGCTGCGCCTTCTTCCATCAGGAAGTTCGCCTTCTTCAAGTTGAAGAGGAACTGCGCGATCTGTTCGGGCGTCGGCTGTTGCTGCTGGCGGCGCGTGGCCTGCGCCGGATCGGGCGCGTCGGCCAGCGCGAGCAACTCTTTCTCAGTCAGGCGCGTGCCGAGCGCTTCAAAGTGCGCTTTGACTTCGCGTATTGGCGCGGTCAAAACAATCGCGCCTTTGAGTTTGCCACGATACTTTTCCAAGCCCGCCGCGTCCATCGCATCCACATAGACGACTTCGGCATTGAGCACGCCGTTCGTGCCGGGCGACCAGGCCTTCGGGTAGGCGATGAGCGGGAAGCCCTGCGGCTCTATGACCTCCGCCGAGAAACGCTTCAAAGTCCAACCGCGACCGAACGGCCCCCACGCTTCGAGGTGCGCGTTCTGCATGCCCCACTTCGTCATCTGGTTGCGCGTCCACTCGTTGGCGCGCTTCATGCCCGGCGAGTTGGTCAGGCGCGGCCCGATCACGTCGGAGAGGTAACTCAAAGTTTGCATCACCTGCGAGCGGTTCATGCCCTCGTCCTTGATGCGCGCGATTGGATCGTTCGGGTCGGGCGCGGGAGTTTGGGATGAAGCGGCGGGCGTTGCGGCAGGCGTCTGCTGCGCCGTGACGGGGAAGCTGTTCGCCAGAATTGAACAGGCCAGCAGCAAGGCGACTGCGATCTTGCGTCGAAACATAAAATGGACTCCTAAATTGTTGACTGAAAGATTAAACCTGCGAACAGGCGAGCGGAAATTCCCTTCAAGAGAAATTGATTATACTCCAAACGCGGCGGGAATGTTTCAACGCGGGGCGGGATAAGCGATGCCGGATGAGAAACTTCGGATGTGGGTTTTACTCTTTCGCGGCTACTTCAAGGTGGGAGCGTTCGTCGGGCGGCGCGTCGAAGATCGTGTAGAGTTCCCTCAAGCGCACGACATCGTGCTCGAACCACGTGCGCAGCCAGTCGCAATACCTGCGCGCGGCGTCTTGTTCCGTTAACTGATGTGCGAAGACGTTGGCGATGGAGTGAGCCGCCATCATTCCGGCCATGATGGCTTTGAGGACGCCGTGCGAGGAGGCCGGGTCGAGCACGGCGGCGGCGTCGCCGACGAGGAAATAACCCGCGCCCGCCGCGCGCTCGACCATGCGCCACGTCACGTCCGCGCCCTTCGACGCACCGCGCCGCTTCAACCCGCGAAACTCTGCGGGCAGCCACTTCTCGTCACGATCTCCGTGCGATGACGACGACGCGCCGCCTTCGTCCTCATCTTCTTCTCCGGCCACGGACAGACGCGTCCATTGATACAGTTGCGGGCGGACGCGCGCCGTCCACGTCCAGCCGCGCGCGTCCGACACGATCTGCGGCGCGTCGTCGCGCACCTCGCACGCGCCTTCGACGTAGCCGTAGCGCGCCGTCAGGCGACGTGAATATTTTTTGATCGGTAAATGAAGTTGGCGCGCGAGCCAGTGTCGGTCGCCCGCCGCGTCCACGACGAAGGGCGCGCGCAAAAAATCGCCGCTCGCCGTCTCAAGCCCGACGACGCGTTGACCTGAGAGCAACGGGCGCACGATTTGACACGGTTGCAGCACGCGCACGCCGAGCGCGCGTGCTCGCTCCAACAGTATCGCGTCGAAGTCCGCGCGCCACGCCTGCAAGCCCTGCCACGCGCCGCCGCCGTCGTCCGCGCCGAACGCCTCGAAGCGGCGTGGAGCGCCCGCCCACTCGATCCAGTTTCCCTCGTGCCGCAGGAAGTTCGCGCTTCGCACCTCCGCCCAGACGCCGAGTTGTGTGAGCAAGGGTTCGACGCCGGGGTGCAGCGTCTCGCCGACGTGCTCGCGCGGGAAACGCTCGCGCTCGACCTGTACGACGCGCAAACCCGCGCGCGCGCATTCAATCGCCACGGACGATCCGCCCGGCCCGCCGCCGAGCACAAGTGCGTCCGCCTTAAATGTTGGCAACCTCTTTGCCCTTCCAAGTCGCGCCCGCCGTCGAAGCCTTCGACAGCGCGCGCCGGTTATCCGCGTCCACGAGGAGCGTCTCGCGCCCCTTGATCTCCATGCGCCGTTTGAGAAACTGGTTGCCGGGGATCGTTTGCAGCTTCGGGTTTTTGAAGACCTCGAAACGATAGACCGTGCCGGGCAAGGTCAACTGCGCCTCCGCCTGTGCCGCGACGAGTTCGGGCGTGCCGGGGTTGACGCGCCGGAACGACAGCACGATCCAGTCCATCTTATTCAAGCCCAGAACCTTGTAGGCCAGCGCCATCGCGAGCACGCGCCGCTGGTACTCTTCAAGATCAACGTGAGCCGTCACACGCAGAGAGAACTTGCTCTGCAAGGAGTTCTCCACGTAATCGACGTGGTCGAAGCTGGCATACTCTGCGAACTCCTGACCGCCGCTCGTGACGACCTTCGGCCCCGCCGTCCCGTCCCAGGGAAGATCACCCACTTGCCCGATCTCCTCGTCGGTCAAAGGACTCACCGTAAAATAAGACTTGCTGAGCGGGCCATAAGTGAAAGTGCGCGTGGCGTCGGGCGCGGCGGCAGGCCAGAAGGTGCTGAGCGCAGCGCACAATTTAGCGTCTTCGGGAAACGGGCTGCCGAGACCGTAGGCCGACAAGTGCCACGTGCCGTCGGGCGCACGGTCGCGGCTCACGTCCCAGCCGGGCGCGAAGACGCCCGCCGAGTTGTCCGGCATGTGCGAGTGGCGCAAGGTGTCAGCCTCTTTCGTCAAAGTTTGCTGCGCGGTGTTCTTCCCGTACATCGGGACTATGGCCGTGAGGGTGTTATCCGTCTTGCTGAAGGGACTGTTCGGCAGTTGCAGGTTGCCCGCGTAGCGTTGATCGGAGAGCGTGTCGGGCTTAACGCGCCAGACCTCTTTGAGAAATTCGGGCTTCAGAGTGTCCGTCCATTCGGTGAGTTCGCGCTGATCGCAGGTAGGGAAAAAATCGGGCGCGGTGACGAGCGAATAAGCGGGGATGAAACCGGCGAGACTTGCCTGCCCGACGAGTTGCGGGCAGCGAGCTTCGATTGCGCCGTCGCCCGTGAAGTCGAGATAGTGTAGCGCCTTGTAGTTGCCCGCCTTGACGCGCGCCGTAACGTCGGCCACGTCGTTGAGATTCTCAATCGTGCCGTTGTCGCGAACGCGATGGCGCGCGTGTACGTATTCGGGCGCGCGCAACGCGCCCGCGTCCCACGGAATCTCGATGCTCGAAGAGAGCATGTTGCTGCCCGCAGGGACGTTGAAGGTCAGCGGCTTGCCCTTGTAGCTCGCAGGCTCGACCAGCCTTTGATGCGCGACCGGAATCAGCACGCCCTGCCCGTACTCCGCTTTGGTGGAAAACTCCGCGATGCCGCGCGTGAAGCGAAACGGTGACTGGCTGATGTCCGGCTCCGTCCAGCCCGTGTCGAAAGGCACGCCCGGCGAGCCGTGTTGCGCGCTCAAAATGAGATGGATGCGACGCAATTTCTCGTTGAGATGGATGCTGTTGAGCGAGACATCGAGCGCGCCCCGAAAGCCGCGCAGGCACTCCCTGCCGGAGAAGAGCTTATGCAACGGCTGCCAGAACATACGCTCCGCATCCGACTTCTGCGGGTCGTTCGGCGTCGCGCCCTTGATGCGAAAACGCAGCGGGCAGAAGTTCGACTCGTCGCCCCTCGTTGCCACCGCAATGTATGCGGCGTAACGCGCGGGCGAGACGCGCACGGCGAATTGCTCTCTCTCTTCCGTCGATACGAAGCCGCGACGCGACGCATCGTAGTGCGCGATTGCTGTGCCGACGCGCGCGACGCCCGTGCGCGAGAAGACCAGGTCGGCGTGCTTCTTGTGGCACGTCTGCGAAGCCGGACGATACTCGTAAGCGAAGACGACGACGGCCAGCCTCGCGCCTCTGCCCGCCCGATTCTTCAGTTGTTGCAACGAAGGCGCATCAACCGAGAAGACATAGTTTTCGACCGCCTCGATTTCGGCGAGCGTCGGGAAGGCCGTGAGCCGCGAGCCGTCCGCGCGCATCAAGACGTTGGCCGAAGCGAACGCATGATAGAGAAGGCTCTGCGCGGGTTGGCCGGGCGTGACGCCTTTGCGCCCTTCGAGCGCGAAGTCTTCAAAGCCTTTCACGCTGCGTTTGATGCCCGGTAGGGTGCGGGCGAGTTCGTGAGCCAGATTCGCCTTCGTGATGTCGAGGCCGTGCGCGAGCAGCAGATCGCTCCAGCCGTGCGAAGCGAGGCGCTGGCAGGCCGCTTTAACTTGATCGATGAGAGCCATGAATTGAAATCCTTTCTCGTGAGAATTGCCGCAGGATTTGGAGAAACGAAATGCTTAACGGGAAGAACGAACCGGCGTAACTTTCGAGGGCGAGGCGTGCGGAGTGTAAACGCCGTATCGCCCGCGCGTCAACAAAATTTCCCGCACGCACCGCACACGATGCGTCGTTCGGAGCGTGCGCGAGAGCGCGCAAAAAGAAAGGAGGACGAGTGTTGTACTCGTCCTCCATCAAAGTGTTATCTGCTGGTTGTTAACTTAAGTCGCGACGCGCGAACCGCGACCGCTCGTGTCCGGCTTCGTCGCCGGCGGCACGTCGGGCAACGCCTCGGACTTGTAGGCGCAATCCTCATTGGCGCACGAACGCGTCGTGCCCTTCTTCGTCGTCTTCTCCAGCAAAAACGGCGCGCGACATTCGGGGCAAGGCTCAGAGACGGGCTTGTCCCAGTACACGGCGTCGCACTTCGGATACTCCGAGCAGCCGTAGAAGAGTTTGCCGCGCTTCGACTTCTTCACCACGATCTCGCCCTTGCAGCCCGCGCGCGGGCACGCGATTCCGGTCGTCTCACGCTTGATGAATTTGCACGTCGGGTAGTTCGAGCAGGAGACGAATTCGCCGAAGCGTCCCTGACGCCGCACGAGGTGCGCGCCGTCAACAGGGCAGGTCTCGTCGAGCGGCACGGGCGCGGCGGCCACGACGCCCTTGCGGTCGATCTTGCGTATGTTCCGGCAGTCGGGGTAGCCCGTGCAACCGAGGAACTGGCCGAAGCGACCGCGCTTCAAAGCCATAGGCTTCGCGCACAACTCGCACGTTTCCGCCTCTTCGCCTTCCGCGCCCGCTTCGCCCGTCGCGCTCGCTTTCGCCGCCGCGCCCTCGCCGTCCGCAGTCGCCGCCGCTGTTGCAGGCTTCGCGATCTCGCGCGTCGTGCGGCATTCGGGATAGTTCGAGCAGGCGAGGAATTGTCCGAAGCGTCCGAACTTGATGACCATTCCCGAACCGCAATTTTCACACTTCTCGTCGGTCGGGATGGCCTCGACCTTCTTCTTCTTCATCTCCACTTCGGCGATCTTCAAGTCCTTCGCGAACTTCCCGTAGAACTCGGAAAGCGCAACGGTCCACTTCAACTTCCCTTCCTCGATCTCGTCCAGTTCTTCCTCCATGCGCGCCGTATACGACTCGTTGAACAGATCGCCGAAACTGTCAACGAGCAGATCGTTGACGGTCGTGCCGAGAGCCGTCGGATGAAAACGCCCCTCGTGCTTCTCTACATATTCACGATCCAGAATCGTCGTCATGATCGCGGCGTAGGTCGAAGGTCGCCCGATGCCCTTCTCTTCGAGAGCCTTCACGAGCGTCGCCTCCGAGTAGCGCGGCGGCGGTTCGGTGAAGTGCTGTTCGGGCGCGACCCCGTTCAACTTCAACGCCTCGCCCTGTTGCACCAGCGGAAGTTTGCGCGCCGCCTCTTCATCCTCTTCCGACTTCTCATCGCGCCCTTCTTCATAGACGCGCAGGAAGCCGTCGAACTTCAGGACCGACCCGCTCGCGCGGAACAGGAAGCGACCCGCTTCAATATCAATCGTCGTTTGATCAAACACGGCGGGCATCATCTGCGAGGCGACGAACCGCTGCCAGATCAAGCGATAGAGTTTCAACTCTTCGCTGCTCAAATAACGCGCCATCGCGTCGGGTGTGCGCGACACGTCGGACGGGCGAATGGCTTCGTGCGCGTCCTGCGCGTCCTTCTTCGAGCGATAGTGAATCGCCTTCTCCGGCAAATACCCTTCGCCGTACTGCGCGCCGACGAAATCTCGCACCTCTTGCAAGGCCGTCTCCGACACGCGCGTCGAATCCGTGCGCATGTAGGTGATGAGGCCGACCGCGCCCTCCGCGCCGATCTCTACTCCCTCGTAGAGTTTCTGCGCGACCATCATCGTCTTCTTCACCGCGAAGCCGAGCTTGCGCGCAGACTCCTGCTGCAACTTCGACGTGATGAACGGCGGCACGGGGTTGCGCTTGCGCTCCTTCGTCGTCACTTCGGCGACGCGATAATTTTGTGCTTGCGCTTCCGCCACGATCTCCGTCGCCTGCGCTTCCGTGCCGATCAGGATTTCGTTCTTCTTAACGTCTTGATCGAAGCCGCCGGTCTTCACCGTCTGCTCGCCGATGCGTAGGAGTCGCGCGTCGAAGGCGGGCGGCAACGTCGCCGCGAGGTTCGCCGTCACCGTCCAGTATTCCGTCTTGATGAATTTCTCGATCTCGCGCTCGCGCTCGACCACCATCCGGAGCGCCACCGACTGCACGCGCCCCGCACTCAAACGTCCCCCGACCGTGCGACACAGAAGCGGCGAAACTTTGTAGCCGACCAGACGGTCGAGCACGCGGCGCGCCTGCTGCGCGTCAACCAGATTCACGTCGATCTGCTTCGGGTCTTTGAAAGCCTCCTGCACGGCGCGCTTCGTGATCTCGTTGAACATCACGCGGTAGGAAGGCTTCTTCGGTCGCTTCGGTACGATCTCTTCGGCGAGGTGCTGGCAGATGGCTTCGCCTTCGCGGTCGGGGTCGGCGGCGAGGTAGATAGCGTCGGCCTCGCGCGCGGCCTTCTTGAGTTCCGCGACGGTCTTCTTGTTATTGCGTTTCTTCGTGTCGGGAATCACCTCGTAAGACGTGGCGAAATCGTTCTCCACGTCAACGCCCAGGCCCTTCGACGGTAAATCCTTGATGTGGCCGAGCGAGGCCATCACGCGGTAGTCCGCGCCGAGATATTTACCGATGGTTTTGGCCTTCGCGGGCGATTCGAC
>DATHBB010000020.1:0-34813 GCA_035296385.1 Pyrinomonadaceae bacterium | reverse complement strand
CGGAAGCCACGACGCATGAGACTGATCGCCAGCGAGAACTGCGACGCCGGGCCGCACCATCCGTAGATCGCCTGCGGGGTTTCGCCGATGATCTGCGCGCGCTTGTTGGTCTTTGAAGTGCCGACGTGCGCGAACAACTCCTCCACGTTGGCGGGCACGCCCGCCTGCGCGTCGGCAGACGTAGGCGTCGCACCCGCTGCGGCCTGAGACCGGACCAGTCGCGCGTGCCAACCGTGGTAGAAGGCTTCGACGACGCGTTGCGCGAGCGTGCTGTCCTCAGTCCAGGTCACGCCCGCGTAAGCGCCTTTTGGGACGTGGTGTTGGTAGGCGTTGAGGCCGGGCGCGTTCGGCCCCGTCTCGATGAGCGCCTGCACGAGTTTCATAACCCACTGCGGCACGTCGTCGGGGTCTTTGCTGAGACTGTCGCCCTGCTGTTGCTGCGCGGGCTTCTTATCCTTGCCCGCATCTGCGGCGGCGGCGGGCGCTTCGACGCCGAGTTTGTACTTCGTTTGAACGTACTCGTAAGCCTGTTGGAGTTTCGCGTTCCTGAACTGGAATTTCGGCGTGAGGTCGTAGAGGCCGTAATCTTTTTCGGATTTGATCGAGCCGCTCAACAGGGCTTCGCGGAAATCGCTCTTCGCCCCGGGCGCGGCGGCAGGCTGCGCGGCGTCGGCGGCGGGCTGTGCGGCGGGCTGGCGCGCAATCGTCGGCGACGCGCCCGGCTGTTGTTGTTGCAGAACGTGCGTCAACTCGTGCGCGAGCAGGCGTCTGCCCGCCGCCGTCTCCGGATTGTATTCACCCGCGCCGAAGACGACATCGCTGCCGAGCGTGTAAGCGCGCGCGTCGAACGCCTGCGCGGACTTTGCCGCGCGCGCGTCCGTGTGCACGCGCACGTGGCCGAAATCGTGTCCGAGTCGCGACTCGAAAAAGTCTCGCACCGACGATGGAAGCGGCTGCCCGCCGCCTCGCATCGCGTCCGTCGGCGACGCCACGCCGACGCTCGATTCAGACTCGACATGCGCGGCGCGGCTTTTCGATTGAAGGCGCGCGCCCGCGCCGTTCTGTGTAACGGGCGTTGTTGTTGCGTCGGGCGCGTGCGGCGCGTGCGTGCTCAAGATTTCGTCGGCGATGCGGTCGGCTTCCTGCTCGAAGCGGTCGCCCGGCGTGCTGACCTTGAGTTTGGGTTGGATGAACTGTTTATCCCGGCAGCGCGGGCAACCGCCGCCGCAGGTGCAGCGCGGTTGACGCTGGAGAAGCGGCTCGCCGGTCGAAGACGTAACGGATTCCACGCGGCGCGCGTCGGGCGCGTGCTTCGTCGCCGTTGCTGCTCGCTTACGTTCGGGGGAATGGTCGGTTGTTGGTTTCGCCGTTAAAGTTTTCATATTCGAGAGTCCCGCGCACGTCGTGCCGCCGCAGGCCGGATTCCGTCGCACCGCCCGGCAGAAGCGTTGGAGGCGACTTGCTGTGCGGCTACCGCTCTCGACATGTCCCGCCTCGCCCTGATGTTTAGGTGACCACCATCTCCAGATAATCAACGCGCCCGATCTTCGGCTGTAGCAGATTGTCGTCCGAATGGATCGTAGATGCCCCGTCGCCCACGCGTGCCTGGACGAGCGGGTACTTGGTGATCAAGCCGCCGTCGGCGTCGAGCCTGAAGTGACCGTCTTCGTTCGTCGTGGCCGTGCCGAGGTCTTTCGCTTCGTTGCCGCCCTGAGTGTAGAGGGCGACCGCGACCTTCGCCACGCCTCTCAAGTTTTTGTCGCGGACGAAACCCCACAGAACCCAACCGTTAGGGTTCGGGTCGGGGATGGTGGCTCTGGCGCGCACGGCCTCCGCCGCCAGATCGTTCATCAAGCTGCGGTTGACATCCATTTTATTGAGCAGCTTGAGGGAGCGCGGGTGGCTCGCGCCGAGCACGCTCAAAAGGCGGTTGTACTCGCGCGTGAGCGTTTTGTCTTTCGCCTTGCGAAGCAGCAAAAGGTCTTCGAGTTCGTCGGCACGCTCCGCGTCCAAATTTGAAATCTGCCCGCCGACGCTCTTCGAGACTTCGTCCCCGGAAATATATTTATTTTGCGTCTGATTGTTCAACACGATTCTCTATCCTTTCCTGTCCGAAATCACGCAGCACCTGATCGAAGCGGTCGCACAGCGACCTTGATGTGAGTGTTTGCAAAATTATATTCGGGTTGCTGACGACCAACTGCGGCCAGCCGCGAATGAGCAGGCAGTGCGTCGCCTGATTATCCGTCGTCGCGTTGAGCATCCCGAAAGTCATCGCCGACAGAATCGCGTTGAAGAAGCCTTCTTTGAAGCGGTTATCGCTGACGCGCACGGAGATGCCGAACACCAACGCTTGAGAGATGATGAAGTCGTCCAGCAGATCGCAGTCGCACTGGTTGCTGTGAAAGCCTATGTCGTCGAGGCTGAAGATGGCGATGGAGGACAGGGCGCGGGTCTGGCCTTGTTCGAGCAGATTCAGCGTGCACTGGTTGTCGGCGAACAGCACGTTGCCGTTCGCCAAATAGCGACCGAGCCGTCGCACGTCGCGTCGCGTGCCCGACTGCGAAGCGGTCGGCGAGTCCGTCAGGGTCGCCTGCGGCGCGGTGACTTTGGCCTGCTCGACGGCGGCGAAACTGAGCAGTTGGAAGTAAAGCTCGTTCGACAAGCCCAGATTACGAATCAACACGGTGGCGGCCAGAAAGCCGGTCGAGCCGAGAGCCGTCGTCACGCCGCGACTCGTGAATTGGTTGCCGACTACGGAGACGGGGCCGAGCGCCGTCATCACGAGCGCCTGACCGAGCGGCGCGCTGACGATGTTTTCATGCACCTTGACGGCGGGCACGCCGTCCTGCATCGGCCAGTGCTGTTCTTTGAAACGCACCGCGACCGTCGGCGCGAGGCCATAGACGATGTTGATGCCGCCGCGCTTGCCCGGTCGGGCGGACTGCGCCGCGTCGTCGAATCTGAACGGGCGCGCGCCGTTGTTGTTGATGCGGTTGCGCGAAATCTCTATGCCCTCGCCGTGCAGGACGAAGATGCCGGAGACGGGCGAGCGCGGGTCGGGCGAGTTGTCTTCGATGAAGTTGTCGCGGACGACGAGATAGTCCGCGTCGGCGAGCGCGATGCCGCCGTAGCCGATGCGATTGATCATCGCCGGGGAGATTTCGGCCACCGGGCGTCGCAGGCAATGGCGAATTTCGTTGAAGACGATGCTCAGGCGTTCGACGCTGATGAGTTCATTGGTCTCCGCGAGATTGAAGAAGCCGACCGAACTGATGCCGTTCAATCCCATGCGGTAGATGCGGTTGTGCTCGATGAGTATGTCGTAGAGCGCGCCGCCCGCGATGAGCGTCGAGCGGTCGTCTTCAATCTCCGAGGGCGGCGGAACGGACGTGTCGCCGGGGCCGCAGGGGGCGCAGGGGTTGTCCGTGCCGTCCGTCGGCGCGGGTACGTAGTCAACGATGACCGTGCCGTCGCTGTCAACTCGTTGGAGACTGCCGAGCGTGATGCCGTTTCCGATGCCGTCCTCGATGTGGTTGTCTATGACGCGCACGCGTTCGCAAGTCGCGCCCAACTGCAAGCCGCCGCGTCCGGCCTCGGCGTTGAAAATTATTCCTGAGAGCGCCGGGTCGCCCGTCGCGGCTGTTCCCGCCCCTTCGAGCCGCCTGGGGTTGACGCGAATCTCGTTGTCTTCGATGAGCGAGTCTTCGCCGACGAAGAAGATGCCCGGCCAGTCGGTCGGCTCGTCGCGCATCTCTACGCGGCACTCGCGTATGGTGATGAACTGCCCGACGTGCGCTTCTACGCCTGAGCGCGTGGCGGCTGAGAGGTGCAAGCCTTTGAGCGTGATGTCGCGTAGCGGCAGGCGCTTCCCTTCGTTGAGCATGAGTTCGCTGCGCGTCGGCCCTTCGAGCAGCACGCCGACACCTTTCTCGTGCGCGTCAATCGCCAGCGACTCGACACGGACGTGTTCCGAATCCAGCACATGAATCGCGGGCAGCGCGTCGCCCTCTTCCGGCTCGGCGGCGACGATGCGGCTGCGCACGCCGCAGCCCTTGATCGTCACGTTAGCCCTGCGCTCGACCCTCACGTTCTCAGTGTAGACGCCGGGCAGCACGCAGACCTCGCCGCCCGTCGCGGGCAATTTATCTACGGCTTCTTGAATCGTCAGAAAATCGCCGTGGCTGTGGACGCCGTCGCCGACGCGGAAAGTGCAGCAGGCTGCGAGACGCGTGAGTGGGCGGAAGATGTGGCGGCAATCCTCTATCTGCTGGGGCGCGAGTTGGCCGGACGACGCCTGCCAGTTGAGCACGGCGAGCGGCGCGCGATGATACTCGATGCCTTCGGGCGGCGCGTCGTCTATGAGAATCTCGTCGTTCGGCAGGTCGCCCGCGCGCACGTCGAACGTCCAGTAGTCTCCGGCGACGTAGTTGCCCGTGGCGGGCGTGTCGAACTGTAAGAGTATGCCGTCCTGCAAAGCGTTGGCGGGCGCGGCGTCGGTGAAGTCCGCGATCTCCTCGATGCCGTTCCAGAGGCGGAAGAAGACCGAGCCGGTCGCAGACGGAATCGAACCGATCAAGCCTGCGGCGGGCAGTACGATCTGGCCGTCGCCGCCGAGCGTGACTTCCGCGCCGTAAGTGACGCGCCAGTGGCCGAGTCCGGGCGTGGCGGCGAGCGCCGGATCGTATTCGAGCGCTTCGAGGTAAAACTCCTGCAGGCCGGAGTTGGCGATGGCCTGTGCGTTGGCGGTGATCTTGAGACGCTTGGTGGCCGCGTCGAACAGGCCGCGCCCGACGAGGCCGCCGCCGAACTGCGACCACTTGAACATGGGCGCGGCATTGTCGGTCTGTGCGATCTCGATGCGGTAGAGATTGTGCTCGAAGCCGGTGTAGCCGCCGCCTTCGGCGACCGGACAGTCGCCCGCGATGATGACGGGCGCGACGAGCGAAGCGGTCAGACGCCCCTTGTCCTCGAAGTCGTCTTTGAGTTCGTCGATGATGCTTTCGCAGGTCTGCCCTTCCGCGAGTCGCATCAGGCGGAAGGCGGCTGCGGTGTGTACGCGCTCGGTCGTGTCGGGGCCGCCGAGCGCGGCTTCGAGCAGGATGTCCGGCAACTGAAAGCCGTTGATCTCCTCGCGCCAGACTTCGAGCACGACGGCATCGCGCGTGCCCGCGTTGATCGTGCCTTCTTCCGCCGCAGGGTCCTGGACGGGCGGTTCGAGATAAGTGGCGATGCGCGTGACGGGCGGCGTGCCGTGTAGATAGACGAGCAGCCCGTCAACCCATGCACGGCCTGGCGCGACCGTGAGTTGCACCTGTTCGCCGCCGGGGACGTTGACGATTGCGGCGGCGTCAACGCGAAACCCGTCGGGCTCGTCCGCCGGAACAGCCGCCACGCCCGCGCCGATGATGTCGCGGCCTGCGATGTCCTGCCAGTTGTTCGTGACGTTGGTTTGCGCGTTCCAGTCGCCGTCGAGCAGAACTCGACCCTGCTGGTGCAACACGCCGTTGAAATTTTGCTGGCGCTCTCGACGCCATCTGGAAAAATCGCCTCTCATCACGTTCTCCTCAAGTGACAGGTATCAGCAGCGGCCTGACGCCGACCGGCATAAACTCGCGGTATCGAATCTGTAGGTTGCGCCATTTGTGCGCTTCGAGCAGGAAGCCGTAAGCGCCCATCTGATCGTCGTTCGGCCCGCGCTCGCGTATGCGAAAATCCGTGGTGTGCGCGAGTTGAGCGTAGGCAGGCTCGCCGAAAATCTCGCTCGTAAAACGCAGACGCGCCGCCTCGTTCGCCACGCCCGTCTTGCCGCGCACACAGGCGTGATTCTGCGGCAGACGATCTTCCGCCTCGCCGGAAAAGTAGCTGTACTTAATGCAGCCCCGTTGGTTGTCGTGCACTTCGAGCGCGTGCACCCAGATGCCGCCCACGCCGCCGGCGCGCTCGACGCGCGTGCGCCCGAAGATGGTCGCGCCCGTCACCTGCATGGGCGGCCCCCAACCCTTCACAGGATCGGTCGCGCCCGTCAGCGCATACTTCGCCGCCGCATCGTTGACTCCCTGACCGGCATCAATGATCGAGGCGTTCAGCGACAGTTGATAGCCGGAATCTATGCGGAGCGCCCCCGTGATGCTTTGCGAGATGATGATTTCGGGAGTTTGATCGAAGGCCGTCTCGTCTGCGGCGGAGGCGAAGCCGTAAGGCTCGCGCAAATTGAGCGAGGGCAGGACGGGCGCGCGGTCGCCGTGAAAGTCAACGAAGCCTTCGGGGTCGAGCGTGGATTCGATTATTTCGAGACGGTTGAGCGCGGCGCGCGCGATCAAGGGTTGCCCGGACGGAAACGCCTCGCCGCGCGTGATGAAGAGTCCTTCGAGACGCACGGTTAACTTAGACATCACCGCGTCGAACTGTTCTTGCTCCTCGGAGTCCGCGCCCTGTGCGCTGGCGACGTTCGCGGGGCGGAAACGAAGCGGGTGCGTGAGCTTGATGATGGGACGCTGGTTGTCCGCGGCGCGTATGATGAGCGAGTTGTTGAGCTTGAGATT
This sequence comes from Pyrinomonadaceae bacterium, assembly GCA_035296385.1. Lineage (GTDB taxonomy): Bacteria > Acidobacteriota > Blastocatellia > Pyrinomonadales > Pyrinomonadaceae > JAIVJZ01. Next base: position 28,268 of record DATHBB010000020.1, on the reverse strand, counting down.
CCGGCCTCCATCTTCCAGGACCGTCTCTTCGAGCAGAGCGTTGTGCGCGAGGTCGAGCACGTGCGTCATGCTGTCTTCGATCTCGATGACGACGGGCGCGCTCGCGGCGTGAATGTTTTCGAGCGCCTTGCGCAGGCCGTCGGGGTCTGTGTGGAAGTTGACGCGGCGGAAGTTGCCGACGGGCAGATCGCTCCACTCGCGCGGGAGCGCGGGGCGCGAGACCGGATGCGCGCCGATTGCGCCGACCGCGCCGTAGGTGTAAGTGAGCAGCAACTTGTCCACGAGCGCCGCAGCCTTCGGCGCGGTGTCAACGCCGATCATGATGCGCCCGATGACCGGATCGATGACGACCTCTTTGTTAGCCAGCGGCGGCTGGAGGCCGCTCTCCCACGCGCAGAGATTCGCGCCCCTGATCTTCCAAGAGGCCGTCTGATTTTGCTCTGCGGGAAACTGTGCCACGGGCAAGTGCAGTTGCAACCCGACTTCGGACAGTTCGAGGTCTTCGAGATCGTCGCTCGCGGCGTCGTAGGTTTCGATTGAGACGTATTTGTGCGGCGCACCGGCAGCCGAACCTTGCGTCAGGCGCGCGGTGGGAATCGCGCCGGGAGTTGCGTCAATCTGCGTGATGTCGAAGTCAACTTTCGAAGGGTCGAGGCGGTCAACACTAGCGCCCTGACTTCGGAACAACTCGAAGCGGTGAGAGTTGAACAGGCGAACGGGCTGCCGCTGTTGTTGCGAGGCGGGCGGCACGTAGGGGCGCGCGAGCGGGTTGACGTTGAAGCGCGCGATGTGCGCGGCGAGCGGCGAGGCCGCAGCCGTAGCGACCGTGCCGCGCGAGACGGGCTTCGTCACGCGCATGCGATAGGACGCCAGACGCCAGAGGAAGATGGCGAGGTTCGGCAAGTTGTAACGGACGTTGCCGAGCGCCGGAGGCTTCACGTCGGCTGTGTGCGCGAATGGATCGAAGGGCGTGTTGAGGAGCGCCAGCAACGCCGGATCGCGCAGGGTGACGGTTCCGCCGCGAATCGCCGTCTGCCTTTTGACGCCTGGCAGACTATAAGGCGGCGCGCCGCCTTCGTCGGGGCGTTGATGATTGAGGTGCTGATTCCAGAGCATGTTCTCGCGCAGTTCGACGCAGTTGACGCCCCACTTGGTCAGGTTATAAGTCAGCAGTTCAATCGCGCCGAGCGTGCCCTTGCGGCGGCGCAGGGCAATCGTGTCGGCCACGTCTGCGCGGAGCGTCCAGGGGTCGCCGGACAGGTGTGTCGTGCCGAGCAGGTCGCCGATGTAAGGGACGACCCAGTCGTCTGCGGTTTCGATGAAGAGGTCGTGGTAGAGCGATTCGATGTTTTCGTGAATCGCGCCGAACGCTTCTTCGACGAGCGCGAGGTAGGCGCGCAGTTGATCGGGCGGCGACTGCTCGGCGTCCTTCGTGCGGTAAATCTCCGGCAGACGCTCGTAGAGGGGCACGCGTTTGTCTCTCATCTCAACAGACCTCCCCGCCCGCAGTGGCCGAACCGTTCAACTCCAGATGCCCCGCGTAGAGACTCAGGACGTGCTCGCCATCGCACGCCAACGTCTCGCTGGAGACGAAAGGTATGGGCGGGATGTCGATCACGTCTTCGGCGTCGCCGAGCGAATAGAGCGCCTTGACCTTGACCCAGACGACGCCCGCGACGTTTTGCACGACGCCCGCGATGGTCGTCAGGTATTCGCGTTGCCCGAAGCGCCGTCTGCGCAGGGAGAAGAGACCGTGCGGCGACGATTCCTTGCCGCCAATCTTGCCGTCGTGTGTGCCGAGCGCGCGCCTGATCTCTTCCTCGACCGACTCCTTGCGGAAACTCGCGTCGTAAGAGAAGTCTATCGAGACGGCGACGTGTTGACGCTTACCCTGCCGAAGCATGACGGGAAAGCGTTGCGGCCCGCGACAGCGATCATATTCGGCGAGGACTTCGCGCACCTGTTCGATCTCCTGATCGCGCCCCGTCTCCATCAAGACCGTAAGCACGACGGTCGGGATGTTTTCTTCGAGTTGCCAAGCGGCTGTGGCGCGTGCGACGCCGGAGATGGCGAGCGTTTCGCTCTCGAAATCCTTGAGGCTCACGAGACGGTCGAGGCTCTGGATTTTTCCGGGCGCGGCCTCGCGCGCGTTCTCGCCGTCTTCCGGTTCCGACCCGCCGGAGGCTGCGGCGGGCATACGAATCCTGTCGAGCCGGTCGAGCTTCGCGCCCGCCTGCACGGTCGTGTCGGGCTTGAGCGCGCCGAAAGCGCCCGTGCCCGTGCGATATTTGGCGACGACGTTTTTCACGCCCGAAGGCAGGCGCGCGCCCGTGCGCCCGTCGCCGAACTGCACCCAACTTACGTCTTCCGCGTCCTCGCGCACGATGTAAATTTCTTCGTCATACTTTCGACCGAAGAAAGAAGAGACGCGCCGCCAGCGTCGCCCGTTGACGTAAATCTCAAGCTCCGGCGCTTCGGGCGGCGCGTCGCCCGCCGAGAGCGTGTAGGTCAGTGGCGACTTCGGCAGTTTGAAAGTTTGAAATGCCTGTCGCGCGTCGCCGTTGCCGAGCGGCGCTTCCGCTTCGGTCTTGCCCTGCGTCGCTTCGACGAGATTGCCGTAGACCGTGACGAACGGGTTCTCGTTCGGGAAGTCCATGTGGTTGAGCGCCGGATCGGTATAGACGTAGCGCAGCGCCGGAAGCAGCGGGTCGAGTCCGTCGGGCGACCAGACATCTGTGACGGCGGCAACAATCGTCTCCGCGCCCGGTTTCTCGAACATCAAGCGACGGCCTGCGAGAGTTTTGAGTTCGGCCTCCGTGCCGTAGAAACATTTGAGGATGCCGAAATAGTCGAACTCCTCATCTACCGGCGCGGCCTTCAAGGTCAGGAGCGGGCTCGTGGTTTCGTAGAATTCGAGTTGGCGGATGTCTGTGAAGAAATAGGAGTCATAATTGTTGTCATAGGTGTCGGTGGTGTCAACGGGGGCGTTCAAGGTCAGGAGGCTGGTCGCGCCCGTCACAAGTCCCCATGTGATCGTCGCCGAGTTGATCTTGTTAACGGTGCGGACGAGGCTGAATTCCTTGGGCGGGAAGTGCGGTCCGCCCTTCTTGTCTTTGTAGAGCGACGCTTGCAGGATGACGGTCGAGCCGGTCGGCAAATCCTTCACTTCGCTGTCTATCGGAAACTCGACGCGGCTGATGGTCGGTTCAACGGTACGCGTGGCCGGAGTGAGTCCCCTGCGATCCGTGAAAGATTCCCAGGTCTTATTGTCCTCCAGCACGTCGCGCAAAAACGAGTGGAAGTATTCGGGCGCGGGCGTGGTCGTGGTGGTCGTCTTCTTTCCGTCAACTACGGAGGTGGCGACGATCTCCTTCGGCGTGCGCGTGATCTTCAATCCGTTGTTGTGGCCGAAATGTTTGAAGGTGCGACCGAGTTTGTACGCGCCGAGGATGGTCGTGCTGTAAGGGACGTTGAGCGTGCCCTTGATCTTGAAAATCTTCATCCCGTGCAGTACGCGCACGGAATCGACCACGACGACGGACGAGTTCAACATGCGCGAAGGGCCGGGCGCGCCAAACTGCGTCGGCGAGCCGACGAGCAGGCGGTCGCCCGCCTTCAACGCGACGGGCGAGACGTTCTGATCGGGCAGGGAGATGTAAAATTCGTTCGTCGCCGAAGTGATGGAAGGCTCGGTCATCGAGCGATAGAGATGAAAGCGGCTGAGGTGCGGGTGCGCGATCATATCTTCGGAGGTCTCGAAATCGGCGGGCTTCTCTAAGCCCTCGACCTGCGCCTTGACCGGAAACTTCGCGGGCACGAGGACGGGCTTGTCGCCCTTCACCTCGAAGGCGAACGTGGTGTTGCCGCCGAGGCCGGGCGAGAGGCGATAGCCGAGCAAGCGCACGAGATCGCTGATGCTTTCGCGCCAGCGCGCGGTGCGCAGGTAGGCTTCGTTGGCGTAGAGTTCCTGATAGAAAGTCAGGATGTCGCCGAGTATGGACGCGCCTTCTAAGAGGGCGATGCCGGGGTCGTCCGCGCCGCGATGCGTCCACGCTTCGAGCGTCGCCGTCTTGTTCAGATTGCGCAGGAGCGCCTCGCGGAAATCCGTATACGTGCCGATGCGATAGGAGAGGCGCGCAAGACCGGGCGGGTTTTGCGGACGGCGCGGGAAGCCGAGCGGCGGTGTGCAATCGTTGCGGCAATCGTCAGCCATTTATTGACGGCCTCCCCTGACATCAAACTCTATGAACCCCAGTTCCATGTGATCGCGGTCGTTAACGACTTGAATGATCTCGTTATGACGGAGACTGGCGACTTCGTCCGTGCCGGGCGTGGCTTCGTTCCAACGCTTGATCGTGACGCTGATGACGTGCTCGACGCCTGCGACCGACAGCACGCGCCCGACGATCTGGCTGGCATGAAGCGACTGGCCGAACGTCCAGCGGTCGGGGTGGAAGAAGGCCATGCGCCCGTCGGGCGTGTAGCCGTCGGAGAATTCCTGTTCGAGGAAGAAGCGCACGTCCTCCGTCCACAAATCCGCGCGGACGCAGAGCGCGACCTGTATGTCGAGCGGCACGAAACGCGGCGGGCGAATCTCCAGGTCTTCGCCGATGAGACGGACGGCATTGAGATGGCGCGCGACCTTAAGCCTGAGTTCGTCTTCGGGGATGCGCGTTCCGGCGGGGTCAATGGTGAGGCGCACGGTGCGCCAGCTTCCCGTCCATGCGTAACGCGCTGAGGCGCGCGACACTTCCGGCAACTCTTCCGCGCGCTTGATATAGTCGGCGAGCGTGACGGCGCGCAGTTGCCTGACGCGATAAGCTTCCGGCACGCGGCGTATGACCTCCGCCGCCGCTTCCGGCGCGCGCCCGTTCGTCACGTCGAACGGATTCCAACTGCGGAGGATGCTGCCCTCAAGCGTCAACTCTTCCACGCCGCCTTCGATTAAGAGAATGGGGCGCGGCGTCTTGGCCGAGTTGATCAACTTGTCCGTGCCGATGTTGCCCTCTTCGCCGCGCCCGACCTGATAGGCGCAACGTACGCTCGCGCGCTCCGGCAACTCTTTGCCGTTCACGCCGTTGCCGAAGCGTATGAGGCTGCGCCCCTCTTCGTCCGTCTCCACGACGTAGTGATCGCCGTTTTCGTCCGACGCGTCGCTGTGCACGAGGCTCGGCACTTCGTCCCATTCGTCCTCGTCGCCGTTCGGCAACTCGACCGTGACGACGAGCGTGGAACGCGGCGGCACGTCGCCGCCGGGCGGCGTGTCGCGGTAAGCGAGCGCGGATTCGGGCAGGCGGCAGAGCGCGCCGCGCCGCGTGGTGCGCTCGTAGTGAAATTGATCTGCGGCGGTGAGCAGAGTTCCCGGCTCCTCGAAACGCGACGCGGCGGGGCGACCGTGATGCGCCTCGACGAGGTTGCCGTGAAAGAGCGAGACGTTTTCGACGCGCCCCACGCCCGCGCCGCACTCGACCGTGAAGCAGTAATTACTTTTGAGCGCGTCGCGCGCCTCCCAGCGCACGCGCACGAACCACTCGCCCGTCACCGGATCGAACATCGCCCGTGCGCCTTCTTCGCCGGAGAGCAGTCTGAGCAGTTGCCGCTTCGTGAAGTCGCGCCCCGCCGTGTTGCCCGTCACTGGGTTGAGGTGTTCTTGAATCAGGAGGCGTCTGATCGTCTCGCTGCGAATCAACTCCTGCACGGCGGTGGCCGACGCTTGATCCGTGAGCGGCACTCCCGCCGTATCGAAGAGGCGCAAATCGGCGGCGGTGCTTCCGGCGGCGAGCGTGGGGATCGAGTCGTCCCAGGTGTAGAGACTCATCCGGTTGACGAGTTGATGCACGCGCACGCGCTCGCGCGTGAGAAAGACGACGGATGAAGCGTCCTGCTTTTCGTCGCCCGACCAGACCTTGAAATTCTTCTCCAGAAAATATTTTTTGCTCGCACCAACCTCGGGCACGGACGGCGACATGAGCGCGACTTCGACGGCGAGCCACGTCGTCGCCTGATTGCCCTGATGAATGTGGTAGTCCATCAGGCGCGCGTGGCGAGCGAGCGAGACGCGCTTGCGTGCGCTGGCGAGATAGGCCTCGTTCATCACGCGGTCTTGATAGTCGCTCAGTTCGTCGGCGGCGGCGCTGAAGAGTTCGAGCAACACCTGATCGAGGTCGGCCTCGCTCGTCGGCTCCCAACCGGGCACACGCTCCATCATCGCCGCGATCATCGTGTGGCGAAACGATTCGTAGTCTTTGGCGAGATAGTCTATGACGGGTTCGGCGGTGGGCGCGGGCGCGGCCTCCCAGGCGGGCGCGCAGTTGGTGGTAAAGCAGCCCGGGCGAAACTTGAAATTCACCTCGCTGAACATCGGATCGACGAGCACCGGCTCGACGCCGCCGTACACGCTCGCATCCACGTGGAGTTTATAGGTCGAATAATCGCCGATGGGTTTGACGACGAGACGGAGGACCGGAAGCGCGGGGTCCGCGTCGCTCACGCTCGTGACTTGCACCTGTCCCGTCGCCTGCCCCGCCTGCAAGCGGTGGCCGCCGGAGATGGGAAATCTGAGACGCGCCGGAATGGAGTTGTCCGTGAACTTCGCGAAGTGGTTGCGGTTGAAGAAATGAACTTCGAGTTGCGCTTCGTCGCCGGTGATCTGTACGAGGATGAGTTTGATCCCGTTCGGCATGCCGAGACATCCGAGTATGCCGAAAGTTTGCGCGGGCGTGAGCGCGCTCTGCGCGACGCCGAGGACGTATTTCGCGTCGTCGAGTTGGTAGAGCGGAGGCGTCGGCGGGGGCGCGGTGAGGAACGCGACGCACACGGGCGTCATCGCGTCCACGCGCGACTTGGCGATCTCGGTCGGGACTGTAGATAGTCTCCGGGCGCGCTCGTCGAGCGCTTCCTGATTGATGATTGACACCGCGCTTTCCAGCCTCCGTCGTGTATAGCCTCTGTCGTGTTTACCCTCTGCCGTCTTTAGCCTCTGTGTCTTTAGCCTCCGTTGCGTTGGAACCTGATGATGCGTGTATCTTCCGTGCCCGCGATCCTGTATTTCAGATCAACTTCGATCTTTTCGTTTTCGACCGTCACCGACAGATTCTCCAGCGTCACGCGATGGCCGAGCCAACGCGTCACGGCCTGCGTGAGAATCGCTTTGCTCATCGCGCCCGTCGTCTCGTCGGCGTTCTCGAAGACGAGACGGCGAACGCCGCCGCCGAGTTCCGGCAGAAAGAGGCGTTCGCCCGGGTTCGTCAAAAGCAACTGCATGAGTTCGTCGCGTACGTGATCTTCGAGCGACGTAACACTGGCCGTGCGCCCGTCCGAACCGGCGCGAAAAGGAAAAGAGAGATGCCTGCCGTTCTCTAATGTCATTATCCGGTCGCCCTCACTTGATTGGGGTTGACGATGGCGATGCCCTGCGGCGCGCCCTCGCCGCTCACGCACCGCCCGATGCTGGCATTGATGAGCACCCGCGCGCCGTTGACCTGAAGTTGCGAAGACCCGCCCGTCCATTCGATCTTGACGCAGGGCGAATACTTCCCGTTCGGCAAAGTGAACGGGCAGCCGACCACGACGGGCACGTCCGATTCGAGCAGCGCGAACGCGCCCTGCACCATCAGGCGCGCGTTTGAAGTGACAAGGATGGCCTGCCCGCCGTGCATGCATTGAATCGAACTGGCGATGGTCAGAACGTGTCCCGGCATTTCCTTTACACACCTTTACCGCGCCGCTGTTAAGTCACCTTTACCGCGCCGTTGTTGACATCAACTCCCGCGAGAGAGAGTTTGATCTTGCCCGTGCCGCTTTCCAGTATGATCTCGTTGGCGTTGACGGTGATGACGGATTGCTTGACCTTGACGGTGATCTCGTCGCGCGTCATCTTCGTCTCCGAGTCGCCGATGGTGAGCGTGATGTCGTCGTCCTTCATCACCATCTCGCCATTCGCGTAGTGGAGCAGGCGTATCTCCTTTTTGAGATCGTCGAGGATGAGTTTGTGGCCGAGCGTGGTGACGAGCACGCGCGTCTGGGTGCCGCCGGGGTCGGGCAGTTCGCCCTCGCCCCACCAGCAACCCGTCCAGATGGGGCGCGAGATGTCGCCCGCCTCAAACTCGATCCACACGCCGTCGCCCACCTCCGGCAGCACGACGAACCCGTGACGGCTGCCCGCGAACGGCACGCACGGCACAGCCCACGGCGTCTGCACGTCTTCAAAAACTTCGGGCACGCGCGCCATCACGCGCCCCATCTTCAAAGGGTCTTCCACGTCCGTGACGAGGCCGCGATACTTCCCGTAGAAGCGCGAGCGCATCGTCTCGACCGTCTCGACCAGCAAATTTTCCAGATCGAATGGCATCAGAAAATACTCACCTGTACGTTGAAACTAACCCCGGCGTTGGCGCTCGCCTGCGGCCCCGCGGCGCTCGCCGGGTCTGCTTCCGTAAAACCGTTGCCCTTCATCTCGAAGGCTTGCGTGTAGGTCGAACGCGTCAAAGTGTGCGTCACTTTCGTGATCAGATACTTGCCGCTCAACTTGCTGTCGGAGATGCGCACGAGCACGACGCGATAGGGCGAGAGCACGCCCGTGTAGCAATGCGGGATGACGCTGCCCGTCGCCTCCGACGAATAACCGGAAGCCGACGACGCACCGCCGGTTGCGCTGTCAGGGTCAACGAGGTCGCCGAGCGTCGGCGGCATCAAACAGGTCGCTTCGTCGCCCGCGTCGCTGTCGTTGGCCGGGCGGTCTGAAAGGAGCGTCTGGTCGCGGTAGCTCGCCGTGCTCGTACGCACGCTCTTATCGGAAAGTGTGAGCGTCGAAGTCCGCACGACGCAGGGGTTCTGCGGGTTGTTCGTGACGTTAAAGTCGGCGATGTTGCGGTCGTCGCCGAGCAGGAGCATCGGCGGCAACCCGTCCGGCTCGGTGCGAAACTTTCTGAACGCGCCGATGCTTTTGCCCGCCTCCTCGCCCGGCAAGACGTAGGCGTGCCAGTTCTCGTGGCGGCGCGCGAGTTCGCGTAAAAATTGCCACTTCGTTCCGCGCTGCATCGTGACGTTCGCGGTGTTGCCGGGCGGCGGCGGCGTCTCTTCGGGGATGTCGAAGCCGCCCGATATTTGCGTGGTCTCTTGGAAGACCTGCCGCGCAATCGCGCTGTCGGTCTTGCCTTCGTAGCGTTCGACTTTGGCCTGCCGGTTGAGAAACGCGCTGTCATCGTGGACGACGAGCGTGACGACGCTCTTGCCGGGTTGCGGGCTGCGCGCCGTGTCGAAGCCGACGATGGGGCCGTCGATCAAAGGCACATACGCGGCCTCGCCGATCTTCGCCTCGACGCGCACGCGGTTGTACGCGCGCATCCACGCTTCGTCTTCGCCCTCCCACTTGCCGTCGTTGTTGACGCACACGGGAATCTGCAAGCGCGCCTCCCAGGGCTTGTCCACCTCCTGCACGACCGTCACCTCCTCGATCAGATCGAGACGCTTCTGATCCGCGGCGACGTTGTTGAAAAACACTATGTACTCGATGGCTGCCATTCACTTCTCCGGCTAGCGCCTAAATTCGATTTCAACTCTCTGTGCCCGCTCCGTGTCCTCTATGTCTGCGGTGGTGAATGCTTTATTAAGGCACTCACCACAGAGACACAAAGGGCACAGAGGGGGCACAGAGGAAAGCTGAAACTAAGACACTACTCTTCTCCGCCGTCACTACTACTTGTCGGGCACGATGATGACGCGCGCCGTCTCTTCGACTAACTCGTTCGCCTCAAGCTCGGTGTTCGCGTCGGCGATGTGCCAGAACTTCGTCGCGTCTTTGAACTGGCGCTGGGCGATCATGTCGAGGCGGTCGTTGCCTTTCACGACCGTCGGCTTGCCCGCGACGTAGGGCAGGCGTCGGAACTTTACGGCCATAACCTTGCGCCCGCTTTTCGCCTCGGCCTCGACCGTCGGCTGTTTGAAATATCTGGACGATTCCGTAAACATCGCGTCAGTGGGTTCCTCCTCGAACCGAGTCCGTCTAGAACGGAATCAGGTCGATGATCTGGTCGATGGTGTTAGCGAGGTTGGCGATGGCCTGCGCCTCTTTGGCGAGGTTCGAATATTCGAGCGCGCCCTTGCCTATGACATCGTCCGAGCAGTTGTCTATCGGGTTCACCGCGAGACCAATGTTGACTTCGGCCTGTATCGGGTTGAGCAGAAAGTCGTACTGCAACTCCGTGATCGTCATCGACTCGATGACGACGGGCAGCACTCTGAGCGGCCCCCAGATGAACAGTATGCGCGGGTAGGCGACGCGCGGGATCGGTTGCCGCGCTTTGGGTTCGTCGTCGCCGCCGATGGCATCGCCGATGGCGTCAATCGCCGCGCCGACGAGGCCGGAGATTTTGCCCGCCGGATAGACCATCTTTTCGAGCGCGGCGAGACGCGTGCCCACGCCCGTCGTGCGCGCCAGTATGTTGTTCGTGTTCAAATTGTCTGCGGCGGCGAAGTGTGCGACGAGCGAAATCTTTTCGACGGAGACCTCGCCCGCCTGCGTCGTCTCGCGCGCCGCCGCGCCGCCCGGACGCTGCGGTATCTGGATCGTGCGCGTGAGTTTTTCGGGGTTGAACTGAAAGATGACGACGTTCGGGATCGGCCCCAGAAAATCCGCGCCGTACTCGATGAGCGCCCCTCTTAAGAAAAATTGAGCCATCCCGTCTCCTCCAACACCACTCGCACTAGCGACCGACAATCCTTACTTGAATTTATCCCCGATTGACGCGGCGATCCGCCGCACGATCAAACTGCGCAGTTCGGCGGGAGACATCTCGCCCGCGCCCGTCGCGCTCGCGCCGGAGTCTATTCGCGCGATCTTGATCGAGCGACCACCGCCGCCATCTCTCACGCCCCCGAGCGTCTGAGCGGCGAGTTGCTCCATCAAATCCGAACCGAGATTGGCGGTGGCAGCACGCGCGCGCTCGACGGAGACGCCCTTGAGGCGAATCTCCAGACGCTCGATCTTGATGTTCTGTTTACTCACGTTCCAACCCTTCCACTACACCAGCGTAAGACCCGAACTGTTCGAGGCTGAGCGCGCGGTTCAACTTGTCGTACTCGCGCTTGACCGCGATGATCACTTCGCGCATCGTCAAACGACGTTCGGCCTGCGCGTCGCCGCCCGCCGCGCATTGCAGGCAGGCGTTGAAGGCGATGGAGCGTATGTTGCCGCCCGCGAGTTGAAACTGGCGCGCGAGAAAGTCGAAATCGAGTTCCGAAGTGTCCGCGCTCGCGGGGATGACCTGCCGCCAGATTCTTTTGCGCTCCGCCGCGTCGGGCAAAGGGAAATCTATGACGTAGCGCAGGCGGCGCAGGAAGGCTTCGTCGAGGTCTTTCTTGCGATTGGTGGCAAGTATCGCCAGGCCTTTGAATCGCTCCATGCGTTCGAGCAGGTAGCTGATTTCGAGGTTGGCGTAGCGGTCGTGCGCGTCGCTGACTTCGGTGCGGCGTCCGAACAGCGAGTCGGCTTCGTCGAAGAAGAGGATCATGTCGGAGATGTCCGCCGCGTCGAACAGGCGCTTCAAGTTCTTCTCCGTCTCGCCGATGTACTTGTTGACCACCTGCGAAAGGTCTATGCGATACATCGGGAGATTTAGTCTGCTCGCCAGCACTTCCGCAGCCATCGTCTTGCCCGTGCCCGGTGGCCCGGCGAAGAGCACGGAGATGCCGCTTTCGTTCCAGACGCGACCCGTGCCCCACCCGTAATGAACTTCCGTCAGCGCGCGCATGGCTTTGACGTGTTCCTCAAACTGATGGTGCTGCTTGGGCGGCAGGACGAGTTCAACGCCCTCGAAACGGGGAGTGACGCGGCTCGCCAGTTCGCCGATGTCCGTGTCGAGTTCGGCGCGACACGCGGCGAGGAAATCCTCTTCGCCAATCGTGCCGGGCAAAGCGCGCAAGCCCTCGCAAATCGCTTCTACGGTTTCTCGCTCGTAGCGAAAACGGCGCGCGCTTTCGGCGATCACTTTGTCGAGTCCTTCGGCTCGCGCGCCGAGCGACTTGTGCAAGAGCGCGACGCGTTCGTGATACGTGAGCGAAGGCACGGGCACGACGGGCAGCAGGAGACTCGACGGGAGCGACGCGATCTGGCTGCGCTCGCCGACGGAGAGAAAGTGAATCGCGGGTATCGCGGGCGAAGAGAGCGTCAGACTTGCGCCGTGATGCTTGTCGCCGCCTGTGTTTCTTGAGCGCGAGCGTTCCCCGTCGAGAAAGAGGCAGGCGTCTTTCAACCAGCAGAGCGTGGCGAGGGAGTTGAGATAATGTTGACTGTCCAGGAGCGCGGGGTCGCCTTTGAACTCGACGAGAGAGCGCCCGCTCGCACGCGCGATGCGTGCCGCCGTCTCACGCCGCGCAGACCCCTTCGCGCCGAGCACCGGAACGATGCGCAACGTCTCCGCCTCGCGTGCGCCTAACCTGTGCGCGACGAGCCGCGCCGTCTCCGTCAACTCCGCGTCTTCGTCCTCCGCTTTGAGCACGACGGGTGCGAGACTTTCCGGCAGAGGCGTTTCGGGAAAGAGCAACTGTTGAGCGACGAGCGTAGGGACTGCGAGCGGCGCTTCCCATTCGGTCTCGGCGTAGTGCGGCGCGCGCTCCGCGCTGTGCTTGAGCAGCCCGTAGCGAAAGAGCGGGTGCGAGAGGTCGGCGACAGACAAGACTTCTTCCGGCTCGTCCCAGAGTTTTTGCGCGAGCGCGAGGTTCGGATGAATCTTCGACTGATCGTTGAGGCAGGCGGCGATGACGCTGCCCATGCTGGCGTCGAAGGCGGTCGTCATGGCGAGCGCGAGCACGAAGGTCGCCACGTCATTCAACTCCAACTCCGCGACCACCCAGCCGAAAGAGCCGCGCATGGTTTCTTCCTGCGCTCCCGCGCTCTGCGGTCGCTCCGCGTCGAGTTGCTCGGTCAGGTAGCGCGCCGCCGTGTCGGTCATGTAGAAGCGCTGCTTCTCTTCCCAGAAGCGGCTCATGTCGAGCACGGGCGGCGACTTCTCTACGAAGGGCGGCAGAAGCGACGCGCGCGCCTGCGCGTTACCGTCGAACGCGTCTCTGCCGCGCTCGTGCCAGCACCAGGAGACTTCGCGCCGGAGCCTCACCGTCACCTGTCGCATCCAGTAATTGGCCGACTCGTCGCGCGCGGAGAGGTGTGGCGAGAAGGTGACGAACTCCTTTTTTTCCTCGACAGCCATCATGGAACGATCTCCAGCACGCGGCTCTGTTTCGCCTGCTGTCCGTTGACGCGCAGGAGCACGAGATACTCTCCGGGCGGCACGGTTCCGGCCTCGAATTTCAGACGCTTCTCCGACTGCGGCGGGTCGGGCGGCGCGGGCGGCGGCACTTCTGCGTCGGCGAAGGAGTCGAACATTTTGACGGTCTTCCCGTTTCGGTAGAGCGCGAGATAAACGTCGTCCTCGCGTTTGCCGAGCAGCCGCCCCGTCAAATCAACTGCGAAAAGTATCGGCGGCCCGCCGACGAGCGCGGAGATGCCGACCGTGTCGAGCGTCGGCAAAAGATTCCCGATGAGTAGATTGCTCATGCGCCGTCGTCCGGTCGAGAGAGTTTGCGCGACCGCGACGGCGTGGCTTCCGGCGGAGATGCGGTCGCCCGTCACCACCGTCTCGCTGACCAGACACTTCAACTGATCGGGGGCTTGCGCGACGACGGGCAACTCGACCGCGCCGAGCATGACCGACAGGCCGGACAGATGCAGGTCTTCCCCGTAGATCGTGATGGTGTCGCCGACCTCGAAGGAGGCGGGCGAGATTTCCGTAATCTTCGGGCCGAGCGAAGGGATGACGGGGATGTGGACGCCCGCTTCGCCGATGACGGTCGGCGTGGGCGTCGTCGTGTAGTCAACGCCGACGAGGAGCGAGTAGGACGAAGGCTCGTCGCTCGCGATCATCACGGGGCGCACTTGAAAGCCGACGGAGAAGCGGTAGCGCTCGTTCTGCCCCTGCATCACTTTCGAGATCAAGTCGGAACTGATCTCGTCGAAAGTGATCTTCAAATCTTCGGGGTTGTCGTTGAGAGCTTTGAGCACGTCCGCAGGCAGACCCGGCGGCGCGAGCGGCAGCGTGTTCAAGCCTTGCAGCGCGCGTATGCCTTCGCCGAGCACGCCGTGCGCTTCAAACGTGTCGCTCTCTTTATTGTCGAAAGCCGTCATCAAATATTTCAAGACGAGCCACAGCGGGGGCTTCTGGCCTTCGTCGAGCGGGACGTTCTTCAAGTGCGGGTCGAATTGGAGTTCGTAGAGAAACAGGTTGAGCGTCGGGGACGTGGAATCGCCGGGCGCGGCTCTGCCGACCGTGACGTGCGCGCCGGTGCGCGCGTTCAGACGATGCTGAAGCGCTTCGGTCACGGCGCGTATCGCTCTGCCTGTGTCTGCGAGTGCCATCTCTAACTCTTAGTGCCTTACTTGAATCTGAGATAATTCCTGCCGGACGAGCGCGACGTGCGCGCGGGCTGCGCGCGTTCCGCTCTCGCCGGTGGCGTCGGCTGCATGACGGTCTGCGGCGGCGGCGTCTCTTCGACGACGATGCTGATCGTCCCGATGGAGAGATTGAAATCCTGCGTGCCCGCCTCTCTCTCACGAATGTAGGCGAGCGCGTCTTCCGCGCTCGCCTCCAGCGCCGCGACGCTCGAACGTTCATTCAACGTCCCTTCATCGAGCGTCGCGGCCACATCTTCCGCGACCCACTTGCGCACTTCGCGCAAATAGTTTTGATAAACCTCCGCGCGGCTCATCCCGCCAATCCCTTCCCGTTCGAGCAGCGAGTTGAAGTCGTCCGGCGATTCCAACGTCTCTTCTCTGCGCTGCGATTCGCGCGCACGCGCTTGATCGGCGACGGCGGGCAACGACTCTGCGGCGTCTGTCCGGCGCGGCGACTCGCTTATGCCGTCCGACGGTTCATAACTTTCCGGCTCGCGCGATGTTCTGTGGTGCGGCGCGGAGGCGGAGCGAGTTTCAGCCTCTTCGGGAAACGATTGAAGCTGATCGGCTGAATCCGCGAGGCGTCGTCGTCGCGGCGTCTCCGGCTCGTGCTCGTTCGCCGCGCTCGCCGTGGACGAGCGCGTTGCCGCTTCCGTTGTCGAACCGGAGATGCGTTCGGCGTCGCGTTGCGAACGGGCGAAGTCGCCCTCGCGCGTGGCATCGCGGAATGCTTCTGCGGCGCTTTGAGTCGGAGCTTCGGGCGCGTCGTCTTGCGTTTGAGCGACGAAGGTTATCTCTTCGGCGTGAAGCGGGGCGCTCTCGCGCGCAAACTCCGGCGACGGCGCGAGACCCCCGTTTGCAGTGCGCGCGGCACGAGCCGGAGGCGACGCGAGGCCGAGTCCGGTGCGCTCTGCCAGTCGAGAAAAATAACCCGTCAACGATCTTCCTCCCTGTCAATGAGGGCGAGGTAGAAGGCGCGCCGCCGGTGCGGCACGGAGAATATTTCGCGCTCGCTCCAGTGGTAATGTTTGGCGAGGCGATGGACGCTCGTGAGCAGGCGCAGTTGAGATTGTCTGAGACGGCGCAAAGCGAGTTCCTCCAGATCAATCTCGTGCTCGTGCTCGGCTTCGCAAAACGGACACCGGACGGAGAGGCTGAAATTGACGAGCGGATCAAACTCCTCCATCGCCTCTTCAATCGCCCCGATCCACTCGCCGTCAATCTTTGCGCCCACTGCCGCCGCGTCTGCTGCGTCAGACGCGCCCGCCTCCTGAGCGGAGACGAGCGCGCCAATCATCGCGCCGAAGGCCGCGGCTTCATCGGCGAAGCGCGCACTGAGCCATGCGAGTTGATCGCTGCCGGTCGGGCGGCGCACGTAGAGTTGTTCGTCGCCGCGTCGCACGGTGAAACGCTCGGCCTCGTCCGTTTGATTTTGCAGCGAGACGATCTCCGGGAGAGAGAGTTCGAGTTCGAGCGGCTGCGCGCAAGCCTCTTCGAGACAGCGCAGGGGGATGACGATCTCCTCCGCGCCGTCGCCGGAGGCGGCGATGGCGAGCAGGCACTCGATGCGCTTGCCGACCGGAAGACTCCAGAAGAAATCCGGTTCGAGCGGTTGCCCGCCGCCTGCGCCCACCGTGCAGGCGGCGATGACCTGTGTGATCAGGTGCGGGCGCGGCTGCCCGTTGAAGCTGACTTCCAGATCGTCTTCGGAGATGCCGAAGGGACGCAGCGCGAGCGCGTCACACGCGTACTTCGAGCGGAGCGTGTCGGGGAGGCGTGGGAAGGGCGTCGCCGGTTCGTGCGGCGGTCTCTCTGCGGTCAACATCTGATACCGGCCTCCCGCACGCCGTTAGCCCGCCGCCGGAACGTCGTCCGCTTCGTTCGGCTCTTTCGTATCTACGTCGCGCTCCCAGCCTTCGAGTTCGACCTTGATGGATTCGATGGCGACGGCGTTGGCGTTGGCGTTGAGTTCGGGCAGCGCCGTGAACTCGCTGACCCAGCAGTCGTGCAGGAAGTAGCGATAAACGACGTGGCCTTTCTCGTTCATCATCTCCAGCGTCAACTCTTTCTTGTAGTCCGCCAAATCCATCGCCGCGTCGCCCGCGTAGGCGTGCACCTTGTTCGCCCATGCCTCGAACTCCGCGTCGTGCGTGATGCCGCGCTCCATCGTCACGGAGTCGTAGGTGGTGCGACCGGGCGACTTGTGATCGGTGCTGTTGTCGCCGCCGTCGCGGTGCTTGACGACTTCCGTGGAACGCTTGAGCGCGCTCACTTTGCTGACGCCGAGCACGGTGCGCCCGTCCCAACTCACGCGGAACTTGAAGTTCTTGTAAGGATCAACGCGCTTCGCGTTTTTGATGAAGCCTTTAGCCATGACTGTTTTCCTTCCGCTTTAGAGATCGCCCGCGATCTGCTGAATTTTGATGACGACGAACTCGGCGGGCTTGAGCGGCGCAAAACCGATTTCGATGTTGACGATGCCGAGGTTGCGGTCGTTTTGCGTGGTCGTCTCGCTGTCGCACTTCACGTAGAAGGCTTTGTCGGGCGTGCTGCCCTGAAAAGCTCCCTGACGGAAGAGGCTCATCATAAAAGCGTTGAGGTTGAGCCTGATCTTAGCCCACAGCGGTTCATCGTTCGGCTCGAAGACAACCCACTTCGTGCCGCGAAACAGCGACTCTTCCAGAAAGAGCGCGAGGCGGCGGATCGGGATGTACTTCCACTCGGAGCCGATGTCGTCCGAGCCGTCAAGCGTGCGCGCGCCCCAGTTGACGATGCCGCTCGGGAACTTGCGTATGCAGTTGACGCCGAGTTTGTTGAGCACGCCGTTTTCGAGATCGGTGAGGTTCACTTCCACGTCGAGCACGCCGCGCAAGTCGGCCTCGGTTCCGGCGGGCGCTTTCCAGACGCCGCGCGTCGAATCAATGCGCGCCATGAGTCCGGCGATCATCCCTGAGGGGCCGATGAGCTTTTTGATTCCGGCGTCGCTGTAAACCACTTTCGGGTAGAAGACCGCGGCGTGGTCTTTCACGACGAGCGTGCGGAGAGTGTTGACTTCGGTGGCCGTCGCGACGGGGCGGTCTACCGCAGTCCAGCTATCGGGCGCGTCGATGATGAGGAAGGCGCGTTTCTGTATGCAGTAGATGCTGGCCGGACCGAGCAGTTGGAGGTAAGTCGCTTCGTTCACTTCCCTGTCGCCGGGGATGACCATGAGGTTGAAGAGGTCAACTTTGTCGAGCGCGAAAAAGCCCGTGTGCAGCGCCTCGTTTCCGCCGTACTCCGCAACGCCCGGCGCGCCGCCGTCCGTGCCCGCCGTCCCGCCCGACTGGAAGATGCCCGTGCCGCTCGCGCCCAGGCTGTAGCGGCGCGCGTTGGCGATGAAGCCCGTGCCGAAGCCACCGGCCCCGGCGAGGCCGCTCGTCGTGACAATCGCGCTGTCGTTGATCGTCCCCTGTTTTTTACGGAAGGCGAGATGATAGCCCCACAGTTCCGCTTTCCACGGCACGTTCGGATCGGCGTTGACGGCGTCGGCGATGATGCGAAGTTTTTCCCTCACGCCGTCGGACGAGCCGCCCGCCTGTTGGAAGTTGCGCTCGCCGGGAAGTGTCGTGACGAGGCTGAACCCGACGGGCGGGCTGCCCGCGATCTGGATGCTGTTCATCGTGCCCTGCGTGAGACCGGCGAAGGCGGCGTTGAGGCCGCTCGCGCCGTCGGTGAAATCGCCGAAGCCTCCCCCGCCCACATGCACCGTTCCGTTGAAGACCGGCCTCAGATTGCTCCAGCGCGCCACCTCGATGCCGCCCTGGTCCAGACCCATCATCAGCGCCGTGGCGAAATCCACCGCCGACGAAGGCGCGCGCGTGATGGTAACGCGGCTGAAATCGGCCACGTCTGATGTGAAGCGCAAGACCTTGGCGTTGATCCCGGCGGGGACGAGCGCGTCCCACTGGGCTTTAACCTTCAGCCCGGCGACCGACGCCGCGAGTTGGGGATTGATCATGCCCGCAATTTCGTCGGCGACCTCTTGAAGATTCGCCGGAGCCGGAGTAGTGGGAAACGTCTTCCCCGTGATGTCTATGGCTATCGGCGCGGAGCCGTTGACGCTCATCGAGAACTTGCCTTTGGTGGCGATAATTCCCTCGAACTCCGTGATGAGTGCCGCGACCGTGCCGACGAAGGGGCGGCGGCTCTGGCTGTAGCCGCGCATGGCCGGAACCGCCGTGCTGGTGTTGATGAAGGCGTTGGGGTCTGTGGCGACACCCATGTCCGCCGCGTCGAGCGCGAGATCGATCAGCTTCGACGACTGCGTGACGAAGGGCGGGGCGAAGCGCGGGGAGGCGGGCATCATCGAGAGGTTGCTGAACTCCTCTTGACTCACGACGACCCCGTTCACCTCGTAGGAGACGCGCAGGTTGAAGGTATCGTCCGGGTTCGTCGTGTTGTAATCGACCTCAAGCTTTACGTCCTGCCCCCATAGGCCGGGCGCTTTCGCCGTCGCGACGAGCACGTTCTTCGTGTTGGCGAGATTGCGCAAAGTCACTCTCGCGGGCAGCGCGCCCGCCGCGAGCCGCACGACGTAGCAATCCGTCCCGCCGTTGTCGAAGAACTGCCTGACGCTCTGCGCCAGATCGCTCAAGGGGTGCGGGCCGCCGAACTCACGTATGAAGTCGGCGTAGCTCAAACACCTGACCGCGCGGTCGATGGGGCCTTTGGCCGTGCGCCCGAAGAACGCCGCAATCGAAGTGGAGACGCCCGTGATGGTGTGCACACCACTGGAAACCTCTTGAATATAAACACCCGGATAACTTACCTGTACTGGCATTATTCAATCCTCCGTCGAAGCGCTCTTGTGCTGATCTTGTCAAAGGTTCCTGCTTGATGCGGGATGAGTGCGAAATCCGAGTCTCTGCTCGAAGACTCCTGGCGCCGCACGCACGTGCGCGCGTGCGCGTCGCCGAACTCGACGTGCCGCGCGCCCGCGCTACAAATTTTCCGGCTTGAGAAATGCATTGATGGCTTTAACCTTGCGACGATTGAGGCGGTAATGCGTGCGCGAGTCTGCGGCGCGGCGTTCGAGAATCAATTTACGGGAGGCGAGATTGTCGAGCACCTCTCTTACTTCCGCCGTCTGTCGTTTGATCTTTTGTTCCAGCAGCCACCATTCGACGATGCCCTCGAAGGTGTCTTGCGCATCGGGGTGCTCCGCCAGATAGGCCAATACGTCGCGGGCGATTTGAGACTTGTCGGGGGTACACATTACCAACTCCAGTCGCGACCCTTTCGGATGCACGACCTACTGCAATCCGCTGGCCGCAACGAAGATGTCGGGTTTTACAGGCCGTCGCGCGCGCGGCGAGGCTCTTTTTGTCATAGCCCGGCGCGGGCGTGGCGAAGAAAGCTCAGTCGGCGGTCGAAATACGGGTAGGATGAATTTGTCCTATGTCGTGCGCGGGTTTGTCCTTGAGGAATTTAGGGCAGGCAAAAGCCTTCACCGCAGAGGCGCAGAACCAAGCCGCAGAGAACCGCAGAGGAAAACGATGAAGTAGGAACGAGGAACGATGAACTAAAGACTTTTTGTATTCAGTTCATCGTTCCGCGTTCCTACTTCATCGTTTCTTCTCTCTGCGGTTCTCTGCGGCTTGGCTCTGCGTCTCTGCGGTGAGTGTTTTTTCTTTCTTACGCTCAGCTCAACATCACTCTAGGAAGAGGCCGGCTTGAAATCTTCCACGTCGATGCGGTGCTTGCGGATCAACTGCCAGAAGGCGCGCCGATTTTTACGCGCGGCCTGCGCCGCACGGCTGATGTTGCCCCGATGTGAAAGCAAAAGCTGCTGTATGTAGCTGCGCTCGAATTGTGCGACCGCTTTCGCCTTCGCCTGCCGGAAGGAGTCTTCGTCGGGCGACGCTGCCGCCACGTCGCCCGGCAGCACGATCTCGCCGACACCGATCTGCGTCTCGTCCGAGAGCAAGACGGCGCGTTCGATGGTGTGTTCGAGTTCGCGTACGTTGCCCGGCCAATCGTAGGAGACGAGCTTGCGTATAGACTCCGGCGAAAGCGTCGCCAACCGCTTATCGAATTCGGCGGCATACTGCGCCACGAAATGTTGTGCGAGCAGCGGAATGTCCTCGCGCCGCTCGCGCAAGGGGGGAAGCCTGACGGGGATGACGTTCAAACGATAGTAGAGGTCTTGACGCAGTTTCCCGCGCTTGACGGCCTCTTCCAGATCGATGTTCGAGGCCGTGATGACGCGCACGTCGGCGCGCAAGGTTTTGGACGAGCCGAGCCGCCGGTACTCTTTCTCTTGCAGGAAGCGCAGCAGTTTCGTCTGCGCGAGGAGCGGAAGGCAGTCTATCTCGTCCAGAAAGAGCGTGCCGCCTTCGGCCTCTTCGATGAGGCCGGGACGCGCGTTGGCCGCGCCCGTGAACGCGCCGCGCTCGTGGCCGAACATCTCGTTTTCAACCAACTCGACGGGGATCGCGCCGCAGTTGACGGGCACGAAGGGGCGCGCGGCGCGCGGGCTGAGATAATGAATCGCGCGCGCGCACAGTTCCTTCCCCGTGCCCGTCTCGCCCGAGATCAGCACGCGCCCGTCCGAGCGCGCGGCGAGCGGAATCTTTTTGATCTCCGCGAGAAACTTCACGGACTCGCCGACGAGGCGTTGCAGCCCGAGCCGCTCCTTCAAGTTTTGAGTCAAACTCTCCTTCGTGCGCGCCTGTTCGAGCAGACGCCAGACGCGCGGCAAAGTGTCTGCGCGCGTGAGCGGCGGCGTGATGAAGTCCGACGCTCCCGCTTGCAGCAACGCGAGCATCTCGACGGCCTCGCATTCTTCGACCACGACGATGATCGCGGCCTGCGGCTGCCCCGCTCTGCCGGAGGCGATTAGTTGACCGGCGAGCGCGAGTTGTTCGGGCGCAAGGACGAGGAAGATGAGATCGGGTTGAAACGCATCGGCGGCGACGCGCGGCGGGCGTGTGTCGCGCCGGAGCGAATCGTGCGGGTTCAGGACTTCTTGCCGGAGTTGCGCTTGCGGGCGAAAAGTGGATTCGAGAATCGCACGCAGAGCGCGGCACAGAGTACCCTCGCGGTCATAGGTGCGCAATAAAAGTCGCGGCAGCTTCATGGATGATGGGGTGATCCCTGACAAACTGTGATGATTATTTAGAACGATGAATTGACGTAAGGATTACTACCTGCTAGTCACCTGTGGGCATGAGAGACTTGAGACCGACGAGGGAAATACAACTGCCGAAACTCTAGCGCGCGAGGGCGGTCATAATAGCAACGGGTCATCCTTAAATCAACTCTCCCGCGCGCAAAAAAAGTTCGACGACGTATGAATTTGCACGTTCCGCCCTGCCTGTAATATTCAGAGTTTCAACGCAGAAAGAGAGCGGGCTTCTTCCGTCGAAGCCCGCCATCTCGATACGCGCCGGCGAAGGGTTGCGCCTCGCCGGCTTAACAGTGCGCGCGTGTGTTCGGGCGCGCTGACGAGAGCGTGCCCTAGTGGTGATCGGGCACGGATTTCTGACACCCCTGGGGATATTGGTTGGCGGGCACGACGCGTACAAGTTGCATCATGCCTCGATCCTCGTGGGCGAGGATGTGGCAGTGGAGTACGAACGTGCCGGTGAAGTCCACATAGGTTTGCCGGATCGTGACTTTGCCGGGCGTGATCTGTTTGCCGTCCTTGCTGATGATTGCGGGCGGGATGGCGATCACGTCCTGCCAGATGTAGTCCTTCGCCGGGGTATAGGGCGTGTATTTGTTCTGCGCCGTCGGCGTATCGATCCGAATGATCTGAAACGGGTTGATGTGGATATGGAACGGGTGCGCCACGCTCGTCCAGTTCTCAAGCACCCAATCCTGCAAACCGTTGAGCGGCATACACTGATCAACGATCTCGCCCATCTCGCCGAACTGCTTGTTATTGATCATGAAGTGCGGCGGATTGTAAATGCTCTGCGGAGCGGGTGTGGGGAACGGCGTTGTCGTCGGCGTAGGCGTCGGAGCGGGCGCGGCATTCACCCTGCCTGCCTCCCATTGGAATTTGACGGGTGAGTTGGGATTCTTCTTGTCGTTCGGGCCGGGCTTCGGCAGATCGCGCAGGAACTTCGGCATGTCAGCCCACTGCGCCTTCGTGGGGAACGCGCCGTTCGGCAGCTTCGCCGGAGTAGTGCCCGTGACGACCTTGACGAAAAACAGCGTCGTCCCGCCCGATTTGAACGGATAGACGCCCGCCGTCTTCGGCGCCTGGACGAGGAGGTCGGCGCGGTTGCCGCTCGCCATCGTGAACCCTTCCGGCACCTGGCCGTATACGGCATTGGGGTTCAGGAACGGTTGATTCTGATAGTTGTCGCGGCTGAACTGCACGCCGTCCTGCGCGGTCTGTTTGAAGTTGAATCCCTTCACCTCTAACAGGTCGTCGCCGCTCTCGCTCGGGTCGTTCCCGACGATGATGCCCGCTCTGTTCCCGACGGTGGCGTTGATGAGTCGCCACAGTTGGACATCGCCCGCATACATGGTGATGGTCGGCGTCAGATTGCCGTTGACGAGAACCTGCTTGATTCCTTTGCCGGTCGCACCCGTGCCGAGCCCGCCCGCGCGCTCAAGATTCTGCGTCGGGTCGAACTGCTGGAAGACGAGAATTTTTTCGTGATCGCCGTAAGTCGTTCCCCAATTGTAGAACTTGCGTATGACGTGGTCGTAACCGCCTTCCTGATTCGACTCGATGACGAATGCACCGGCGAGACCGTTGAGGATGTGGAGCGAGGTCGAGCCGTGCTTGTGCGCGTGATACCAGTGCGTGCCCGGCGCTTGACCGGCCTTGTACTGGCCGGAACTGTAGTCGGGGATGCGGAAGAAGTTGGGGAACGCGCCCATGATGTACTGCGGCCACTCGCCCTCATCGATCCTCTTTTTGTTGGCCGCGTAGAGCGAGCCGGGTTCGAGCAACCCATTCTTTTTGGCGGCGATGGCGGAAGCGTCGTCGTGCTTCTTGATCAAGTCCATCTGCTCGTTGCGATAATTCTCCGGCATGTCTTTCCACGCCTGCGGAACCTTGCCGGAGTCGAACATTTTGTTGAACGTCGGTTGCCAGTCCTTCTGATTCACCTGCGGCATCACCTGTACGAGCACGTTATCGCCCAGGCCGTCGGGGCTGGTGTGCGTGCCGTGAAAGTGTATGTTGGCGGTGCTTGAGCCGTGAAAGCAGTTGGGGAAAAGATCGAAATTTCCGGGATAGATCGTGCCGCTCTGGTCGCAGCCGAAGCTGGAGCGCCCGGGCCTGTTGTCGGAGGTGACGAAGGTGTAAGCAAACTTGCTGTCGTCAATCTTGTTGAGATACGAAATCTCGACCGAATCGCCGAGACGTGCGCGCAGCGTCGGCCCCGGCGCGATCTTGTCGCCGGTCAGGTCCGGCGCGGGCTGCGACGCATCCCAACCGCGATATTGCCTGAGCACCGCCGTGCCGACGTTCGGGATCGTGTAGGTGCCGTTGATCATCGTCATGATCATTCGTAATCTTTTGGCGGCGGCGTTGGAGCTTACTTCTTTGGGGTTGGCGAAGTCGGGGCTGCCGAGATTCTGCGGCGTCGCCGGAGCGACGGCAGGAGGAGGTGTCGGTGCAAGCAGCTTCGCCCGCGCCGAAGGGCTGAAACGATCCGGCTCGGCGGCTATCGCTGCGAGGATGAGACCCGCAAAAATTCCGGCGGCCTTAACGGTGAAGTTTCGCCGCGATGAGGCCGTTGCCCGTGCGCGCTCGCCGTCCAAGCGGCGCATCTTTTGATTGCGTGGGCTGCTGTTGTGTGTCCGTTTGCCGTTGCTCATGATGCTCCTGTTAGTTTTTTTCACATGAACTTCTCTACGTCTGGCCGCTGTGCCCCGAGATTGTTTAAGTGACTTTCAGCGAGTATTGAACCTGTTGCAGGTTCCTTCCCATCGCGTCGTTTACGTTGAACGTGAATTGATAAGTGCCGGACAGCGTGGGCGTGCCGCCCACCCAGAGGCCGTCTTTGCCCGGCAGGGTGCCCAGCGTCAGGCCCGGCCCGATGCTGCCTGAGCCGGAGGTCACCTTGCCGCCCGGCTCCGTGACTTGAAACTGTTGGCCGTCGTAATTGTACGGCGGCATCCCGCCCGCCACCACTTGCTGCGCCTGAATCTTTTGGCCTTTGGTGGCGCTCCCCAAATCGGTCTTCGCTGCGGCGAGCTGCGCGAACACGTTGATGATGCCCTTCTCGTTCGCATGGAGGTTGCAGCCGTAGATGACCTGGTTGCCGGGCGGAGTCAAACTCGCGGGCGCGGAGATGGGGCATTGACTGGAATTGGGAGACGGGCACGCGCCGAGTTGGTTGGTGGTGAGCGTCGGCCAATGAGCTTCCTGCGGATCGAGATTGGTGAAGAAGACATTCTCGGTCGTGTCGATTGACACGGTTTCAAAAGTCACGTTGCCGGAACTATCGCGTGTGATATTAATCTGTTTCATGAGTTTTCCTTTTGCGCTAATCCGCCCACGAGGTTTAACCGCAAAGTGAGTTCCAAAGACAGGAACTGCACTATAACACAAGGTTTAGCCTTTGCTGCAAAAAAATATTCAAGCGACGAATTTCGCGCATTTGCTTTGCGGCGACGAGGCGATTTTCCGTCGGGGCGCACGCGAAAAAGCGTCTTGCGCGGAGGCTTGCGGATGATGCTATAACACTCGGACGCGACCGGCGTTCGAGTTGCTGCGCGGCGTTCGCCTGTATCGGTCAGTATCAACCACCCTCGCCAAACAATGTCATACACGGAGGCAAACAGAAGTTATGGCGATGCGGCATGGGAGCGGGCGACGCCTGCTCGGTCGGCTGACGGTGGCGGTGCTGGTTGATCGCGCGGTGCTCATACCCGGGACTTCGCGTTTCAGGAAAGGCGTGGGAGACGCCCCCCTTGTCAACGCTCTGCGTCGTATAGTTGAGAAGGTGTTCGTCGGGCCTTACACGGACGTGGCCGGAGTGTCACAGTGGCTCAAGGATGTAGGGGCCGATGTCGTCTTCAACCTCACGGAGAACGTTGACGGCGACAGGCGCAAGGACGGCCACGTCTGCGCGCTCATCGAATTGCTCGAACTGCCCTACACGGGCACGAGGACGCGGGGCATGACGCTCTGCCGCGACAAGGCCGTCAGCAAATTGATCGCCGCGCGCGAAGGCTTCAAGGTACCGGAATTTTTCGTGACGCGCGCGAGCGCTCCGCGCCTGCCGCGACAACTCACGTTCCCGCTCGTGGTCAAGCCGCGTCTGGACGACGCTTCGGTAGGGATCAATCAGGCTTCGCTCGTGCGCACGAAGGCGGCTCTCATTAAACAGATCGCGTTTCTCGAACAGATGGACATAGAGGACATCATCTGCGAGGAATTCATCGCGGGGCGCGAGATGCTCGTCGGGTTCGTCGGGCGGCAAGTGATGCCCGTCAGAGAAATGATCATCGGCGGAGGATCGCCGCGCGCGCCCGTCATCGCCTCCTACAGGCTCAAGCACGACAAAGCGTACCAACGCCGCTGGTCACTCAAGACGCGGTTCGCGCGTTTGACGACGACGCAAGAGAGGCGTGTGAACGAGTTGACGCGAAAGACCGCCGCCGCATTGGACGTAGGGACGTATGGCCGCCTGGATTTGAAGTTGACGCCCGGGGGAGAGTGGGTCTTTCTGGAGGCGAACCCGAACCCCGGCCTCTACCCGTTCAAAGGCTCGCGCTACGGCATCTGGTCGGCCATAGATTTCGACGAGTTGATCATTCAAATCCTGCTCGGCGCGCTGCACGCGGAACACTGAGCAGGGCGCGCGTCGTCAGGGCGCGTCTCCGAGTTAATTTCGTTGACATCCGCATAGCCCTGTCATAATGTCTGACTCGCCTTGAATACGGATCATTTCTTTTTTACCCAAGCAATCGGCTTTCCACACACCTTCTAATCGGCACCTCGACCGATCTTCGCGTTAGAAGACTTTGAGATCACAGGCGAGTCTTTCCTCTGCCGTGCCGGAGCAGGCACAAAAACCGGCGCGACTCCGCTCAGGCGCACATGCCTGAACACATCATTTGGGTTCACCCATAGAAAGAATAAAGAGATGAACAACTCCCATGTCAAGAAGAGCGTCATCATGCTGTTCGTGCTGGCCGGGATTCTCACGCAGACCGTCCCCACCGCGCGCACAACTTCACCCCCCGCGCCCCCGCCACCGCCTCCGCCTCAGAACATTTCCATCACGCCGAGCGTCCCGTCCGACATCACGCCGCCCGCCACTTTGCAGAGCGCGGGCGCGTTCGCCTGGCAAGAGTTTATCGCGCTGAACTGGCCTGCCGTCCCGCAGACCGGAGCGGTAGGCACACGCGAGAGACCCGACAACACCAAACGCTTCGGCGACCCCAACTACAACGGCCCGCTCGTCTGGCACACCTATCGCGGCAAAGTGGAGATTTACCCCGGCACGGGCAACCCTCCCGGCTACACGCCCGACCAGACGAAATCTTACGGCTACGACGCCCTGCCGAAGTACGTCTACCAACCCGGCTCGGTGAAGAACGGCGGGGTCGGCACGGCCAACGGTCAGGTGCAGCCTTACTTCGTCGGCCCGGTCAACACCCCTACGCCCTGGATCAATCTGGACGAGAACAGCGAGATCGGCGTGACGACGATGTACGCGGGCAACGCCTCCGGCCTGCCCACCCCCGGCTCGATGATCCTGTTCCTGGCGAAGGCGAATCGCACCGAATACAACTACGTTGCGGGGAACCGCTGGTGGACGAATCTCCCGCCCGTCGGCAACGGCGTCAGCAGGGATACAGCCACCGACAACGCATTCAACTACATTCAGCAAAATCAGGCAGACCCGCCCGCAGGCAGTTCGACGATGCTGAGTTTCCCGAACGGCACTATCGAATTGAAATCCGCGTGGCGGCGTCTCACCGCGAAGGAGATCAGCAGCAAGCGTTTCTACACGACGAGAGTTCGTTACTATCGTCAAAAGAGCAACGGCTTGCCCGGTTACGTGGACGACACGTTCGGCCTGCTGGCGCTGCACATCATCCAGAAGACGCCGTCGGCTCCCTACTTCATCTACGCCACGTTCAGCCAGGCCGACAACCTTCTGGGCACGAACGGGAAACCCGTCGAAGACGTGGACGGTAACTTGATCCAGAACCAGAACGTGCCCCCGACAGACCCGCTCGTCGTCTCGAAGAACGCGACTTCGGCCAATCCGGCCACGCCGAACTCCGTACAGAGTTTCACGCCGAAGGTCGCGCCGCCGCAACCGAACACGCCTCGGCTCTATTACATCAACACGCCCGTCCCGCCGCCCGCCTCGCCGTCGCCGACGCCGTCGCCGTGGAATCAGCCGAACGTTCAGGGGAAGGTCTCTTTGAACAAGCGCATCTTCGACATTCCGCCTGACATCATCAGCGTCAACAAAGCGGCTCATGCGGCCATCGCCGCCTACAACCAGAGCAAGGGAATCGCTTCCTCACCGTGGTTGTATTACAAGCTGATCAACGTCCAGTATGCCCCGTACGACAAGCAGCCCGGCATCACCTACACGGGCGCGCCCGGCGGCCCCCTGCCTTCGACCTACTACCAGTCGAACGATGTCGTCGAATCGGACTACACGCTGCAAGTGTTCAGCGGCCAGTTCCAGAAACCGCTGCCGGGGTATCCAAACTTCAACGTAGGGAATTTGATCACCGATTACAACATGGACGGGTCGGTCTTCAAGAACGTCAGCTACAAAGGGAAAGGCTACCTGATGGGCGGCTGCATGGGATGTCACGGCAACATCCAGCAGGCGGGCTTCGG
>DATHBB010000019.1:0-25160 GCA_035296385.1 Pyrinomonadaceae bacterium | reverse complement strand
ACGTAAGGCAGTTTGAGCAGGTCGTAGCCGTTGGCTTTGAGATTCTCTTCGAGGTTGTAGAGCGCCTCGATGTTGGCGTCCATACGCTCTTCCTGCGAGTCCGCGACGAAGACCACTCCGTCAACGCCCTTGAGTATGAGTTTGCGCGAGGCGTCGTAGAAGACCTGTCCGGGCACTGTGTAGAGGTGGAAGCGCGTCTTGAAGCCGCGCACCGTGC
The DNA here is from genome assembly GCA_035296385.1 of Pyrinomonadaceae bacterium. Classification (GTDB taxonomy): domain Bacteria; phylum Acidobacteriota; class Blastocatellia; order Pyrinomonadales; family Pyrinomonadaceae; genus JAIVJZ01. Next base: position 24,943 of record DATHBB010000019.1, on the reverse strand, counting down.
CGAGTTCGAGCGGCATGAAGTCGAAGAAGAGCGTGCGGTCGGTTTCGGTCGCGAGGCTGATGAGTTTGCCTTTCGAGGCGGGCGCGGTCGAATCGTAGATGTATTGCAGGTTGGTCGTCTTGCCGCACAGCCCCGGCCCGTAATAGACGATCTTGCAGTTGATTTCGCGTGATGCGTAGTTGATGAACGTCATAGCTTTTGCAAAGTGACAGGTGACGGGTGACAGGTGACAGGACGAACACAAGTCTTCTGTTTTAACTTGTCACCTGTCACCTGTTACCTGTTACTAATTGAATAAGCTGTCAATATCGTCGTCCGTGATGCCCGCGAAGAGCGCGTCGTCCTGCTTCCGCTTTGCCAGCGAATCACGCTCGACATCCTCGAAGATCGTCGCCAGTTCGCGCGACGCCTGCTTCACGCGCAGTTTGACCAGACCGAGACTCGAACGGTCGTCGAAGACGACGACGAGCAGCGTCCGCCCGATGATGCAGATGTGTATGCTCTCGCGCTCGCCTTCGTGCGAAAGCGTGGGAAACTCTTTCTCGCCTATGAGTTGCGCCATGCCGCCGGTGGCCGCCACGTTTCCTGCGGCGAGCGAGGCGAGGCTCGTCGTGTCAATATTGCTCACGTCTCCCTGCACGGCTATCGGCTGGCCGTTTTTGTCCACGAGGAAGACCACGCGGGAGAAGGATTCGGCTCGCAGCTTGTGTAAAACAGACACAATCCGCTCATACTGTTCTTCGCGCAAAATGATGGAAGTGTCTGACATTAGTGCAGGCGCTTTCTCTGTAGGGGAGTCGTTAGGGTGAGATGGTAAGAGGCCGCTATCAAGAGCCGCGACTAAAACTCAAGTCAAACAAAATCAAGGAGTTCGAGCTTCGGCCAACTGACTTTGCCCCCATCCCTAAAGGGTCGCACGAGGGGCGCAACTCCTTTGGGACTCTAACATACCGCCTCGAATAACATCAACTGTTTTTCTTTGTTGGCCGCGCCCGCCGCGCCCGCGCGAAAGCCGCGTAGTTCCCGCAACTTACACTACCACGTTGATTTATGCGTCGGGCTGTGCTAAAGTGCGCGCGTTACTTGGCTCCGCTTCGGGGAGTCATTTTGATAATGGGAGCTTCGCATGAGCGAATCTGTCAGTAAGGGCGCGAAAAGACCTTCCTCTCGTTCGGTCACACGTAGCGTCTCCACTGCGTCACCGGCGAAAAATCGCAAGTTGAGCGCGAAGTCCACGACGCGCCCGAAGCCGCTCGCCAAACGCTCCGGTGCGGAGAAAGCCCCTGTCCGCAAAGCCACCAATAACAACACATCTGTGGCGACCTCGCCCGCAAAATCCACGAAAAAGAGTCCACGCGCCGCCGCGTCGGCGAAATCCAGGCCTGCTGCGCGCCCCAAAGCCGTGAGCGCGAAGCCGCGCGCCACCGACACAAGCAAGACTTCAAGCAAAACTTCAACTAAGACCGCCGCTAAAACTCCGGCGCGCACGGGCAAACAGCCCGCCGCTGCCGCCGCGAAGCAGCCCCAACGCGGCGCGCACGCGTCGGGCGCGAGCGCCGCCACAGCGATACAGCAGGCGGCTCGCAGGACGACGGCGGCTAAGCCTGCGTCCAAATCAGCCGCACGCAACGTTGCGCCGCCGCCGCCGCGCCAGCCAACTTTGGACGAGGCCGCCGCGCTGCGTGCTTTCGAGCGGGCGCATAAAGAGTTTGTGCGCGGTCGTTTCGCGGAGGCGCGTATGCTGTTTCGCGCGCTCATCGAGCAGCATTCCGGGGTGGCCGAAGTGACGGCGCGCTCGCGCACCTATCTCGCCATCGCCGAAGCGCGCCTGCGCTCCGAGAGCGCCATGCCGCGCAACGCCGAGGAACTCTATGATCGCGGCGTCATCGAACTCAATCGCGGCGATTTCGTCGCGGCGCAGGAGATGTTCGAGCGCGCTCTCAAACGCGACCCCGAAGCGGCGCACATCTACTACGGGTTGGCCGCCACGCGCGCACGCCTCGGCGCGCTCGAACCCGCGCTCCAATCGCTGGCGCGCGCTCTCGAACTGCAACCCAATTTGCGCGTACGCGCGCAGCACGATCCGGACTTCACGCCCCTGCGTAACGAGCCGGAATATGAACAACTCATCTTCGCCTCTCGCCCCTGATTAACACGGTCAACACCCCTCTGCCCGTTTGACACTAAACTTCCATTTCCGACGCGCCGCTTTGAAAGCCTCCGGCTTTTGAGTATGATTTCAAAGCGCGCGGTCAATTTGGCGACCGCCGACAGCGCGGCACGACGGAGGGCGAGCGTTTGCACATGACGGGAACAGAGCGTGGTCTGAAACTGGTCGCCATCGGCGGCGGCACGGGTCTCTCGACCGTGCTCTCCGGTTTGAAGCGACTCGTGGACAGGCGCGACGGCGGCGACCACGAGCAGTGGCTCGACGCGCTCGCGGCAATCGTGACGGTTTCGGACGACGGCGGAAGTTCCGGTCGTCTGCGCGACGAACTGCAAATACTCCCGCCCGGCGACATACGCAACTGCATGGTCGCGCTCTCCGAAGACTCCACGCTCATGGGGCGTCTCTTCCGTTATCGTTTTCGCGGCGGCGGAGACCTTGGCGGCCACAGCTTCGGCAACCTCTTCCTCGCCGCGCTCACGGACGTGACGGGCGATTTCACCGAAGCCGTGCGCCTCTCCTCCGAAGTGCTCGCCAGCAAGGGGCGCATCTATCCCGCGACTTTGAACGACGTGCGCCTCGTCGCCGAACTCGAAGACGGCAGGGAAGTCTTCGGCGAAACCAACATCACGGCCTCGCACGGCAGGATTCGACGCCTCCGGCTCGAACCCGAACAGTGTCTCCCTCTGCCCGAAGCGCTCGCCGCATTGCGTGGCGCGGACATCATCACGGTCGGCCCCGGCTCGCTCTACACCAGCATCCTCCCCAATCTCCTCGTCTCGCGCGTCGCCGAAACCATCGGCGACTCTCAGGCCGTCAAAATTTTCATCTGCAACCTGATGACGCAGCCGGGCGAGACCGACGGCTACACCGCGCGCCAGCACCTTGAGACCGTCAAGCGTTACGCGCCCGCCATCTCGTTCGATTACGTCGTCGTCAACAACCGGCTCATCAGCGCAGAACAGGCCGCGCTCTACGGCGCAGAGGGCGCGCAGCAGATCGGCCTGAGCGATCACCTTCTGGAAGAAGAGTTCAGCCACGAGGCGGAGATCGTGCGCGCCGACCTGCTCGACGAAGGCGAGAAGGTGCGGCACAGCCCCGAAAAGCTGTCGCGCGTCATCGTCGCCTGCTACGAACAGGCGCGCGCCGCCGTCGCCGCGCATCCGGTTCACAGTCTCGCCTGAACGTTTGAGAACATAATGGACAAACAGCAGCAGCCCCCAACGAACCCGCAGGGAACGCAAGACGCAACGACCACGTCGGCGACGACCGGCACGAACTCGCCCGCCGCCGCGACGAGCGCGCCGCTCGACGTGCTCATACTCGCCGCCGGACTCGGCACGCGCATGCATTCGCGCACCGCCAAAGTCCTGCACCAACTCGGAGGCCGCCCGCTCATCTCGCACGTCTGCCACACCGCCGCCGCGCTTGTTAAAGAAGGACGACCGCTGCACATCGTCGTCGGGCATCAGTCGGAAGACGTGAAAGCGGCGGTCGAGCGAGAACTCGGCGCGGGCGGCGCAAACTTCATCATGCAGACCGAGCAGCGCGGCACGGGCGACGCCGTGATGTGCGCGCGCGACGCGTTGGCCTCCGCAGGTTCCACGCTCCTCGTGCTCTCAGGCGACGTGCCCTTGATGCACCACGAAACGCTCGGCGCGCTCGTACACCAGCACCGCACGCATCGCGGGCGCGGCGCGGCGTGCTCCGTCCTGACCGTCAAACTCGAAGACCCCACGGGCTACGGTCGCATCGTGCGCGACGCCGACGGTCGCTTCGAGCGCATCGTCGAACAAAAGGACGCCACGCCCGAGGAGCGACAGATCAAAGAGATCAACGCCGGAATTTATTGCTTCGAAACGCGCGTCCTCTTCGACGCGCTCGCGCGCGTGCAGCCCGCCAACGCGCAGGGCGAATATTATTTGACGGACGTGCCCGGCATACTCCGCGCCGACGGCGAAGACGTGAGCATCTTCACGCACACCGACGCGCGCGAGGTCTCCGGCATCAACACGCGCGTCGAACTCGCGGAGTTCGAGCGGCTGTTCCGCGTCCGCACGCTCCGCCGCCTCATGCTCGACAGCGGCGTTACCATCATCGACCCGTCGCACACTTATATCTCTTCGGAAGCGCAAATAGGCCACGACACCGTTATCTATCCGGGCGTCCACATCGAAGGGCGCACGCAAATCGGCGCGGGCTGCGAGATACGCCCGGGCACGCGCATCACAAACTCGCGCATCGGCAGCGGCGTCCAGATCAAAGACCACTCGGTCATCGTAGACTCCGACATCGCGGACAACTGTTCCGTCGGCCCCTTCGCGCACCTCCGCATGAACTCGCAACTCGAAGAGCAATCGGCGGTAGGCAACTTTGTTGAGATGAAGAAGTCGCGGCTCGGACGCAAAGCCAAAGCGATGCACCTCACCTATCTGGGCGACGCGACGATTGGTGATCGCACGAACATCGGCGCGGGCACCATCACCTGCAACTACGACGGCAAGAACAAACACCCCACCACCGTCGAACAGGATGTTAAGATCGGTTCGGACACGATGCTCGTCGCGCCCGTCACCGTCGGCGCGCGCAGCGTCACCGGTGCGGGTTCGGTCGTCACGCGCGACGTGCCGCCCGACACGCTCGTCGCGGGCGTCCCCGCGACGGTCAAGCGAGACCTCCGCCAAGCATCTCAATCAAACGCGCCGGAACAAACTCAAGAACAAGAATCAACAGCAGTGACAACAGCAGTGACAAGTGACGAGTGACAAGTGACGAGTTAAAACAAAATCCTTGTCTTTAACTCGTCACTTGTCACTCGTCACTTGTCACTGCTGTTGTCACTGCTTTCCTGAAAGGAAAGCAAGTATGTGTGGCATCGTTGGATACGTCGGTAACAAACAGGTCGTGCCCGTCATCATCGACGGTTTGCGCAAACTCGAATATCGCGGCTACGACTCCGCCGGAATCGCCGTCGTTGACGAATCGCACACGCTCGACATTCGCCGCGCCGAAGGGAAACTGCGCAATCTCGAAGAAGCGATCCGGCTGAAGCCGCTCGACGGCACTTACGGCATCGGCCACACGCGCTGGGCGACGCACGGCAGGCCCACCGAAGAGAACGCGCACCCGCACCGCGATTGCACGGGGCGTGTCGTCGTCGTCCACAACGGCATCATCGAAAATTATCTCCAACTCAAAGAACGCCTGCGCCAGACCGATCACCGCTTCGTCACGGAAACCGATACGGAAGTCATCGCACATTTGATCGAAGAATATCTGCGCGAGGAAGAGCGGTTGGAAGTGGCCGTGCAACGCGCCGTGCGCGATTTGCGCGGCATCTTCGCGCTCTCGATCATCTCGGTTGACGAGCCGGACGTGATCATCGCCGTGCGTCAAGGCCCGCCCGTCGTCATCGGACTCGGCGACGGGGAGTTTTTCGTCGCCTCCGACATCCCGCCCATCCTTCAACACACGCGCGACGTGTTCTATTTAGGCGAGCGCGAGATCGCCGTCTTGACGCGCGACGCCGTGCGCGTCACGGATTTCGAGGGCGACCTGCGTGAGCCGCAGCAGCAGCGCATCACGTGGGACCCGATCATGGCGGAGAAGGGCGGCTTCAAGCATTTCATGCTCAAAGAGATTTACGAGCAGCCGCGCGCCGTGCGCGACACCGTGCAGGGTCGCATCTCTCTGGACACGGGGCGCGTCTATCTCGATCAGATGAACATCACCGAGGCCGAGTTCAAAAGTTTCGACCGCGTGATGATCGCCGCCTGCGGCACTTCGTGGCACGCGGGACTCGCGGGCAAATACATGCTCGAACAGTTCGCGCGTGTGCCCGTCGAAGTTGACTACGCGTCGGAGTTTCGCTACCGCGATCCGGTGATTAACGAAAAAACTCTGCTCGTCGTCATCTCGCAATCGGGCGAGACGGCGGACACTATCGCCGCCCTTCGTGAAGCGAAAGAGCGCGGCGCGAAGAGTCTCTCGATCTGCAACGTGCAAGGCTCCATGATCACGCGCGAAGCCGACGGCACGATCCTCACACACGCCGGGCCGGAGATCGGAGTCGCTTCGACGAAAGCCTTCACCGCGCAGATGATCGCGCTCTACCTCTTCGGGCTTTACTTCGGACAACTGCGCGGCGCGCTCTCCGCAGACGAGGCCAAACATCACGCGCAGGAGTTGGCCGAACTCCCCGTCAAGATCGAACACCTGCTCAGCGAATCCGACTCGCTCGAAGAACTCGCGCGCGAGCTTCACCGCTCGACCGATTTTCTCTACCTCGGGCGCGGCATCAATTTCCCCGTCGCGCTCGAAGGCGCGCTCAAGCTGAAAGAAATTTCCTACATTCACGCCGAAGGCTATCCGGCGGGCGAGATGAAGCACGGCCCGAACGCGCTCATAGACGAACGCCTCCCCGTCGTCGTCGTCAACACGCGCGAGGAGGGCAATCGCGCCTCCGAGCTTCGTTATGAGAAGACGCACTCGAACATCGTCGAAGTCAAAGCGCGCGAGGGCGTTGTGCTATCGGTTTTGACGGAAGGCGATGAGATGTCGGCGGCGGTGTCCGACCACGTCATAGAGATTCCGGCGTCGAGCGATCTGTTATCGCCGATACTCGCCGTCATCCCTTTGCAACTCCTGGCCTATCACATCGCCGTGCGTCGCGGCTGCGACGTGGATCAGCCGCGCAACCTCGCCAAGTCCGTGACGGTCGAGTAACAGTCGCCTTCCGCCGTCAGGTCTGCGAGTCTTTTTGTGTTGACAAGCATATGGCCTGCGCATATCGTGCCGGTGTTTCACCCGCGTTTCGTGGCCGACTCTGTCCTCGCCCGTACGGCTTCACACGCTGACGATAAAGGAGACTCTCACCCTATGGCTACAAAGAAAGCTGCGTCTAAAAAGAGCACGAAGAAAAGCGGGGCTGCCAGGAAAGGCGGGGCTGCCAAAAAGAGCAGCACAAAGAAGAAAGGCGGCGCGACGAAGAAGGGCAGCGCGACGAATGAGGTAGACGTGAGGCAGGCCGGAGCTAAAGTCGTGTCGAGCACAGGCAGATGCACGGGCTGGCGTGCGGTGCAGGACAACGAGCCGCCGTTGCCGTCGCGCCTGCGCGTGACGGGCAGGTGCACGTTCCCGACGCCCGGCTATAAAGTCACGCTCAAAGAGGCCGTCCCGCAGGGCATCAACCCGCGCATCCTGCTGCTGCGAAAGACCGTCACCCCACCCAAGGGCATCGTGATTCAAATACCGCAGACGGTCGAAGTGACTTTCACCAAGAAGACGAAGACAGAGTACACGCACGTGACCATCCTGCCCGAAGTGGTGACGATCAAAGTCAAGCAGGTCTTCTAAAGCACGCGTACCACCGAGACTAACGAAAGACGGGCGGCGCTCCTTTCCGGGACGGCAGCGCCGCCCGTCTCACCGTCTCAACCGGCGCGTGCGCGACCTCTCGCCGCTTACATAATTGACGCGTGCGACGTAGTCCGTGCGCGCTCACTCCCGCCCCAAAAGCGACCCCGCACGTAAGTCGAGTCTCCCCGAAACTCCGCCCTACAGGCATGGCCTTCGGCTTGCATTATGAGGACGGGCACGAGGTCTGTTCCGTAAAACACAGAGGTTATTTCCCAAGAATCCGTGCATCCCCTTGCCGGACGCGTCGCGCGGCGTAATGAAAACCTACACCGTTGCTGAACGCATTCGATAACACCTGAACGAAAGTTTCCCGCAGCCGTGGAGGAAGAGGACGTGTCGAAAACCAGATTCACAATCGCGTGGGCGCTCTTCTTCGCGCTCCTGAGCGCCGACATGGGCGCGACGTTCGCGCAACGAAGACCCGCACCGCGCCGCACCACGACGACTACGACCGCGCGCCAAACAAAGCCTGCCCCGCGCCGGACGACAGCGGCAGCCACAGCGACGACGGCAGACGCGCGCCTCACCGGACTCTATCGACTCGACTTCACGCGCAGCGACGACCCGCGCCTGGCCGCCGAGCGCGCGACGACATTTCTGCTGCCCGAAGAGCAGCAGCGCGTCATAGAGAGTTTGACGACGCGGCTCACTTCGCCCGACCAGATCGCCATCGAACGACGCGGGCGCAACATCAGCATCGGCTCGACGCGCGCCCCGCGCGTCACCTTCGACGCCGACGGGCGCACGCGCACGGAGCAGGCCGAAGACGGCCACACCGTGACGACGCGCGCCGCGCTCTACGGCGACCAGTTGATGATCAGCACCACAGGCCGCCGCGACGACGAGTTCTCCGTCAACTTCGATTCCATAGACAACGGCACGCGCCTGCGCGTCACGCGCCGCATCCGCGACGAGCGACTCGATCAGCCCGTCGTAGTGCAAAGCACCTACAACAAGATTTCCGGCGTCGCGCGTTTCAACATCTACGGCGAGCCGGAGGCCGCGCGCACGACCGTCGCCGCGCGCGGCCAGCAGGGCGAACGCCGGACGGGGCCGACCGAGCAGGCGCGACAACAACAGCAGTCGCAGCAGCGAACCGCGCCGCCCGTCATCAGAAACCGCGAGCCGCGACGCCAGCCGCCCGCGCCCGCCTACGAAGGCTTCGTCATCGGCAACAACACGCAGTTCATCGCCACGCTCAACGACGATTTGAACACGGCCAACTCGCGCGAGGGCGACCGCTTCACCTTAACCGTCCGCGAGCCGTCCGTCTTCGCGGGCGCGACTATCGAAGGCACAATCTCGCGCACGACGCGCGGCGGGCGCGTCTCAGGTCGCTCCGAGATGATGTTGAACTTTGAGACGATACGTCTGCGCGACGGTCGGACGGCGGATTTCGCCGCCGTCATCGAGAGCGTACGCGCCGTCGGCGGCGAAGACGTGCGCGTGGATAACGAGGGCGGCGCGAGCGTGCAGGAAGACGACAGCCGTACGGCGCGCACGACCGAGCGCGCGGCCATCGGCGCAGCCGTCGGCGCGATCATCGGGGCGATCTCCGGCGGCACTAAAGGCGCGGCCATCGGCGCGGTCATCGGCGCGGGCGCGGGCGCAGGCTCCGTCTACGCACAGGGGCGCGACGACCTCGAACTCGGACGCGGAACCGAACTCGTCCTCCGCGCCAGCGGCACGCGCTAGCCGCTGGCATGTCATTTCAAACCTCAAAATCGCGCACCGGAAATCGTCGCCCAACAAGATTCTCCGGTGCGTAAACTTTTGTGTACAATGAGCGCGCACGGAGGCGAAAAACGACATGACCGGCGACGAGATGGAACGCGCTATCGAGTTTTTGTTGAAGAATCAAGCAGACTTTGAGGCAAGATTCGAGGCGGAACGCGAACAGACAAATCAACAAATTCGCGAACTGGCGGTCGGGCAACAACAAATTAAAGAGAATCTCGACCAACTGAGTCAGATCGTTGCGCAGAACACGCAGCAGATCAACCACCTCAGCGAGGTAATGGTCAGTGTTGTTGAAGGGCAGCAAAGCAACAAAGACGATATTGACGCCCTCGTCAAACTCGTCGGCGGTTTAATCGAAGGCAGACGAAACGGGAAGTCTGAGAGCTAAAGTTTGGCCTGCCCGCCGTGCAACTTTTCACCCCGCCTCCGCATCTTAAAAGTGTGCCTGCATTTAAGTCGTGTGCGCGAGTTTTCTCTACCAAGCTCACGTAAACGCTCAATCTCAAACATTCACACAGCTACGCGAATTTAAGCGCCGCTTTCTGTTTTCGGGTCTCGCTTCGTCCCCCATTTTCTACGGATACTTTTGCTCGTTCTCACCGGCGGGCACCGGGTATCTTCAACACAAAATTTGTTTCCCAGAAGGAGAAGATCTATATATGCGCCTTGCGAATCATGCCCGTCGCCGAGGATGGAAAAGCATCCTGTTGACGACGAGTTTCCTGTTCCTCTTCAGCGCGTGCGCCTCGCTTTCGTTCGCGCAGGACGCGCCCGCCGCCGCCGACACTTCCGCCAATCAGGACGTGACCGTGACCGACATTTTAAGACTGCCCGGGCGCGTGCTCGGCGAAGGCCGGAACACCAGCACGGTCGGCCATCATAAAGTGAAAAGCTACCGCGTCGAAGAAGTGACGCTCCCGCAGATGAAGGAAGTCAAAATCAAAGGCGAGACGCGTTCGGTCGGCAGGGCTTTCCGCCTCACGATCAAGGGCGGGCCGTTTCCCGTGCGCGCCATGCCGCCCGTCATCTGGTTGGACGATACGGCCATCGGCTACGGCATCGAGAGCGAAGAGTTGGACGAAATCACCGTCATCACTTACGACGAATCGCTGCTCGCCGAAGGCGCAACGATCTATCTCTCTTACGGCGACAAGAAGAACAAGGAAGACCGCTCGGCGCTGCCCGAGAAATTGAAACTCGATGGCGCGGCCAAAGGAGGTAACCAGTAATAATGAAACCCTCAAGAATCAATAACCTCATCGCATTTGCTTTCCTCATGTTCCTGAGCGTCGCGGGCGCTACCTCAGCGCAGGCACAGACCCCGGACCCCGGCACGACCGGCCCCAACGCCGTCACGCGCGAAGAGTACAACTACGGCAACTCCGTTTTCCGCCCCGTCGGCTTCCCCATTTCGGTCGAAGTGCGCGCCTCCATACACTACCCGACCGCGCTCGCCAACGGCCCTTATCCCGTCATCGTTTTCATGCACGGACGCCACGCCACCTGCTACCGCAACTCGACGGCGACGCTCCGCTGGCCGTGCGCCACAACCGAACAGCCGATCCCCAGTTTTCAAGGCTACGACTACATCGCGCAGACCTTAGCGAGCAACGGCTACGTCGTCGTCTCCGTCAGCGCGAACGGCATCAACGCCTACGATAACAACGTGACAGACCTCGGCATGCAGGCGCGCGCCGAACTCATCCAGCATCACCTCAGCCGCCTGAACACCTTCAACACGGCGGGCGCGGCGCCCTTCGGCACGAAGTTCGTCGGCAAGCTCAACCTCGCCAAAGTCGGCACGATGGGACACTCGCGCGGCGGCGAAGGCGTCGTCAAGCACTACGTCTATAACGCCTCGCTCGGCTCGCCCTACGGGGTCAAGGCCGTGCTCCCGCTCGCGCCCGTGGACTTCAACCGCCCGGTCGTCAACAACGCCGCGCTCGAAGTCATACTGCCTTATTGCGACGGCGACGTGAGCGACAATCAGGGCGTGCACTTCTACGACGACGCGCGCTACAACGTGGCGGGCGACACCGGCGCAAAGCACACCGTTCAGGTGATGGGCGCGAATCACAACTACTACAACACCGTCTGGACGCCGGGCATGTTCCCCGCCGGTACGGGCGACGATTGGACCTACGTTTCGGGCGGCTCGGCGGACGGCCACTGCGGCACGGGCACGGGCAACAAGCGCCTCACGGCGGCGCAGCAGCGCGGCACGGGCTTGGCTTATCTCTCGGCCTTCATGCGCGCTTACGTCGGCGGCGAGACGCAGTTCCTGCCCATCCTCACGGGCGCTGCGCCTCCTCCCGCGTCCGCGCTGACGACCAACCTGTATGTCTCCTATCACGCGCCCGACTCGGCCACGACGCGACGCGACGTGAACCGCCTGCTCACTTCGACCAACCTGACGACGAACACTCTGGGCGGCGCAACGACGCAGAGCGGACTCACCCCGCACGACCTGTGCGGCGGCGCGTCCCCGCAGCCGCAACACTGCCTGCCCTCTACGCAAGCAACCTCGCGGCAGCCGCACACAGTGCCCTCGGCGCGCGCCACGACTCTGCGCGGCTTGAGCCAACTCCGCACCGGCTGGGGCGCGTTCGGCTCGACCTACACGAACGATCTGCCGCTCGGCGCGCGCGACGTGAGCGGCTTCCAAGCCCTACAGTTCCGCGTCAGCGTCAACTTCAGCGATACGCGCAACCCTTCCAACACGGCGCAGAACTTCAGCGTCGTCTTGACGGACGGCACGGGCGCAACCTCAAGCGTGCGCGTCGGCGACGTGTCCAACGCGCTCTTCTTCCCGCCGGGAACGGTCGGCCCCGTGCCGAAAGTTCTCTTGAACACCGCGCGCATCCCGCTCGCGTCTTTCACGGGAATCAACCTGTCGGACATCCGCTCCGTTAAATTCGTCTTCGACCAGACGGGACAGGGCGCAGTCCTCATCTCCGATCTGGCCTTCGCCTCCGCCCCTTAAACCTCGACGGGCGCAGTCTGAAATAAAAGGACGCCGGTGCTGAAAATGCACCGGCGTCCTTTTTTGCGTACCCGACCTGCGGAGTTTTTGTGCCGATCAACTCGTGCCGTTTGGCGTCATTGCTCTGCCCCCACCCCGTCTCCGTCAGGCGTCGGGCTTCCGGCTTTCAGCTTCAACGAATCAAGCGCGGCGTCTGAAAGGTGCTCCGCGCCCGCCAGTGCGAGTTGTGCAGAACCGGAGGCAGCAGTCTGACCCTCAAGCAGGGGCGGGGCGTTCCCCGAACCGACCGTTGCATCACGCGCCCACGTGATGCTGATCCCCTGATAGGCGATGAGCGGCCTATCTATTTTCCAATTGTACACGCCGTAAGAGGGGCGGTGTTTCAGAGGGTCTGCTTTAAGTTCGCTGTTGGCGTTAGCCGTCGCGAAGACTCTGACCTCAGGGTTACGAACTCTGACGGACAAATCAAGTTCGCAGGTGTGGGTTGTGAAAACGAAATCGAGATGCCCTCGCCGCATGAATCTAGCGGTCTGGTACTCGATCTGCACCGTCGTCATCGTACCGGGCAAGACGATGATGGGGTTTTTGAGTTTTAAGACCATCTCTGTGTCGTGCTCATCGAGCAGCTCATGCAGTTCTCGCTCCTTTAGCTCTAAAGGCTGTTCGCAACCTTTAACGCTCAGGCTGGTGAACTTCGTCTCGTGCGCCAGCGACGCGACGGGCGATTTATCGACGGAGGGTCGCGGCAGGAATGGCTGGTTGACTTTCGTTAGATTCTCGATGGAATACGACATGATACATTTCGTCAGCATGTAGCTGTCGCCGGTGTCGGGAGCCTTGATCTCGTCCAGTTCAAAAATTAACGTCAGGTGTCGTCGGATCAAAAGCGATTTGAGAATCTGCGTGCTGATCTCGTCCCTGATCTCTTGCGGCAGGTCGTGGCCTAAGACGTAAAAGAAAACGTCCTTCTTGATGGCTTCTCTTTCCTCTTCGGTCAGCCGCCTGAATTCGCGCGCCGAGGTGGCTCTTTCCTCTTCGGCCAGCCGCTTATATTCATCCGCCGACAGTCGCTCGAACGTGTAGGCGAGGTAGTAACCGACGAGGCCGGAGATGCCTATGTCTCTCGCTATGTGCGACCAAAACGGCGCGCGGTGTTCGAGGTAATAGCCCAGCCCCAGCGCGAGCAGCGCGCTCACGAGGAGCAGGCCGTAGATCAATTTTGTTCTCTTGCTTTTGCCTTCGCCGGCAGAATTCATGAGGAGACCTCCTTAAATTAAGGGACTCTCTCGAACCTCTTATTGGCGAGGGTGGTGCGGCGTTTGAGGCCGAGAGGGTGCGGGTGGGTAGGGATGTAACTTAACGCCCGGCGGCTCTATTTAGCTTCGAGACCTGCCGGAGGTGGCGAGAGTTACAGGTCTCAGGTTAAAACTTCGTGTGCCGGACTCGGTGCGAAACGCGGGGAGATTATCACAAAACGGGCTTTAGTCTAACAAAAATTGTAGCGAGTCCTTGGGCGTATAATTCGACGCCTCTTTGCCCTTGCGGAAGACGCGCGCGCCTTCGTCGCCCGACAGAGAGATGTCCGGGCCTTCGACGCGCAGGATGCTGCCCTCACGCAAGCCGACGACATAGACACCGGCGTTGACCTCTATGAATTCGAGGATGCGTTCCTCTCTGGTTTCCGTTCGTTCTTCGGCCTGTAGGAAGTCAACGTAGTGCGGATTTATCTGGAACGGAACCATGCCCAGAGCCTTGAAATTTTGCAGCTCGACGATGGGCATGTCGTTGGTAGTTTTGATGCTCGGGCAGGCGACGTTCGCCCCGGCGCTCCAGCCGATGTAGGGGACGCCCGCTTCGAGTCTCGCCTTGATGCCGTCGAGCAGGTTCTGCTGCTGCAACGTGTGGAGCAGTTGGAAAGTGTTGCCGCCGCCCACGACGATGGCCTCCGCCGTGCGTATGGCCTCGTGCGGGTCTTTCAGTTCGTGCAGCGAATCCAGCTTGTAGCCGCTATCTTTGAAACCCTCGCGCACTATCGAGGCATAGTCGTCGAGCGTCGGTATAACGCGGGCATAGGGGATGAATAAAACCCTGCCGACCTGTTGCCCCAGAAACTCTTTTAAGATGCCCTTAGCATGTGCCAGATAACCTTGCCCGTTGTTTCGGGAATTGCTCAGTAACAGTAACCGCCTCTTTGACATTTATTATTCGATAGCTCCTAAATTTTCACTACGATGTGCGACGGAATTCAATACTATATCCGAGCCACGTCTTAACTCAAATTCCAAAACCCGCCCCGCGCGACATTTTCGACCACGACGCACCGGCAAAACCGACGGGAGACCTCCATGCATCAACGCCCCGACTCGCACGCCTCCTTTCCCGCCTCGTGCGCGCCCGCCGCGAGCAGACGCCTCACGGTGTCCAACATCAAGTAGAGGTCGTGCGGCTTCCTTAAAAATGCGTTCGCGCCCGCGCGCTTCGCTTCCTCTTCATAGTCTTCGATTGAAAACAACAGAATTTGAAGTCCCTTCCGGTGCGCAAACTCCCGCGCACACCTCACCAGTTCGATGCCCGTCATGTGCTGTAGTTCGTTATCCACGAGGAGCAAATCATAGGGTTGCTCGCCGCGCAGAAGAACGCGCGCGGACGGAGCGTTGCGCAGGTGTTGGACGTTCCAGCCCGCCAGGTCGAGCATGTCACGCACGAGTTGCATGAGCATGAGATTATTTTCGACGTAGAGGATAACCGGCTGCGACATGACTGTGCTCCGTTGCTGGCGCGGGAGGGTGTGTTTAACTAAGGGATCAAGTGCGAGCATGATGCGAGTTCTGCTAAGATGGCACGCGTTCGGTGCTTGAAATTGCGACGGCTAATGCGTAGCTCACCCTCAACCTCAACCGAGTGATGAGCATCGCCGTTGAGTTCGGAAGGCCAACTCTCTCGGCGAACAAGTTACGCAACCACATTCTACCTACTGTTATAGGTAGAAGCAAGTCGGATGGCGCGAAGTCCAACTTATCAGGAGGTAACTCCTGATGGGCTACGCGCGCCCGCGACCAAAGCGTCTAGCCGAAAAGCTGCTACAGATTCGGAATGCTCTCGGCCTGTCTCAAACAGACTTGTGGAAACGGTTGGGAGTTGAAGATGAGATTTCACACAAGCTCATCTCAAAGTATGAACTTGATCAGAACGAACCGACGTTGATGGTTCTCCTGCAATACGCCCGCGTCGCAGGCGTCCACATGGAAGACCTCGCCGACGATGAACTCGACTTACCCGAAAAACTCCCCGGCAACTACAGGCACGAAGGCATCCGGTGCAAGGATTCAATTCGACGGCGGAAATCAACGCGGTAAGTAGCTCTTGACAGGTCTATAAGTTGACCAACTATTTATTACTTCTTTGACTTTTTCTTATTCAACTTCGCCTGAATTTTCCTAGCTTGCGCTTCTAGTCTTTGCCCCTCTCCCTTTCGGTTCATGCCTGTAAGCAATGCCGCGTGGGTCAACATTGCATCTACGACTTCATGATGTTCCTGTCCAAAAGCATTTTTCAAAATCATCAACGCTCGTCGGAGTATTGGCTCGCCCTTGTTATATTTTCGTTGGTCGCGATAAAGGCCTCCTAAAGCCAACAAGACTCTTCCTACCTCATAATGATGTAATCCTAATGATTTCTCGTTGATTTCAAGCGCGCGAGCGTAAAACGATTCGGCTTCAATATGCCGATGCTGGATTTTATATAAGTAAGCTAAGCTGTCGAGGGCAACTGCTGTCTTGGGATGCTCTTGTCCTAATTCAGATGTTCTAATGTTTAATGCGCGTATGAGAAGTGGTTCAGCCTCAACATATCTACTTTGGCTAATGTAAGTTAGTGCCAGATTAATAAGCCCGGAAGCTAGGCGTGGGTAGTTCATTCCGAATATTCTTTCGTCTATAGCTATAGAGCGTAAAAAGATTTTCTCTGCTTCAACTAACTTCGATTGCGCTCTATAAATTATGCCTAGACAGCCAAGAGCGAAAGACACTTCATAGTGAAATGTTCCAAACTCCTTTTCGATAATTAGCAACGATTTGTCCAAAAGTGTCTCAGCATTAGCATGTTTACCTTGCTCTATATAAAGGGATGCTAGATTACAAATGCCGATAGCGGTCTCTGGATGATCTGCGCCTAATGCCTGCTCCCGAATCTTTATCACTCGATGGAAGGCTTTATCTGCTTCAGGAAATAGGCCCTGACTTATGTAAAGAAACCCTAACTTCACAAAAGTCTTAGCCACTTCAGGATGTTCAATTCCTAATGTTTTTTCCTTGATAGTAAGCGCGCGAATAAAAAGGGATTTAGCTTCTTCATACTTGCCTTGATCGTAGAGTAGCCACGCCTGATTGTGAAGACTTGAAGCAACGTTGGGGTGCTCAGAACCTAGTAACGTTTCTCTGATAGCCAATGCCTTAGCGTAGAGCGATTCCGCTGCTTGTAACCGTGCTCGTAAATGTACATAGCGTCCAGTTAAATTAAGTAAATGTGCGGATTCAAGAAGTTCTAAATTGTTGGTCTGTATAAGTTCAGCACAGGCTTGAGCATGCGGTAGAAGGCGTTCGATGCTGCCCCATTGTGAGAAATCAATCAAATCCACATCTGGAAAGACACGCGCCGTAGCCTTTACTGTGCGTTCAATCCACAGACGTTTCGTTGCCTCATCCATTCCATCTCTCAGTACGGCCTGCACCAAGCGATGAATATCGTATGTTTTCGATTTACGGTCGCGGTGAATAAGTGAATACTGAATGAGCGGCTGCAATACCTCATCAAGAACAATCGGGTCAGTGTCAACATGGGCTAATGCGGCGGAAATCTCTGAACCAAGCTCGATAGCTCCGCCACTGATAAGCTCGTTTGGAACTCTGTCGGGATTTAGAAAAGCACTAACACGCAACAGGTCAGAGGCGGCAGGAGACAACTGTCGTACCTGCTGGAAGTTCAACGACCATGTAGTTCTTACGGATTTAGGATATTTGCCTGTGGGATGGCCTTTCTCAAGTAATGCCAGACCACGCCGCTTATAGCTGGCAAGATAATCCTGAAAGCTGCTTCTAAGTTCCTTGATGTAAGCGCCAGCCTGCTCTAATGCCAGCGGCAGGTAGTCGAGTTCTTTGGCGAGTTCCTCAAGCGCCGTAGTCTCATCCAGTTCGAGTTCGACGCGTCCGGTTCTTTTTAAGAGGAAGGCTCTGGCATCGTCAGGCGTCATTTCCTCTAGTTCTATCGGATTCAGAATTCCGATACTGTCAAAGACCTGCGCTCTTGAGGTGAGAAGAATATGCCCTTTGGCATGTTCGGGAAGAAACTCTTCGATGATCGCGGGCTCGTCTGCGTTATCGAGAATTAACAGCCATTCGGTGTTAGTTTCAAGCCATCTTTTGACGGCACGCACGGTCTGACTTTGATCCTGAATATTCCTCTCTGGCAGATTCAGCACAGTCGCTATAGCAACGAAATCGGAGAGTAGCGATTCCCTTGATTCTGCGACCGCCCAGAGTACAGCTTTGTATTGATCTTGGTGGCGTTGCGCGTATTCAATAGCAGTTTGCGTCTTTCCGATGCCTCCAAGCCCGCTAATTGCTTGTCGCTGCTTCAGGGCGGCAGTCCCGCTTGTGGTTAGTGCTTCGTGAATCCGCTTCAACACATCTTCACGACCAGTAAAAAAAGGAATGCCTGTTGGTATATTCCAGATTGCGTCAGAGTTTAGGGAGCCTCCGGGATATTGCACAGCATGAGGGATCGCACGCTCTTCTTTAACCTTGTTCACGTCATCGTTCGGAGAAGGAAACATAGGAGGCTCATCCGGTTTGCCGCGTTCTTTAAGCCCTTCCATGACTGCCTTGCGCGCTTCTTCTTCTGACAGCCCAACTAGATCGATGTAGGTAGTAGATTCAAGCAGTCCTTCAGGTCTACATTCTTTCACTCGAATCGGAATTAAAATTCTTTTTTTGCCTTGCGGGTCGCGCACGAATGCGGCTGCCCATTCCGGCTGTGTGAACGCGGCCTTGAGGTAGTTCTCTGATAGAACCGCAATTGTTCTTTCAGTGTTCGCTGCCGCTTCTTGCATCTCGATCCCGAAATTGCCGCCGGGTCGAAAATCCCATGCTTGAATGACGACGGAATAACCTGCTTCTTCTAAAATCCAAGCGATCCACTCAGCCCAATTTTTATCGGCTTTGTTGTAGCTTATAAAGAAGTTTTTCATCTGATTTTTGAGGTTTCAGGTGAGGATATAACTGAGCCGATTAGCCCCTCTTCATTCAATGGACTTGATCATCAGGAGGCCGTCGCCGCCGTTGGAGTAGTAGCGTGGGAGGCGTTGGGTGACGGCGTAGCCGAGGTTGCGGTAGAGGTTTTGCGCGGCGCTGTTGACGGAGCGGACTTCGAGGCGGATGGTGCGGACGTGGCGGCGGCGGAAACTCTCTTCGACCTTGACGAGCATCTGTTCGGCGATGCGGCGGCGGCGGTGTTCGGGGGCGACGCCGAGCGTCGTGATGTGGCCGGTGTTTTGCGGTTCGACCAGCCCGACGATGAAGCCGACCATGAGGCCGTCCGGAGTGACGGCGCGGTAGGCGACCGATTCGGGCGAGGTCAAAAGGTACTCGAAGGTGTCGCGGCTGTAGGCTTCGCCGTCCACGAAGCAGCGTTGGTCGAGTCGCCAGCATTCGTCGAGTTGGGTGATGGTCAGAGGGCGTATGTCGTAACGCTCCTCCGTGCGCGCGGGTTCTTCCGCCGCCGCCGTGATGCGGTTCTCCTCTTCGCGTGCGCCCTCGCCGTTTGAGGTCGCTCCTTCCGGCGTCGAAAAGAGACGCGAGC
This sequence comes from Pyrinomonadaceae bacterium, assembly GCA_035296385.1. Lineage (GTDB taxonomy): Bacteria > Acidobacteriota > Blastocatellia > Pyrinomonadales > Pyrinomonadaceae > JAIVJZ01. The sequence continues at coordinate 5,780 of DATHBB010000019.1, read as the reverse complement.
GAATTTTTTTCAGCACAGCCATAAGAAAACAGTGATGAGTGACAAGTGACGAGTTAGAGCCGCGTGCTCATCAAGATTGATTTTATCTTGTCACTTGTCACTTGTCACTCGTCACTGTTTTTAATTGATGAGCATGCAGTCGCCGTAGCTGTAGAAACGGTAGCGCGCGGCGACGGCGTGGCGGTAGGCTGCGAGCGTGAGTTCGCGTCCGGCGAAGGCGGCGACGAGGACGAGTAGCGACGAGCGCGGCAGGTGAAAGTTGGTGACGAGAGCGTCCACGATTTTGAATTCGTAACCGGGCGTGATGGTGAGAGCGGTCGGGCGCGCTCCCGAGGCGATGCGTCCCGCGTCGCCTGCTGCTGCCGATTCAAGCGCGCGCACGGTGGTCGTGCCGACGGCGACGATTCGCTCCCCGCGTGCGCGCGCTTCGTTGAGCGCGGCGGCGGCCTCCGGCGTGATCTCGTAATGCTCCGGTGCGACGGCGTGTTCGCCGAGGTCGCTCGCGCGCACGGGCGCAAACGTGCCGTAGCCGACGTGCAGAGTGATCTCCGTGATGCCGACGCCGCGCGCGCGCAGGTGTTCGAGGACGCGCGGCGTGAAATGTAGTCCGGCGGTCGGGGCTGCGATTGCGCCGCGCCGTCCGGCGTAAATGGTCTGGTAGCGCTCGCGGTCTTCTGCGGCGTGCCGCGCGCCCGCCGCCCGTTTGATGTAGGGCGGCAGCGGCACCTGACCGATCTCTTCGAGCACCGTTTGGAAGTCGCCCTCGCAGTCGAACCTGATTGTCCGACGCCCTTCTTCGCCCGCCTCGACGATCTCCGCGCGCAGGCGTCCTTCGCCGAAAGATAGCGCCTGCCCACGCGCCAGCCTGCGCGCCGGACGCGCGAGCGCCTCCCACACGCACGGCTCGCGCTCCTCGATCAAAAACAGTTCGACCTCCCCGCCCGAAGGCTCGCGCCGCCCCTTGAGCCGCGCCGGAAAAACGCGCGTGTTATTGACGACCAGATGATCGCCCTCGCGAAGTTCGGCGGGCAGTTGTGAAAACGAACTGTCGCGCCACGCACCGCGCGCGCGATCCAGCACGAGCATGCGCGAGGCGTCGCGCTCCGCGAGCGGCGCTTGCGCGATCAACTCTTCGGGCAGTTCGTAATCGAATTCGGAAATCAACACATCAAAAAATAGGGGAAGGGGGAAGGGGTAAAGGGTAAGGGAAAACCACAAGCGACTTTGTTGTCACTCTCCGCTTTTCTTTCTCCCTTCCCCTTTTCCCTTTACCCTTTCCCCTTGCTTTACGCTTGCGGCACGGCGGGCGTCTGCGCCTCGTCGGGCGGGATGGCGGTCGCCAGTTCCTCGTGCGCGGTGGAGTGTTCCTGGTGGAAGACGACCGAGAGTTGCGCGCCGAACAGCAGGATCAAACTCGACACGTAGCTCCACGTCAGCACCGCGACGACCGCGCCGACCGAACCGTAAATCTGATCGTAATGAAAGTAGTGCAGGCTCGACGCGAAGATGAACTTCGCGGCCTCCCACAAAAGTCCCGCGACGACCGCGCCGGGGATCGAGTCGCGCAAGGTAACACGCCCGCTCGGCATGAAGCGATAGACGAGCGTGAAGAGCGCGACCGTCACGGCGATGCTGACGAGCGCGAAGATGAGTTGCCAGAAGGCGTTACCCACAAGCGACAGGAGCGGCACACGTTGCAGCACGCGCAACGGCAGACTTTCGGCCAACTCCTTGAGCGCGACGAGCAGGTAGGTGATGATGATCGAGACGATGAGCAGCACGCCGACGCCGCCCATCATGCCGAGCGTCAGCCCGCGCCCGTGCAGGAAGGCGCGCGGGCGCGTGCCCCACAAACGGTTGATCGCGCGCTCCATCACGTTGAAGACCCACGAACCCGCCCAGAGCGTGACGATGATGCAGGTGATGATGACGCTCGTGCCGACGTTCTGCAACGACCGGACGGTCGTGCGCAGGAAATCGCGCGAGCCGGGATAGGCTTCGACGGCGCGCGTGAGCATCTCGCTGCCCACGTCGAAATAATTGCTCAAGGCGAGCAGCACGAGCAGCATCGGGAAGAGCGTGAGCAGCCCGAAGTAGCTCATCGCGGCGGCGGGCGTGAAGAGATCGTTTTCGTGGAATTGATGAAACGAGTGGCCGAAGATGTTCAGCCACGGCGCGGCATTACGCACGCCGAAGTGCTGCCGTGTGAATGAGCGAAGCCGTTTCATAAAGCAGGGATGAAGCAGGAACGCGGAACGATGAATGAAAGATTGTCCGTTGTCAGTAGTCAGTTGTTTTTGTGTGACCCGACTTGAAGCTCGGTCTTTAGAGAGCCAGCTGCCCGATCACATGCAACGGACAACTGACCACTGACAACTTTTACTTCATCCTTCATCGTTCCGCGTTCATCGTTTGATTCAAACGCCGAACAGCCCTTGATTCGTCGGCATCTGATTCAACCCGAAATGCTCGTAGGCCAGACGCGTCGCCATGCGCCCGCGCGGCGTGCGATTGAGAAAGCCGATCTGGATCAGATAAGGCTCGATGATCTCTTCGATGGAATCTTTCTCCTCATGGACGGAAGCCGAGATCGTGCCGAGACCGACGGGGCCGCCGCTGAATTTTTCGATAATCGTCAGAAGCAGCTTGCGATCAACCTCGTCCAGCCCGTAGGTGTCAACTTCCATGCGGTTGAGCGCATCGTTGGCGATCTCCTGCGTGATGTGCCCCTCGTAGTCAACCTCCGCGAAGTCGCGCACGCGCCGGAGCAGGCGGTTGGCGATGCGCGGGGTGCCGCGTGCGCGCCGCGCGATCTCTTTCGCGCCGCCGTCGTCAATCTCCGTGCCGAGAATGTCCGCCGAGCGACGCACGATGAGTTCGAGTTCGTCGTGTTTGTAAAAGTCCAGATGAAAGACGATGCCGAAGCGTCCGCGAAGCGGCGCGGTAATCAGCCCGGCGCGAGTGGTCGCGCCGACGAGCGTAAACTTCGGTAAGTCTAGTTTAATCGAGCGTGCCGCCGTGCCCTGACCGATCATGATGTCGAGTTGGTAGTCCTCCATCGCCGGATAGAGCACCTCTTCGATGGCCGGATTGAGGCGATGAATCTCGTCTATGAAGAGCACGTCGCCTTCCTGCAAGTTGGTCAGGAGCGCGGCGAGGTCGCCGGGCTTTTCGATGACGGGGCCTGCGGTCGAACGCAGTTCCGCGCCCATCTCGTTGGCGACGATGTTGGCGAGCGTCGTCTTGCCGAGGCCGGGCGGCCCGGTCAGGAGCACATGGTCGAGCGCCTCGCGCCGCATCGAGGCCGCGCGTATGAAGATGCGCAAATTCTCCGTCGCCTTGCGCTGCCCGATGTACTCGGCGAGCCGCGTCGGGCGCAGAGACAACTCGAATTGCGTCTCCTCATCCGTCCGCGCCGAGACGCGTACGCTGGCTGGTTCGAGTTCTTCAGACATAAAAGCAGAGGTCAGAGGTTAGAGGTTAGAGGTTAGCAGGAAGCAGTTCTGTTTTAACTGATCTCTGACCTCTAACCTCTGACCTCTGTTCTGTTCATCCTTTCGAGAGCGACTTCAAGCTGCGGCGCAGGAGCAGTTCGACGGAGAGTTCGCCGCCTTCCTGCATCGCCTGATTGATAACTCGCTCGGCTGCCGCGCGCTGGTAGCCGAGATTGGTGAGCGCCGAGAGCGTGTCTTCGCGCAGAGAGTCTTCCGACGGGCGCGCGCCCGCCGTCTGCGCGGCGAGTTGTTCTTCGAGCGCGGGGTGCGAGAGCGTCGTCATCTTGTCGCGCAGTTCGATGACAAGGCGTTCGGCGGTCTTCTTGCCGAGGCCGGGGATCGAAGTCAGGCGCGCGAGATTGTTCGAGCGAATGGCGCTGATGATCTCGTCTGCGTTCATGCCCGACAGCATGGCGATGGCCGACTTGGGGCCGATGCCGCTGACGGAGATGAGCATGGTAAAGAGTTCGCGTTCGCGCGCGGTGTTGAAGCCGAAGAGTTGGAGGGCTTCCTCGCGGACGTGCGTGTAGATGCGCAGAGCGATTTGCGCGCCCGGCTCCTCCATGTCGTAAAAAGTCGAGACCGGGATGGTCACTTCGTAGCCGACGCCGCCCACGTCCAAAATCACACTCGTGGCCTGTTTTGCGAGTAGAGTTCCTGATAGATGTGCGATCATTCTAAGTTCTTATTTCTGCCGAGAGAAGAGATTTCGGGAGCGCCTCTATGTGCCGGAAGATTGTAGTTGAAGCGCACAGCTACAGCAATACAAGAGACTTGCTTTCCTCCGTGTTACTCCGCGTCCTCTGTAGTTAACTGGAAGAAAGAGCATTAACCACAGGGGACACGCAGTAACACGGAGGAAACATAAAGAAGGGCTTTAAACTCGTCACCTGTCACCCGTCACTTGTCACTGTCTTTGGGCGTGCGGCGCGCAGGCGTTATACTGGCAGCGGTAAGGAAAGAGAAGAAAACGAGATGAAGTCGGAGAAAATTTCCGAGCTGACGACGAACCGCCTGAGCGTCTACCTGCGCTGCCTGAACAAGCTGGCAGCGGCAGGCATCAAGACCGTCTCTTCGCGCGCGCTCGCCGAAGGGTTCAACCTCAACTCGGCACAGATCAGAAAAGACCTCGCCTACTTCGGCGAATTCGGCACGCGCGGCGTCGGCTACACGGTCAACGACCTGCGCGCGCACATCACGAAGATTCTGGGACTCGACACGGCGCACCGCGTCGGCATCGTCGGCGCGGGACACTTGGGGACCGCGCTCGCCAACTACAACGGCTTCACCGCGTCGAACTTCACGGTCGTCGCGCTCTTCGACAACGACCGCGAACGCATCGGGCAAGCGGTCGGCGATGCGCGCATCAAAATTCACGACGTGCGCAAGATCGCGCGCGTGGTCAGGGATGAGCGAATTGACGTGGCCGTCATCGCCGTGCCCGCGCGCTCCGCGCAGAGGGTTTTGAATCAGGTGATGTCGGCGGGCGTCAAGGCCGTACTGAATTTCGCGCCCGCGCGCCTCGAAAGTCGTCCCGACGTGAAACTGAAGACGGTTGATTTGACGATCTCGCTCGAATCGCTCTCATACTTCCTCGCGCGCCCGCCTGCGACGAGCAAGAAGAACTCGCGCAGCCTGTTGCCCTTTGAAGAGATCACCCACCGCGGAGAGAACGAACTGTAACGCATCCGGCGGAAAGGGATCACGATGAGCGAAGACCTGACACAAAATCTACCAACCACGTTTCAAGAGCGCGTGCTCGCCGAGTTCGCAACCATACGGCAAGAATTTGCGAATTTAAATACGCGTTTAACCTCAGTCGAAAATCTCATGACTTCGATTGAAGGGCGCATGACTTCGATTGAAAGTCGGTTAACCTCGGTTGAGGATCGTCTAACCTCAGTCGAGAACCGCTTAACTTCAGTCGAGAATGGCCTAACCTCAGTCGAAGACCGCGTGCTTTCGATTGACACGCGTTTAACCTCGCTTGAAAACACAGTTGATGCACGGCTGCGTGAGACGCGCCCGATCTGGGAGGGAGTGCAGCAGCGTCTGACGGAGATAGAAAAGAGCGTCAACACACTCGCGCGCCATTTCAAGACGATGGTTATGGAGGAGTTTGACCTGCGTGCGCGCGTCGAGAAATTGGAGGACAGCCAACCGATGCCTTAGAGATGGTTAACGAGTGAAGTTTGTGAAGGCGAATCTGTCAGGAAGTTAATTGTCAGAACTAATGGATGAACGAACAGCGCGGCGCGAGATCGTGCGCGTCGGGCAGTTGATGTA
>DATHBB010000018.1:0-3159 GCA_035296385.1 Pyrinomonadaceae bacterium | reverse complement strand
CCATGAAACTGCTCATCGCTAACGGCTATCTCGTCGATCCGACGCAGGGATTAAACGGCGGGAAAAGTTTATTGATCGAGGACGGGCGCGTCGCGGCGCTCATCTCGCACAGTGACGGCGTGCCCGAAGGCGCAGAAGTTTTCGACGCGACGGGTCTGGTCGTCGCGCCAGGTTTCATAGATTTGCATACGCACCTGCGCGAGCCGGGGCAGGAGTACAAGGAGACGATTGAGACGGGCACGCAAGCAGCCATCGCGGGCGGCTGGACGAGCGTGTGCGCGATGCCGAACACCGATCCGGTCAACGACAATCCGGCGGTGACGCGTTTCATCATCGAGCAGGCGGAGCGCGCACGCGCCGCGAACGTCTTTCCCGTCGGCGCGATCACGAAGGCGAGCGCGGGCGCGGAACTCGCGGAGATGGGCGAGATGCGCCGCGCCGGAATCGTCGCCGTCTCGGACGACGGGCGACCCGTGCCTTCGGCGGGCGTCATGCGTCGCGCGATGGAGTACGCGCGCGGGTTCGACCTGCCTGTTGTTGACCACTGCGAGGATCGGAGTCTGACGGCGGGCGGCGTGATGCACGAAGGGAACTGGTCTCTGCGCCTCGGACTGCGCGGTCACCCCGCGCTCGCCGAAGAGATGGACGCGCTGCGCGACATCGCGCTCGCCGAGTTGACCGGAGCGCGCGTGCACCTCGCGCACGTCTCCACGCGCGGCGCGCTCGAAGCCGTCAGGCGCGCGAAGGAGCGCGGCCTACGCGTGACGTGCGAAGCCACGCCACACCACTGGTCGCTCGCCGACGACGCCGTGCGCGACTACGACACGAACACGAAGATGTGCCCGCCACTGCGCAGCCGGGACCACGTCGAAGCCATCATCGAAGCCTTGCGCGACGGGACGATTGACGCCATCGCCACAGACCACGCGCCGCACCACGCCGACGAAAAAGCGCTCGAATACGATCAAGCCCCGTTCGGCATCACCGGACTCGAAACAGCCGTCGGCCTCGCCCTTGAACGCCTCGTGCACGGGGGCGTCATCGGCCTCGAACGCCTCATCGAACTCTGCTCGGTCAACCCCGCGAAGATTTTCTCGCTCGCGGATCGCGGCACGCTCCGCGTCGGCGCGCACGGCGACGTGACCCTCCTCGACCCCGAACACGTCTGGACGTTCCGCGCCGCCGACTCGAAATCCAGGAGCCGCAACACGCCCTTCGACAACTGGACGATGCGCGGCGCGGCGGTCGCCACAATCGTCTCGGGGCGCATCGTCTATGAACGCGTCGAGCGCGGCGCGGTGGCGGCAGCAGGCGACCGCACCGGAGATTGACATGAGCGACAGCGTTGCTACGCGCCTTGCCGACGACGACCCGCGCCCGGTTGCTCGACGCCCGCGCGCCTTTGCGTATGAAAGTTCAAATTATTCAAGTGCCATACGATTCGGGAAACCGTAGTCTTCGTATGGGAGGCGGGCCGGAGCACTTTGTTCGGAATGGCGTCGGGCAGACGCTCCGAGATTGCGGCTTTGATGTTGATATTGACTGCATCGAGGCGCAGAGCCCGTTTCGCGCGGAGATTAAAACCGCCTTCGAGCTTTACCGGACTCTCGCCGTGCGCGTCGGCGCAGCTTACGCCGATGGAATATTCCCGCTCGTACTCTCCGGAAACTGTAATAGTTCGCTAGGCACTGTGGCAGGCATTGGTTCTGATCAACTCGGTATCATCTGGTTCGACGGGCACGGCGATTTTAATACTCCGGAGACGACCGAAAGCGGATTCCTTGACGGGATGGGGCTGGCGACGGCGGCGGGTCTGTGCTGGAAAAAGATGTCGGCCTCGATACCGAACTTCAAGCCGATTTCGGGAAAGAATATTCTGCACGTCGGGGGGCGCGACTTCTATCCGGAAGAGAGGGCGTTGTTTGAACAGGCGGGCGGCACTATCGTCGGCTCTGACGTTATCGGGCGGTCGAGTATGAGGCAAGCTCTCGAACCCGCGCTGGAAGTTCTGGGAAAGCGCGTTTCAAGAATTTACCTCCACTTTGATTTGGACGTGCTCGATCCGGGAGCCGCCCCCGCGAATGAGTTTGCTGCTCCGGATGGTCTCACCCTGGCGCAAGTTGAAGAAGCCATAGGGATGATTGGCAGGCGATTCACGATATGTGCGGGCGCGATAGCATCGTATGATCCTCTGTATGACAGGAAGGATGAAGTGTTAGACGCGGGCGTTACGATTATGAAAAGTATCTTGACCTCCGTGAGACAAGGCCGCGCCTAGCAAGTCATTCGACCAGACGCCTCGATAGCATGGCTTTCATTTCACGTTTTGATCTATCTACTTCAACATTTTTCTGTGGAGAGGCAGCAAATGAAAATAAAGTCACACTGGATGTTGGTTCTTGCCGTCGTAGTGCTTGCGGGTCTGTCTGGTTGGGGCGGCGGCAAAGCGCAGAGTTCGGCGCGGGTCAACTGGGAGTATAAAATCGTGACGAAGTATGGCGTCACCGCCGATACGGGTCAGCTTAATCAGTTGGGGGCCGAAGGGTGGGAGTTGGTGTTGCGGGAAGAGTCGGGCTTTGAGAGGAGTCAGAGGAGAATAGACTACTACTTCAAGCGCGCGAAGTAGGCCGAGGTTCGTGCGGCGTATAAATAAAGAGACCCGCGAGCGCTCTCCCCTTCGCTCGCGGGTCTCTTGTGCGGTCGCTCGCTTACGTCCTGACAGGGGCGACCGAACTCGTTATAAATTTTTCAAGCGCGCGGGGAGCGGAAGCGGAAACTTCGCTTTGAGATGTCAACGAGAGATTTCATCGGAAGCCCGCCCGCGCTCTCCCCTTCGCGAGCGGGCTCCCTCCGCACCGACAACCCTTGTGGGGGTGTCGATCTCGTGAGAACTTAACGATTCACGCTCGCGCGATAATCCGGCAGACGCACGCTGCGGTTCAAACTCACGCCGAACTCCGTGCCCGACTTGACCACTGCCTGCTGCTCTTTCTCGTAGAGCCTGCCGCCCGTGCCGAGCGCGCCGCCGATGAGCGCGCCGATGCCTGCGCCCTTACCGCCGCCCGCAATCGCGCCGATGATCGCGCCCGTCGCCGCGCCGCCGCCGATGAAGACGATGTCGCGCTTCTGGTTCGACCTGCCTTCGACGGTGCTTTCGTT
>DATHBB010000017.1:0-53711 GCA_035296385.1 Pyrinomonadaceae bacterium | reverse complement strand
TCAAAGCCCGTCACCTCAACGTTGACGCGCGGGCCGACGCCGCCCGTCAAGTTCACGGTGATCGTGTTGCGAGCCGAATCGATGATGGTTTGCGGCTCGCCGAGTTGCGGCGCGAGAAATCCCAGCTCGATGATCGCGCGGCGGATGCGCCCGAGGTCTTCGCCGAGCGCGGTGCGTGTGAAGGGAGCGTTCGGCGCGAGTTTGAGCGTGGGGCGCACCTGCGCGTCGTTGAAACCGGTGATCTGTATGTTGAAGGCTTCGACGCGCGCTTGCTCGCCGACGTTGACCGTGTAGGCGACGAGCGCGCCCGTGCCCGCTTCGTCGAGCGTGCGCGTGAAGTTCACTTCGGCGCGGAAGAAGCCACGGTCGCGCAGGTAAATCTGTATGGCGTCTGCTCCGGCGCGCAGCGATTGATCGGAGAGTCGCGCGCCCGCGTCGAGCAGGTTGAGGCGCGCGCGCAGTTCGTCTGTGGTGACGGGCGCGTCGGGCGGCGGCGAGACGAGTTCGAGCCGCACGTCTGTCACGCGCACCTGCGGCCTGACGACGAATCGCAAAGCGACGGGTACACTCGCGCCCCCCACGCCCGGCGCGCCCCTCACCTCCGACGCTTCGACGCGCACGTTCTCCACGCGCTCCGAGTCGAACAACGCCTGCAAAGACTCGCGCACGCGCACGGCTGAAAAGGGCGTGTTCGGCGCGACCGTCAACAGGCGGCGCAACTCCGCCTCGCCCGTCGCGTTGCGCGGCGCGCCCTCGTACACCACTTCCACGGAGGCGATGGTGCGCCCCTCATAGCGGCTCAGGTCGTTCACGCCTTCCGTCACAGGCGCACCAAAGACCCGCGCGCCGCACGCGGCGAGCAAAAAACCGATGAGGATGAAGCGACGCTGAAACACCTTGTTTGCCAGTTATCCCTTTTTGTCCGTTGTCCGTAGTCCGTTGTCAGTTGTTTTCGTCTTAGCCAAGCTCAAACTTTTATCTTCAGCCCACCGCCCGTGCAGCCACAAACAACGGACAACTGACGACGGACAACGGACAGTTCTTAGAATCTCTTCCTGAACCGAATCTCGAAGCTGAAATTATCGCGCGCCGAACGCAGCGTGTTGGTCGCGCCCTGTTCGTATTGCGCGATGAACGAGAGGCGGTCGGAGACGCGGTATTCGAGCGCGAGCACTTGATTTTGATCCGTCGTCACGTTGGTCGAATACGTGAGACTCAAATTGCGATTGATCTGTCGTCCGACTGTCAGGCGCGCCGTCGGACTCGCGCCGCCGCGCCCGGCGATCAACGGATCGATCTCGAAGCGGTTCAGGCCGAACAATTTATCCGTAGCCTTTTGCACGGGGTTGTTGATGAGCGTGTCGGTCAACAAACTCGTCGCCGTGCCGAAGCCCGTCTGCGCGAGCGTCGCGCCGCCTTCCTCGCTGCGGTTCAAGTCGCCGGTCGTGATAAGGGCGACCACATCGGACTGCGGGAGCGCCGGATCGCTTCGCACCACGGCGTTCGGCGAAGAGAGCGGCCCCGTCAGGCCGACGATGACGCGGTAGCCTTTGATCTCCGCTTCGGCCTGAATGTTCAAAATCGGATCGGCGTCGGCGCGCGCAGGGAGATCGATGTAGGCGCGCGTCAACTCGTAGCGGTCGTTGCGGAAGTTGAGCGTGCCGCGCGCGACCGTGATGCGACCGCCGATGACGGGCTCTTCCACGGAGCCGCGCACCTGCAAGTTGACCGAGCCGACGAGGTCGGCGAGGTTGTTGCGTACAACGAGCGCGTCACGCCCTTCGACGCGCAGGTCGAGCCGGAGGTTTGCGCCGAAGCCCGTGCCGTCGCCGCCACCGCCGCCCTCGCTGATCGTGGCTTCGCGTCGGCGGTTGATGAAGTCTGCGATTTCGATGTCTTCCGTGTACTCGGCGCGGCGCAGGTTGACGAGGCCGGAGAGAATCTGCGCCTGCGCGGTGCCTTGCAGGATGAGATCGGCGTCGGCGGTGGCGCGTATGTCCTGCGGCAGCGGCACGGTGACGTTCTCGCCGCGCAAACTCAGACGAAACTGCGTCGGCGTGAAACCGGCGAGAAGCGCGCCGCCCGCCACGCTCACGCGTCCGCCGCCGATTGTGCCCGTCAGAGAATCTATCTGCGCGCGGTCGGCTGTGAAGCGCACGCTGCCCTGTACGTTCTGCACGGTCAAACGCTGGTCGGTCAGGAGCGTCGAGAAGGACGCGCCCGCGAGCGAAGCCGTGCCCGTCAGGCGCGGGTCTTCAAACGTTCCCGCGACGCGCACTTCGAGGTGCGACGTGCCCGCGAGGAAGATGTCGGGCGACAGGCCGTTCAGGACGCGCAAGTTGAGATCGCCGACGACGGTGAAGTTCTGCCGCCCGCCGGCGCCGAGCGCGGCAGAGCCGCCGAAGACGACGTTCGTGCCCGGCCCGGTGAACTGCGTCTTGTCGAAGACGATCTCGTTCGGCGAAAACTGCACGACGAGCGGGTCGGTGGCAACGAGTTGCACGTCCGCGATCTGGAAGACGAGTTGCGAGAACTGCGCCGTGCCACGAATGTTATTGAATGAGAAAGCGCGCTCACCCTCCTCGTTCTCGCCGAAGAGTTTGCCGGAGGCGCGGAGCGTGCCCGTCGCGCGTCCCGTCACGCGCACGTTCGAGTTCGGCAAAAGCGTGGCGAAGAGTTGCGTCAAATCCTGATTCGTCAGCGTCGTCTCAACCGTCGTCAACAAGTCGTCGTTGCTGAGGTCAACGACGGCGCTCACGACCTGCGGCTGGCCGAGAATCCCTGTGGTCAGTTGCAGATTGAACTTCTGATTTTCGGTGCGCCCGACGATGGCGAGCGTGCCCGCGCTCTGCCCGTTGACCATCACGTCGCGCCCCTGCCCATCGATCTGCACGTTGAAACTGCGCGGGTCGTTGAAGTTGCCTTTGGCCGTCGCGGTGAAATCAGCCGTGCCGGAGACTTGCGGCGCAGCACCGCCCGCGAGTCCGGCGAGGGCAGCGAGATTCACGCCCGCGCCCTGCGCCTGCACGTCGAAATCCTGCGTCTTCGTGTCGAACGTGCCTTTGGCCGTGACGCGCCCGGCGCGGAAGCGCGCGTCGAGGTTTTCGAGCGAGACGGTCGTGCCGCTGAAAGTCGCCTTCGCAACGATCTCATCGAAGGGTTCGCCGTTGATGCTGCCCGGCCCCGAACGAATGTCCGCCGTGCCACTCAAAGCGTTGGGGATGCCGCGCACGCTGACGCGCCCCGAGGTGGGGCCGACCGTGGCGAGTTGCGAACCGAAACTCGTCTGCTTCGAGGTCGGCAGCGCGGCGATGAGGCTGCCGATGTTTATGCGTTCGAGCGTCGCTTCGAGCGTGCCGCTGTCCGAGTTGTCGAGCGGGTAGTTGAACGCAAACTGCGCGTTGCCGCCGTCGCGCTGCGTGAGGCGTCCGTCGGGCACGCTGATGGCCGACGGCGTCGATTCGATGGAGGCGGTGAGCGCGCCGAGATCGTGCCCGTTGACGAGGAGCGTGGCGAGCGAGGCACGACCGGAGACTAAGGGCGCATCGAGCGCGCCGCGAATCGTGCCCTTGAAATCGAGTTGACCGGCGAGGCCGACGCCGTACTCCGTCAAAGTCTCTTCGAGCGTCGGGATCAGATTCGACGCGACGAGCACGCGTTGGAGTTCCGCCGCATCACCGGACGCGAGATTGACGTTGAGGTTCGAGTCGCCTTTGAACGAAAAATCTCCGGTCGCCGTCAACTCGGTTGCGCCCGTACGTAAATTCGCGCGCTCCAACTGGAACTGCCCGCGCGTCGCACGCAGGGCGAGTTCGCCCGTCAAAGGCGTACGCCCCTGCGCATCGTTGCCCGTCTCGCCCGTGAACTGCGCGTTCAAAGTGCCGCTCGCGGCTTCAAAATCGGTGCCCGGCATCGTGAGGTTGACCGTGCCCGTGGCCGCGCCCGCTACGGGGACGGCGCGCTCGGTCAACACGGCAAGGAGGCCGCCGACATCCAGATTTTCAAACGCGGCGTTGACGCGCGAAGTGCCGCCGCGCGCCGTGCTGATGACGGCGTTGCCCTGCGCGCGCCCGTTCAGGGCTTCGGCTGTGAAATTGTTGAGTTGAATTTCGCTGTTCGTCGCCACCACCGAACTGCGCGCCGCGCCGAGCGCGATGTCGCCGAGCACGCCGCCACCGAGACTCAAATCGGCGCTCGCGCGATAACGCCCCGAAGGTTCGAGCACAAAGGCGGGACGCGCCAGGCGCACGTTGTCGGCGCGCCCGTCGGTCGCGCCCGTCTTCGCGTTGCCGGTTTTGAAGGCGACGGTGCCGACGTTGATGTCACCCGAAGAACCTTGCACGCGCCCGCTGTCTTGAATGGCGAGACGCACGCCCGCGACGTTGATGCTGCCGAGCGTTGCGCCCGCCGCCGTGATGCCGCGCACGACGACGCTGCGCGCGACGACGTTCGTTGAGCCGTCGCGCCCGACAGCCGTGATGCCGCTCGCCGTCACGCCGCCGACGCGCGCGTCCGCAGTCGTCACAGCGCCCGCCGACACGGACGACGCGGAGCCTTCAAAGTTCCGCCCGTCTTCCGACGCGTTGAAGCGCACGCCGGAAGCCTGCGCGCCCGCGACCTGCGCGCCCGACGTTTTGATGTTGCCCACAGCGACGCGCGGGAGGTTGCCCGTGATGCGCCCGTCGCGGTATTCGGCTTCGGCGTCGCTCAAGATCAGGTTGGCGATTGAGGTTGCACCGGAGCGCGCCGCCGCCGCGCGGAGTTCGCCGAGGAAGCGGAAGTCGCTGCCCGTGCCCATCACGCCGCCGCGAATCTGTATGAGGTTCAAGTTAAACGTGCCGACGGTGAGCATCTCTGCGACGGCGCGGCCTTGCGCCTCGTATTGCTCCAGCCCCAGCGCCGTGCCGCGCGCGGTCGCGTTCAAACCCTTGAGGCGAATGTTTCCGGCGGCGAGCGCATCGGACTGAATCTGCCCGTCAACCTGAAACTTGTCGCCCTCGCCCGCGATTGTGCCCTCGAACTTGCCCGCGCCGCGCAAGGGCGTCGCCGTCTGCAAGGTGTTGGAGATTTGAGTGAGGTCAACGGAGGACGTGACTTTCATCTGGTAGCGGAGGTTGCGCCAGTCGTCCATCGTGCCTTCGAGACGCGCTTCGGCGACGGGCGACTTGAGAGTCAACTCCTGTATCTCTGCGCGCGTCTGGTTGACGCGCGCACGCGCTTCGATGCCGATGTCTTCGATGGGCTTGCCGTCGTAAGTGAAAGTGGAATCGGAGAGCGAGACGTGGACGCGGTTCATGCGGCTCTCGGCTGGCGCGTTCAGGTCGTCCGGCTCGATGGTCGCCATCAGGTTGCGCGCCTCGCCCGAAAGTTCGTGCCGCTCGTCGCCGTAGTGTATGACGCCGTTGCGGAGTTCGATCTTGGCGGTCGAATAAGAGAAGGTGATGCGCTGATTTTCGGCGGGCGGCGGGAGCGTGATGTTGCGGAAGTTGGAACGCCCCTCGGCGTCGAACTTGACCCACGCTTCGAGTCCTTCGATCTGGAGCGATTCGAGATTGATGTTGCGCCTGAGGTTCAGCGAGAACATGTCTTCGACGCGGATGGTGGCGAGGACGCGATCAACGTGGCCGAGTTTTTCGCCCGTCGTCTGGTCGTAGAGATCAAGCCCCAGCATCTCGACGGTGCGCGGCCCGAACTTCGTATGAAACTCTTTGATCTCGGCCCGGATGTTGTATTCGCGAAGCGTCGAGACGATCTGCTGCGCGATCAAATTATCGACGCGCCCCGTGCGATAGAACAGGAACGCGGCGATGACGATGATAACGACGAGCGCCACGATGGCGACACCCGCGAGCGCGGCGTTGCGCCGGTTGACGTAGCGCCGCCAGCGGCGTCGCTCGGCGGGCGTCGCAGGTTCGCCGTCGCCCGCCGTGCCGGACGAAGACGCGTCCGCGCCGTCGCCCGCGCCTTCGTCGCGCGGCGGCGTCGCATTCTCGTTTGTTTCAGGTGATGCCCCGGTGGAACGTTCGTCCCTGTCGTCAACAGGCATAGCTTTAACGATGAAGTATGAACGCG
This sequence comes from Pyrinomonadaceae bacterium, assembly GCA_035296385.1. GTDB lineage: Bacteria > Acidobacteriota > Blastocatellia > Pyrinomonadales > Pyrinomonadaceae > JAIVJZ01. Next base: position 47,639 of record DATHBB010000017.1, on the reverse strand, counting down.
GAACGATGAACTAAGAACCGATCTTGGTCAGTTGTCCGTCGGACATTGTTCAATCCCTTCCTTGATAACTTCCGTATGAATCACAAAACAACGGACAACCGGCGACGCACGAAGAACTGTTTTTCATTCATCGTTCATCGTTCCGCGTTCATCGTTTCTTTCGCCGGCGAACCGAGCGGGACGTGGCCGACGACTTCGAGTTCAAAGCCTTCGAGCGCGGTCACTTTGGGAGGATGATTCGTCAACAGCATGATGCGCCGCAATCCCAACTCGTGCAGAATCTGCGCGCCGACGCCGTAGTCGCGGTTCGCGCCGTAACCCGTCTCGACGCTCGCCTCCTCGAAGGTCAGCCCGCGCTCGTGCATCAGGGCGTAGGTGCGTAGTTGGTGCATGAGGTCGAGGCCGTGCTGGTGCTGCTTCAAATAGAGCACGACGCCGCGCCCCGCCGCCGCGATCTTCTCCAGCGCCGTGTGCAACTGGAAATTCGTGTCGTCCATGAGCGAGCCGAACACGTCGCCCGTGATGTTTGCCGTGTGGACGCGCACGAGCACCGGCTCGTCCGTCCGCACGTCGCCCATCACCATCGCGAGGTGCACTTCCGAGTTCATCACGTTCTCGAAGGCGACGGCGTGGAAGCGACCGAAGACCGTCTTGATCTCGGCCTCGGCAGCGCGCCGCACGAGCGTCTCCTTGCGCATGCGGTAGCGCACGAGGTCTGCGACGGAGATGATCTTCAAATCGTGCAGGCGCGCGAACTCGCGCAGTTCCGGCAGACGCGCCATCGTGCCGTCCGCGTTCATGATCTCGCAGATGACGCCCGCCGGGTAGAGTCCGGCGATGCGCGCCATGTCCACACTTGCCTCGGTCTGGCCGGGGCGCACGAGCACGCCGCCCTTTCGCGCGCGCAGGGGGAAGATGTGGCCGGGGCGCGCGAGATCGGAGGGCTTCGTCTTCGGATCAACCGCGGTCAGGATGGTCGTCGCGCGGTCGGCGGCGGAGATGCCGGTCGTCACGCCTTTACGCGCTTCGATGGAGACGGTGAAGGCGGTGCCGAGAAACGAAGTGTTGTCGGCGACCTGCATCGTCAGGTGGAGTTCGTCGCAGCGTTCTTCCGTGAGGGGCATGCAGATGAGGCCGCGCGCGTGCGTCGCCATGAAGTTGATGATATCGGGCGTCACACACTCTGCGGCGCAGACGAGGTCGCCCTCGTTCTCGCGATCTTCGTCGTCAACGATGATGACCATGCGCCCGTCGCGTATGTCGGCGGCGGCTTCTTCGATGGAGGAAAAAGGCATTCTCGTCCTTACTCGGCAACTGGTTTATCGGGGAGTGGCTGAACCGACAGTTATGGTAACCGAAAGCCGCCATTTTTGCGACTCACAATTTTGTTGCAAGCCGGATGCCCCGTGTGAATTTTCGCGAAAGACTATAAGGAGAGAGTCGAAGCGGCGGAGAGGGGATGCCGCGTGGCTGCGTCTCTTGGAAGGAATTTCCGGCGGTAGGAGTTGCCTACTTGTAACCGAGGTCTGCAAGTTTTTCTAAAGTCAGCCCCCACGTTTGCCCCGATGCTTGCCCGCGCACGCCGACCGAGAGTATGCGCTCGACGTACTTGGCGATGATGTCGGCCTCAAGGTTGACGGCATCACCGGAGCGCAGGTGCGAGAGGTTCGTCAGCGTCCACGTCTTCGGGATGACCGCGATCTCGAAGTGGTCGTCCGAGAGCGCGGCGACGGTCAAACTGATGCCTTCCACACAAACCGAACCTTTGAAGACCAGATAGCGCGCCAGCTCCGGCGGATAACCGATGCGCACCGTCCAACTGCCGCCGTGCTCCTCCGCCGAGAGGAAACGCCCGCGCCCGTCAACGTGCCCCTGCACGATGTGGCCGCCGAGCCTTGTTGTGGGCGTCACCGCGCGCTCAAGATTGACGAATGATCCGGCGCGCAGGCTACCCAGAGTCGAACGCTGCAAAGTCTCGCGCGACCCGTCAGCCGCGAAGCTGTCGCGCCCCACGTCTAACGCCGTCAGGCACACGCCGTTGACCGAGATGGAATCGCCCTCGCGCGTCCCCTCCGTCACCACGCGCGCCTCGACCGTCATGCGCACGCCCTCGCCGCGCTTCTCCACGCTTCGCACGCGCCCCAACTCTTCGATGATGCCTGTGAACATAAGTTTATTTATTCGACGCCCGCCGCTCGCGTACGACTTCCAGCATGCGCGCGAAGACCTGTTCGACGGAGAGGTCTGTGGTGTCTATGACGACGGCGTCTTCGGCGATGCGCAGGGGCGAGTCGGCGCGCGTGGAGTCGCGTTCGTCGCGCGTGTTGATGTCGGCGAGCGTGTCCTGAAAAGTGAGGTCGGGTTCTGTCCGGTGATCCTGGTCGAAGCGACGCTTGGCGCGCTCTTCGGGGACGGCGGTGAGGAAGAATTTCACGTCCGCCGAAGGAAAGACGACCGTGCCGATGTCGCGCCCGTCGAGGACGACGCCCCCCCCTCGCTCGCCCATCTCGCGCTGGCGGCGCACGAGGTCGCGGCGCACCTGCGGTATGACCGAGATGACGGATGAGAGGCGCGTGATCTGCTCGGTGCGAATCTCCGCCGACACGTCGCGCCCTTCCAGAAGGACGCGCAAACTGTCCGGGTCGCCCGCGAGTTCGATGTGCGCGGCGGCTGCTACGCGCGCCACCTCGTCCGCGTCCGTCGCGTTCACACCGGCTTCGACGACGGCGAGCGCGGCGGCGCGGTACATCGCGCCCGTGTCCACGTAGAGCAAATTCAGTTCGCGCGCGAGCCTGCGCCCCAGCGTTGACTTGCCCGCGCCCGAAGGCCCGTCGATGGCGATGATTAGTTTCATAAAAAGCTGTCAGTAGTCCGTGGTCAGTTGTCCGTTGTTTTTTGTCTGTGCTCAGTTGAGCAATTCCATCTTCAGCCACTAGCTCGGAAAGCCACATGCAACGGACAACTGACTACTGACAACGGACAAACGTTCTATCCCTTGTGCAGCACGTCGCGTAGCGCCGTTGTTGCCGCGTCTATGTCCGCCGCCGACACGTCGTAGTGGGTGACCATGCGAATGGATGAGCCGAAGCCGGAGGCGAGGACGTTGTGCGCGTGCAGGCGCGCGCAGATTTCGTCAGCCGCGCGCCCCGTCTCCGCGATGTCGAAGATGACGATGTTGGTGACGACCCGTTCGGGGTCGATCCGCACGCCCCGAATCTCCGCGACCCCTTCGGCGAGGCGACGCGCGTTCGCGTGGTCTACGCGCAGACGCGCGGGCGTCTCTTCGAGCGCGACGAGTCCGGCAGCGGCGATGACGCCCGCCTGTCGCATCCCGCCGCCGAGGAGTTTCCGCCAGCGCCGCGCCTCGTCTATGAACGGACGGCTGCCCAGCAGCATCGAGCCGACGGGCGCGCCCAGGCCTTTTGACAGACAGAACATCACCGAATCACAGGGCTTGGCGAGCGCCGCAACTGTCTCGTCCAAAGCGGCGGCGGCGTTGAAGATGCGCGCGCCGTCGAGGTGTACGGGTAGGCGGAGCGCGTGCGCGGCTTCGCAAATCTCTTCGGTGCGCGCGCGCGTGAGGACTGAGCCGCCCGCGAGGTTGTGCGAATTTTCCAAGGCGATGAGTCCGGTGCGCGCGACGTAGTAGGGCGCGTCGTTCGCGTGAATGGCCGCTTTGATCTCCGCCCATTCGAGGATGCCGCTCGCATCGGCGCTTTTGACGGGGCGCGCGAGCGTGCCGGAGATGGCGGACATCGCGGCCATCTCGTAGTTGTAGATGTGGCCGCGCTCTTCGATGACGACTTCCTCGCCCGGTCGCGTGTGCAACTTGATGGCGATCTGGTTGCCCATCGAACCGGTCGGCACGAAGATGGCGGCCTCTTTCTCGAACACTTCTGCGGCGCGCTCCTGCAAGCGATTGACCGTAGGGTCTTCGGCATAAACGTCGTCGCCCACTTCGGCCTCAGCCATCGCGCGCCGCATCGCGGGCGTCGGTTTCGTCACGGTGTCGCTGCGTAAGTCGATCATAGAGAATTTAATAGTCGTGCGGGCGGATTCTAGCGTAAGACATCCGCGCCCGCCTCTTTCCACATGTTATAGCCTACGAGTTCTTCTTCGGTCACCGGAGTCTGCGAGATGAAAACCGGACGGTCTTGCTCAAACACGTCGCGTGCTAGCGGCAGGTGCATCATCCCGACCTCATCAAATTCCTCATTCTCATCCTCGACGCCCTCAAACGTGAGAGTGGACGGATCGACTGTCGTGGGGCGGGTAGGAAACTTGTTCGCGTAAATGGCGATGTGCGCGGCGGAATCATCGAGCACGAGTACTTTGACGATGCGAAACCCGCCTTCGCCGTCTTCAACCGAATACAGCCCGCCGACTTTGAGTTCCGGCTTTCTCATCCCGCAACCCGCCGAGAGGAACGCCAGAGATGCCGAGAGCAAAATCAGCAAAGTTAACTTTCGCGAATCTATTTTCATCTGCCTTCTTCCTTGACCCGCCTTTTTCCGAACGGCTCACACGAACGCGGCGAAGACTTCGTTCGAGAGCAGCACGCCGGAGCGCGTGAGACGCAAGAGATCGCCGTCGAGTTCGATCAAACGCGCTTCGCTGAAACGCGAGAGGTCTGCGGCGTATTCGCGCCGCACGTCCGTGCCGAAGAGCGCGCGGTGCGCTTCGAGGTCAACGCCGCGCATGAGACGCAGGCCGAGAAAGAGCGCTTCCGCGCCCGCATCGCGCGCCGTCAGCTCGTTCGTTTCGACACGGGCGCTGCCCTTCGTTTCGATCAGTTCGCAGTAGCGCGCTGCGTCGCGTTCGTTCGACCAGCGCAGGCGCGCACCGTCGTAGGAATGGGCGGACGAGCCGAAACCGTAGTAGGGCGCGTTCGTCCAGTATTTCAGGTTGTGTCGCGCCTCATGCCCCGCGAGGCAGAAGTTGGAAATCTCGTAGTGCTCGTAGCCCGCCTCACGCGTGCGCTCGATGAGCAGTCCGTACATCTCTGCGGCCACGTCGGCGTCGGGTTGCGGCCAGCGCCCTTCGCGTAGTTGCGCGGCGAGCGGCGTGCCGCTGTGCACCTCGAGCAGGTAGAGCGAGAGGTGAGCGGGACGCAACGCGAGCGCCTCGTCCATGTTGCGCGCCCACTCGTCCGGAGTTTGACCGGGCAGACCCGCGATGAGATCGAAACTGACGTTATCGAATCCTGCATCGCCCAGGACGGAGAGCGTGCGGCGCGCGTCGTCTGCCGTGTGCGTGCGACCGAGACGGCGCAGTTGCTCGTCGTCGAAAGTCTGCAAACCGAAACTCGCGCGGTTGATGCCGTTGGCGCGAAGCCCAGCGGCGATCTCAGGCGTCACCGTGCCCGGATTCATCTCCAGAGTAACTTCAGCATCTGGCGCGACGCGGAAACGCTCTTCGACCGCGCTCAGGATGCGACCGACCTGCGCGGGCGTGAGCAGGCTGGGCGTGCCGCCGCCGAAATAGATCGTGTCCGCGTCGTAAAGCGCGAGGGCGCGCGATTGTGTGGGCTGCGCCTGTTTTGTCGTCGCTTCGTCTGCGGCGTTTGCGGTCGGGAGTTGGAAAGTGGAAATTTCCGACACGAGCGCGGAGACGTAGCGTTCGGCGAGTTGGCCTTCGTATTGTCCGGTGGCGAAGTCGCAGTAGGAGCAACGCGAACGGCAGAACGGGATATGTATGTAGATTCCGGCGCGCTTCATTTGGAGAAAGAAAATTATAGCACGCGCGCCACGCGAGTTTGATCGGCGGCTGACGTGTGCGCAATCCGAACGCAAACGGCATTGATCAAAACGTCGCCCCGAGGCGTGTATTATTTTTATAATCTTGTGTACGACTTTTGAATCACGTACGGCGGCAGAGCGCGCCGGTTTAACGTGTTTACTTCTGCGGCTTTGTGTAAACCGGAGTAAACGCGCGAGACCTTTTTTCGCGCGACGCACGGCACGCCGATTGATGAATTGATGTTTTAGCAAAGAATTTTGGCACGGACGCGCACGGCTTCCACACAATCTACAGGTAGCCCGTCGTGCGTTCATAAATACACGCAAACCCTCAACAGACAAACAGGGAGGATAGATTGCGATGATTGACGAATCAGGATCAGGCGGCGGTAGTGGCTCCGGCGGCGGCAGCGGTTCGGGCGGCGGTAGCGGCTCGGGTGGCAGCGGCGGCGGCAGTGGTTCAGGCGGCAGCGGCGGCGGCTCCGGCAGCGGTGGCTCCGGCGGCAGCGGTGGTGGTTCCGGCAGCGGTGGCTCCTCCGGTGGCGGTTCGGGCGGCAGCGGTGGCGGCAGCGGCAGCGGCGGTTCGTCCGGTGGTTCGGGCGGCGGCTCCGGCGGCGGCAGCGGCTCCGGCGGCGGCAGCGGCTCCGGTGGCGGCAGCGGTTCGGGCGGTGGTAGTGGCTCGGGCGGCAGCGGCGGCGGTTCCGGCTCCGGTGGAAGCGGCGGCTCTGGTAGCGGCGGCTCCGGCGGCAGCGGTGGTGGCAGCGGTTCGGGCGGCGACTCTGGTGACTAACGCTTGAACTCACCGCGAGTCCTAAACGCAAACTGCGTCTAAGCCTCGCACTTAAAAATCGAGGCGGCGTTGATCTCTTGAAGATCAACGCCGCATTGTTGTGTCAGGACACGAAAGAAACGCGGAAGTAGGAACGCGGAACGATGAATGAAAGCAACTGTCTTTCAGTTCATCGTTCCGCGTTCCTACTTCCGCGTTTTCCTCTTACTTCTTCCCTTCTTCGATGCGCCGGACGCTGCCGTCGCGGCTGACCTGACCGCCGGAGGCGCGTGCGGCGACGCGTTCGGCTTCGGCGAAGGCGCGCAGGAAATTTTCGCCGAGCACTTTTCGCACGTCGCGTTCGCTGTAGCCGCGACGCAGAAGTTCGTAAGTGAGATTGGGAAGCTGCGCGATGTCTTTCATGCCTTCGGGTAGATATGAGACGCCGTCGAAGTCCGAGCCGATGCCGACGTGGTCAATGCCTGCGACCTTCGCCACGTGATCGAAATGGTCCACGAGGACGGACAGCGGCGTCGGCGGCAAAGGGTTCGCGGCGTTCAGCTTGTCCAACTCTTCTTCGAGCCGCTTCTGATCATTTTTGAATTGTTCGCGCAGGGCGTCGCGCTGCGGTTTGAGTCGCGCATCGCGCGCCGCGCTCGCGTCAATCGCCTTCTGGTCGAGGAAGATGGGGTAAAAGTTGATCATCACGACGCCGCCGTTCCTGGCGATGCGGCGCAGCAAGTCGTCCGGTATGTTGCGCGGGCGGGCGGCCAGAGCGCGCGCGGAAGAGTGTGAGGCGATGACGGGCGCGGTCGAGAGGTCGAGCACGTCCGCCATGGTCTTGTCCGAGACGTGCGAGATGTCCACGAGCATGCCGATGCGGTTCATCTCGCGCACGACTTCTTTGCCGAAGTCCGACAGGCCGTTGTGCTTCGCGGCGTCGCAGCAGGCGTCCGCCCAGTCGTTCGTGTTGTTGTGCGTGAGGGTCATGTAGCGTATGCCGAGACGGTAGAAGTCGCGCAAGGCAAAGAGCGAATTTTCAATCGCGTGGCCGCCCTCGATGCCCATCAGCGCGGCGATCTTCTTCTGTTTCTTCGCGCGCCGGATGTCGGCCACCGAATAGGACATCGAGAGATCGTTCGGATACTTCTCCGCCGCGCGGTAAACCATGTCGATCAAATCCAGCGCGCGCCGCGCCGAACCGCCGCGAGCGGCGTAACTGCGATCCACATAGACGGAGAAGAATTCGGCGGAGACTCCGCCCTCCTTCATGCGCGCGATGTCCGTGTGATACTTGCCGACGGACGACTGGCCGATGTCGTAGTTCTCGTCGAACATGAAGGAGAGTATGTCGTTGTGCGAATCGACGACGATTGACGAGCGTTGCAGCTTGAGCGCGCGTTGCCACAAACGCTCGTCGCGCGCCGAAGACGACGCGGCGCGCAAGGTGTCCGTGACGGGCACGCTCTTCGTCGTCTCTTTGTTCTGCGGGAGCGCGGGCGAGACGAAGGCTGCGAACATAACTAAGGCCAACGCGGGGCGGCGAAAAGATTTCAACTGTTTCATGGTGTGCTGACTTCGGCTGCGCTTCGGAGATGAACTGTATGCGGCCTACTTTAACGGAGAGACTTGCGGCAGACAAGCCGCAGGTGAGAGCGTCGCGGGCGCGGCGTCCGGCCTCGCGGCACGGCGCGTGCGAGTCCGCACAGTCATTGTCGCGTCGAGTGATTCTGTGATACACAGGACGCTAACCGAAACGCAATTTTCAAAGCGAGGCGCGGGTGTTTGCGCGCCGCCATCTTTTCGATAGGAGAACGCGAGCCAGAGTTTATGTCTTCCTCGACGACGAACATCGAATCCGTGATGCACGAGGAGCGCGTCTTCCCGCCGCCCGCGAGTTTCGCCGAGAGTGCGCGCATCAAATCCTTAGAGGATTACGAACGCCTCTGCGCAGAAGCCGCCGCCGCGCCCGAAGCGTTCTGGGCGCGCATGGCCGAAGCGGAACTCCACTGGTTCAAACGCTGGGACACGGTCTTGAAGTGGGACGCGCCGCACGCCGAGTGGTTCGGCGGAGGCCGCACGAACGTCTCGTACAACTGCCTCGACCGTCATCTACAGACGTGGCGGCGCAACAAGGCCGCGATCATCTGGGAGGGCGAACCCGGCGAACAGCGCACGCTGACGTATCAACAACTGCACGCGGAAGTCTGCCGCTTCGCAAACGTCCTCCGTCGCATGAACGTCCGTCAGGGCGACCGCGTCGCGCTCTACATGCCGCTCATCCCCGAACTCGCCATCGCCATGCTCGCCTGCGCGCGCATCGGCGCGACTCACTCGATCATCTTCGGCGGCTTCTCCGCCACGGCGATTGTGGACCGCGTCAACGACGCGAGTTGTAAGTTGATCGTGACGGCTGACGGCGGGTGGCGGCGCGGTGCGGAAGTGAAGTTGAAACAGACGGTTGACGAGGCTTTGCGACAGACGCCGACCGTCGAGCACTGCATCGTCGTGCGCCGCACGGGGTCGAAAGTTCAGATGCAGGCGGGGCGCGATCACTGGTGGCACGAACTCGTGGAGACCGTGTCAGCCGACAACGAGGCGACCGAGCTTGATAGCGAGCACCCGCTCTTTATCCTCTACACGTCGGGCACAACCGGCAAACCGAAAGGCATCCTGCACACGACCGCGGGCTACTTGCTCTGGGCACACCTCACCACGAAGTGGGTCTTCGACCTGCGCGATGAAGACACTTACTGGTGCACGGCGGACATCGGTTGGGTGACGGGTCATTCCTACGTCGTCTATGGGCCGCTCTCGAACGGCGCGACGACCTTGATGTACGAAGGCGCGCCGAACTGGCCGGAGCCGGACAGATTCTGGCGCATCGTCGAACGCCACCGCGTCAACATCTTCTACACCGCGCCGACCGCGATACGCGCCTTCATCAAGTGGGGCGAGCAGTGGGTTTTGAAACACGATTTGTCATCCTTGCGCCTGCTCGGCACGGTCGGCGAGCCGATCAACCCGGAGGCCTGGATGTGGTACAGGCAAGTCATCGGAAAGGGTCGCTGCCCGATTGTCGATACGTGGTGGCAGACGGAGACGGGCGGCATCATGATCTCGCCTCTGCCGGGCGCGACGCCGACGAAGCCCGGTTCCGCGACGCGGCCTCTGCCCGGCATCGAAGTTGACATTATGACGAAGACGGGCGAGGCGGTCGGCAGCGGCGAGGGCGGCTACCTCGTAATCCGTCGTCCGTGGCCTTCGATGCTGCGCACGATCTGGGGCGACGACGAACGCTACCGCGCGGCCTACTGGTCGGAGATCGAGGGCGTCTATTTCGCGGGCGACGGCGCGCGGCGTGACGCAGACGGTTATTACTGGATAATGGGGCGCGTTGATGATGTCATAAATGTAAGCGGGCATCGTCTGGGCACGATGGAGGTCGAGAGCGCGCTCGTCTCGCACGAGGCGGTGGCGGAGGCGGCGGTCGTCGCGCGACCGGACGAAATCAAGGGTTCGGGCATCGTGGCCTTCGTCACGCTCGAAGGCTCGCGGCAGACTTCCGACGAGTTGAAAGAGGAGTTGCGCCGCCACGTCGCGCGCGAGATCGGCGCGCTGGCGCGTCCCGATGAGATCAGGTTCACGGATCAACTGCCGAAAACTCGTTCGGGCAAGATCATGCGACGGCTGCTGCGCGAAATCGCGTCAAACGGCGCGGTCGCGGGCGACACGACGACCCTCGAAGATTTTTCCGTACTCGAAAAACTGCGCGCGCAGGAAGAAGACTGAAAAGGAGGAAGTGACAATAAAACAGTGACGAGTGACAAGTGACGAGTGACAAGTAAATCGTGAATCGTGAATAGAGAAAGAATGTTCTTTCTATTTGCGATCCGCGATTTACAATCCACTTGTGTTTAACTTGTCACTCGTCACTCGTCACTCGTCACTGGTTTCAAATATGTCTCAACATCACACGACCGAGCAGCGAACGGGGCCTCGTTATGTTATCAGTTTGCCGGTGCGCGCCGAGTGGGATGACGGCGCTTCGGGCAAGCACGTGGTCGTCGAGGGGCAGACCACGAACGTCGGGCCGATGGGCGCGCTCGTACACCTGGAGACGCTGCCGGACGTGGGCAGCCGCGTGCAGATCGCGGTGATGCGCGAGGGCGCGCCGAAAGTGTCGGCGGTGGCGGAGGTCTTGCGCATCGAGCGCAACCCGGCGCAGCCGCTCGCCGCGCTCCAACTGATGAACGCCAGCGACGAATGGCGCGGCCTCGTCTGGGAGCCTTCCGCCCCGCACCTGCAACACTACGAATACGACATCGAAGACGACTGAGGGGAAACGATGAAGTATGAACGCGGAACGATGAACTAAAGTCAACTTGCTTTCAGTTCATCGTTCATCGTTCCTACTTCATCGTTAAATTTTATGGCTGAGAGCAAGAGCGAACACAAAAAAGAGGTAGCGGAAGTTGCGGAGACGGCGGCGGTCGCGGCGGCGGAGGCGTCCTGGCCGCAGACGCGCGCGGTGCTGCGCCTGATCTTGATCATACTCGGCGTGGCGATGGTCATCTGGGCGCTCTACATGCTGGAAGGCGTCATCCTCCTGCTCGTGCTCTCGATCTTCTTCGCCTACCTGATCGCGCCGCTTGTGGAATTCGTACACCACCCGATCTGGCTGCGCGGGCGCGAGCGCAAGCACTACGTTCCGCGCACGCTCGCCATCGGCGTCGTTTACGTCGGCATCTTCGGCGGACTCGGCCTCGCCGTCTATCTACTGCTCCCGCACGTCGGCGAACAGTTGACGGAGATCGGGCGGCAAGCGCCGACTTACTCGAAAACCCTCTCCGACAGCACGCAAAAGTTGGAGCGTTTCTATCAACGCATCCCCTCGCCCGCGCGCGAATCAGTCAAAGAAACCGTCTCGGAGACGATTCACACCGTCGGCACGTACGTGCAAAGCACCGCCGTCCACACCGCGACTTTCGCGCTCGGCTACGCGCCGTGGCTGATCTTGATCCCCATACTCGCCTTCTTCCTCTTGAAAGACGCCGACAGCTTTCGCCGCACCGCTTTGCAGATGCTCCCGCGCGGGCGCATGCGCTGGCGCGGCGACGAACTGTTTCAGGATGTCAACAGCACGCTCGCCGCCTACATACGCGCCCAACTCATCGCGTGCCTCCTGATCGGCGTGATCTGCACCGTTGGCTTCATGCTGATCGGCGTGCCTTACGCGCTCGTACTCGGCATACTCGCGGGCTTTCTGGAATTCATCCCGCTCGCCGGGCCGCTCACCATCTTCGTTCTGGCCGTCGCGGTGTCGAGCTTCCACTCGCCGTCTCAGGCGCTCGTCGTCTTCATCTTCCTCGCCGTCCTGCGCATCGTTCACGACTACGTGACCTACCCGCGCATCATCGGTCAGGGCATACACCTGCACCCGCTCTCCGTCATCCTCGCCATCCTCTGCGGCGCGGAACTCGCGGGCGTCGCCGGAATCTTTCTCGCCATCCCCGTCATCGCCATCATCTCCGTAGGCTACCGCCACTGGCTCGAACATCGCGGCAAAGACGAAGGCATCGTCGCCTCCCTACTCAAGCCCGACGAAGCCGCCGCACCGCCACCACCCGCTGCAACTCCGGTTGTTCCGCCAACCCCGAAACCAAAATTGCAGAGTGAAGGTTAAAGACCCGTCGCGCCTCACGGGACGCACCGATGCAAAGCCAACTCGTCCGCGTCAGTAAATTTTTAAGCCTCGTGCTGCGGCACCAGCCCGCGCGGATCGGGATCGAGTTGGATCGTGCCGGGTGGGTGGACGTTTCCGTCCTGCTCGCGGCGTGTCGGGCGCACAACTTTCCGATCACGCTTGAAGAGTTGGGCGCGGTGGTGCGGGAGAACGACAAGAAGCGTTTTGCCTTTAACGAGGACGGCACGCGGATCAGGGCGAGTCAGGGTCATTCCGTAGGCGTCGAACTCGGATACGCGCCGCTCGCGCCGCCTCCCGTGCTCTACCACGGGACGGCCTCACGCCTGCTCGCTTCGATCAGAGCGCGCGGGTTGTTGAAAGGTGAACGCCACCACGTCCACCTCTCGGCGGACGCCGCGACCGCCGCAAAGGTCGGCGCGCGTCACGGCGAGCCGTACGTGATCGAGGTGGAGAGCGGGCGGATGCACGCGGACGGCTATAAATTTTACCGCTCCGACAATGGAGTGTGGCTCACAGAGCACGTGCCCGCGAAGTATCTCGTTCTCTAAATCAATTTCTCTGTCGCGCCGTCTGTTCCATCAACTCAATGAAGCGGCGGAAGTGGTGCGCGGCGTCGTGCGGGCCGGGGGCGGCTTCGGGGTGGTATTGAACGGAGAAGACGGGCAACTGTTTGTGGCGCATCCCCTCGACGCAGTTGTCGTTGAGGTTGATGTGCGTGACTTCCACGTCAGATGGAAGCGTGTCGGCCTGGACGGCGAAGCCGTGATTGTGCGAAGTGATCTCGATTGTGCCCGTCGCCTCTTCGCGCACGGGCTGGTTGCCGCCGCGATGCCCGAAGCGCAACTTGTAAGTCGAGCCGCCGAAGGCGCGCCCCAGGAGTTGATGGCCGAAGCAGATGCCGAACGTCGGCACGCCCGACCGCGCGACGCGCGCGATCTCTTCCACCACCGCCGTCATCGAAGCCGGATCGCCCGGCCCGTTCGAGAGAAAAATCCCGTCGGGCTTCAAGGCCAAAACATCCGAGGCGGGCATCGAAGCGGGCACGACCGTCAGGCGGCAACCGAGCCGCGCGAACTCGCGCAGGCTGTTCGTCTTCACGCCGAAGTCGTAGCAGACGACGTGGAAACGCTCCTCAGCACCCGCCGCCGGAACGGTGTAAGACTCCTTCGTCGTGACGACGCTCGCCAGTTCCCTGTTCTCCATCGACTCGGACGCGCGCGCACGCGCCACCAGACTTTCAACATCCAAATCAACGGTTGACAAACACGCGCGCATCGCGCCCCTGTCGCGTATGTGGCGGACGAGAGCGCGCGTATCTATGTGATCGACGGCGACAATATTCCAACGCTTCAAGTAAGCGTCGAGCGTCTCTTCCGCGCGCCAGTTGGACATGGTGCGGCTCGCCTCACGCACGACGAAGCCCTCGACCCACGGGCGGCTCGATTCCGCGTCCCTCGCGTTCACGCCGTAGTTGCCGATGAGCGGGTAAGTCATACACACGATCTGCCCCGCGTAAGACGGGTCGGTCAAAACTTCCTGATAGCCGGACATCGAAGTGTTGAAGACCATCTCGCCGTACACCTCGCCCTCCGCGCCCCACGAGCGACCGCGAAACGTCCGTCCATCTTCAAGCGCGAGCAGCGCCGATTTGAGTTCACTCATAATTTGATCTTTGTCAGTTGTCCGTCGTCAGTTGTTTTTTTGTCTGTCGTTAGTTGAGTAATTCCGTCTTTAGCAACTCGTTTGAAAAGCCACATGCAACGGACTACTGACGACGGACAACGGACAGCCTTTAAGCCTGCGTCCGCAAGAACTGTTGCGCCTCGTTGAGCCAGCGTTTTTCGGCGCGATATTTGTAAGCGGGCGCGGTCTTGACGGCTTCGATGCAGGCGCGCATGGAGTCGGCGGCCTCGCGCGTGCGCCCCATGCCGGAGAGAGCGCGCCCCATCAGGTAGAGACCTTCCGGATCGCTCTGGCGGCGTTCGAGGAAGCGCGCGAGCGCGTCGTAGGCGTCAGAGAACTGTGAGGCGGCGAGATAGGTCGCGCCGATCTCGCGCCAGATTTCGTGCTGCGAGTGCGCTTCGTCGCGCGCGACCACCTGCTCGAAGCGGCTGATCGCGCCCGCCGGATCGTTCTGCATCCGCGCGATGCGGCCAAGTTGAAAATGCGCGTCTATTTCGTCGCCGTCAATTTCGACGGCGCGCATGAAACGCTCTTTGGCCTCGTCGAGTTCCTTGCGTTGCAGGTGTACGAGGCCGAGGTTGTAGTGGGCTGACGCGTCCGCGGGGTTGAGCGTGGCGGCTTCGAGGTTCTGGCGAAACGAGGCGCGCGCGCGTTGCGTGCGCATGACCTCCGAGAAGTAACCGCGCAGGAGCAGAAAGAGCAGGATGAGCAGGAAGGGCGACGTGAACAGCCCGCCGATCTGCCTGAGGAGCGGCGACACGAGGAAGATCACCAGCCCGCCCCCGACCACCGCCGCGACGGCGCGCAGCCAGGCCACGCGAAACACTTCGCGCACCGCCACAATCGACCCGATCAGAAAGAACGGCAGCATCAACATCAGAGAGAAACTGCTGGCGAACTGCTGCGGGCTGCGTATCTGCTCGACGGCTTCGGGCGGCAGTTGTTGCTGCGCGATGAAGGCTTCGGAAAGTTGCTGGCTCTGCGCGATCACGTCCGCCTCGAATCCGCTCACGCGCGCGAGTACGGCCAGCGGGAAGGCAACCATGTGCGCCGCGATCCACGAGTAGAAGATGGCGGAGGCGAGCGGCGCGAACTCCTGTTGCAGCACCAGGCTGAAACTCCCCCGGCGCTCGAACAAGTTGGCGAAGAAGACTAGAGAGGGGACGTAGATGACCGCAACGAGGAGAAGGCTGCCTATAGTCGCCGTCACGACGGCGACGCCGACGAACGCGCCGCCGATCCCGATCTGCACGGCCAGATAAAGCCACTGCGTATAGAACACGTAGCCGACGCGCACAAGGAGCGCGACGACGGCGGCGAAACCGAGCGGCGCGCGGTCGCGCACCAGGCCCATCGCGCGCACCGGCGCGTAGAACATCATCAGGAGCGGCTTTAACCAGTCGAGCATAAAAACTTCGTCAGTGGTCAGTAGTCAGTTGTCAGTTGTTTTATGCTGCCCGAGCTTAAATTTAAGTTATGACGACTCATCTTCCCGATCACAAGCAACGGACAACGGACAACTGACTACTGACAGCTTTACGGCTCACTTTCCTCTTCCTCCAACGGCTCGGCGAAGGGCGTCGGCGAGACGGTGGGCGCGGTGAGCGCGTAGTCGGTTTCATGGCGGATGATGGTCGCGTCCGCGAGCGGCCAGTAGCGCAGGAGCGCTTTGCCGTAGATGTATTTTTCGGGAACCTGACCCCAGATGCGCGAGTCGCTCGAATTGTCGCGGTTGTCGCCCATCACGAAATAGTAATGCGGCTTGACGAGCGTGGCGGGCAGCGACATGCGCCCGACGTTGAGTTGCGGATCGAGATAAGGCTCGTTCAAATCCTGCCCGTTGATCTGTATGCGTCCGCCGCGCACTTCCACCACCTCGCCCGGCAAACCGATGACGCGCTTGATGTAGCTCTTGTCCGGATCGTCCGGAAACCAGAAGACGACGATGTCGCCCCTATCGAGTTTCGGCCAGTGGTAATAGACGAGTTTGTTGACGAAGATGCGCTCGCCGTCGTGCAGGCGCGGCAGCATCGAAGTACCCTCGACCTTGACGGGCTGCACGACGAAGACGACGAAGAGCGCGGCGACCAGCAGCGCGAAGACGAGATCGCGAAACAACAGGCGCGCCTCCGACCAGAAGTGCTTGCGCGACTCCTGATCGAGTCGCTGCACTTCGATGTCGCGGTCGTCCTCGATTCCGATGTCGCCGAACTGCGGGCTGCGGCGCGCGCTCTGACGCTTGAACATAGGCTTCTCGCGTGAACCATCCGTCGGGGGCACTCTCTCACCGCTCGAAGATCACGCGTTTCGAGGTTAGCCGCGCGCCGCGCGCTTTGTCAACGCGAGGGGCGGCGGGCAACTGCTTGACAGTGTTCGCGGCGCGTCTCTATTATCGTTTATCAAGCGGCGTCTATAGTTTACAGACCAAACGACAGCGCTCGACAGACCCCAACGGAGGCTTACCAAGCGTGATTAAACTCGACATCGTCAACCGCGTCGCGGATCGCACGGGCGTGCCGAAGATGAAGGCCGAACAGGCCGTGGACGCGCTTTTTCATTCGATGAAGGAAGCGCTCGCGCGCGGCGAACGCATAGAGTTGCGCGGCTTCGGCGTCTTCGTCGTCAAACCGCGCAAGCGCGGCGTCGGGCGCAACCCGCGCACCGGCGAAGAGGTCGCCATCCCGACCGGCAAGACCATACGCTTCAAGCCCGGTAAGGAACTCCAGGCGCACGGCTTCGACGCCGACGACGCCGGACACGACACCGACGTGCCTGATGCAGTGACAAGTGACGAGTGACAAGTCACGAGAGAAAAGCCGTAAATCGTGAATCGTAAATCGTGAATAGAAAGAAACTGCTTTCCTCTATTCACGATTTACGATTCACGATTTACGGTCTTTAACGATTTACTTGTCTTAACTCGTCACCCGTCACTCGTCACTTGTCACTGCTCTCTTATGTCAGAGACGTTTCACCCGCTCCCGCCTTTAGCCGACACCCGCGCAACTCTGGTTCGACCGCGAGCAGCGCGACCGACCGCGCGCGAGTGGGCGCGTCACGCCGCGCTCTTTTTGTTGACTGCTTTCACCGCCACACTCGCGGGCGTCATGCAGGCGACCGCCGCGGCAAACCTTCCCGACATCGAACCGAACCTCGCCGCGCCCGCCAGTTGGTTCGGCTACTTTGCTTACGTCCCCGCCTATTACTTTCTCGCCGTGCGCGAACTGCTGCGTCAAGCCTTCGCGCACCCCGAACTCATCACGGAGGGCGCGACGTTTGCCGCAGCCCTCCTCTCGATCCTGCTCGCGCACGAGGCCGGGCACTACGTCGCCTGCCGTCGCTACGGTGTCGCCGCCACGCTCCCCTTCTTCATCCCCGCGCCGCCGCTTTTTCTCGCGGGCACGTTCGGCGCGTTCATCAAGATCAAATCCCCTATCCCGACGCGCCGCGCGCTCTTCGATATCGGCGTCGCCGGGCCGCTCGCGGGCTTCGTCGTCATCATCCCCGTCGCCGTCGCCGCGATTCTCACCGCGCAACCCGCGCCGCCGCCCACGGGCGAGTTCATCATCTTCAACGACCCGCCGCTCCTGCGCCTCTTCGCGCACGCGCTCGGCGTCAATCTCATGAACATCGCGCCCAACCCTTTTTACTTCGCCGCGTGGATCGGCCTGCTCGTGACGAGTTTGAATCTGTTGCCCGTCGGACAACTCGACGGCGGGCACGCCGTCTTCGCCGTCTTCGGCACGCGCACGCACAAGTGGATCGGTCGCGCGGCCTTCGTCTCGATGGTGTCGCTCGCAGTGCTCGGCTGGCAGTGGCACAACTCGCCCGGCGGCTTCCTCTACGCGCTCCTGCTCTTCGTCATGCTACGCGTCCCTCACCCGCGCGCCGAAGACGAACGCCAACCGCTCGGAAGCGCGAGGCTCGCCGTCGCGCTCGTCACGCTCGCGGTCTTCCTGCTCTCCTTCGTGCTGTTCCCCATCACGATCTCTTGAGCTGGATTGGAGTGTCACTTAATCAAACGCGCCTCACGACTCAGAACAAGAAAAAGCCGCCCAACAAACGTTGAGCGGCTTTTCGTCGAACGGATGTGTTGAGTTTCTTTATGCTGTTGCGGCGGCGGGTAATAGTCCCTTGATCTCGCGAACGATGCGCGCCACGTCCTGTTGGTCTTTGAGGGCGATCATAAAAAATTTGTAGCCCTGCTGGAAACAGATCACGCCGTTCGAGAACAACCAGATGCCTTCGAGGACGGGGTTGCCGCCGAGTATCCAACTGATGGGCGCGCCGACGATGTTGCCCGGTTGGAACACTTGCGCGCAGATGGCAACTCCCGCCGCGCAACTGAACGCGCCGAGCAACGGCGCGCCGACGTAGCGCACGATTGAGCGTTCAAACTCCGCGCGCTTGCGTTCGGCCTCCGTCAGTCGGCCTTCGGCGACGAGGCGTTCGCGCTCGCTCAAGTAGCTGTCAAACTTCGCGCCCGCGCGCCGGAGCGCCCAGACGGGCAAGGCCGAGTGTGTGAACCAGTGCGGGTGCGCGCCGATGAGCACGCCGTCGAGACGCGGGAAGACCGCGCCCGCGCCGAGGCCCCCCGCAATCGAGAGCGACACCATGACGGCCTGTTTCGGATTCTCGCGCGCCCAATCGAAGGCTTTGAACAGCCCCGCGCTCGCGGCTGTCGTGGCACGCGTCACGCCCGAACCGACGCTGTACACACGCGCCGCACGCTCGTAATGTTTCTTCGCGCCGTCGAAGACCTCATTCGCTCGCTCGCCTGCCGTGCGCCCCGCGCCGCGCAAACGCTCGCCCGCCTCGCGCGCACGTCGCTCGGCCTCCTGCGCCGCGCGCCGCGCCTGTTCGCTCACTTCGCCGACGTGTTCGCGCACGTCGTAATCCTCGCCCAGACGCTCGGCCTCCGCGCGCGCTCGCTCCGCCTCGCTCACCACGCGCGTCGCCCCGCGCTTCGCCGCGTCCTGCGCCACGCGCGCGCCCTCTTCGACGCGATCCTTGATCTTGTAACGCTCGTCCAACTCTCGCGCCTTACGCCGCGCCGCCTCGCTCCACTCTTCCAACTTATCCCGATAATCAGCCATGAAACCTCCAGAACAAATGATGAACGGAAGAACTGTCCCTTGTCCGTTGTCAGTAGTCCGTTGTTCAATCCAATCTTTAGTAGCTTGCGTGATAGCCACATGCAACGGACAACTGACTACTGACAACTGACCGCTTTCACTTCATCGTTCATCGTTCCTACTTCATCCTTTTTATGATACGCCGAGCGCGGGCGCGGGGTTCGCGTCCTGCGTGGCGGAGACGACGCGGTTGCGCCCCTGTCGTTTCGCCTCGTAGAGCGCGGCATCGGCGGAGGCATAGAGTTCGCGCCCATCGCGCACGCGCTCCGTGAATTCTGCCAGCCCGATGCTGACCGTGACGCGCGCGGCTTCGGGAATGTCCGTCTCGCCGATGGTCTTGCGAAGGCGTTCGGCCACTTCGAGGCCGTGCGCGAAATCCGTCTCGGTCAGGATGATGCAGAACTCCTCGCCGCCGATGCGCGCCGCCAGATCGACGCCGCGCGTGCCCGTCTGCAAGACGTGGCCGAGACGCCGGAGCGCCTCGTCGCCGCCTTCGTGGCCGTAGGTGTCGTTGACGGCTTTGAAGTGATCTATGTCGAGTATGAGCAGGCAGAACGGGTGGCCGTAGCGACGCGTGCGCGCCACCTCGCGTTCGAGTTGTCGCTCGAAGCGGCGACGGTTCGCCAGTCCCGTCAGGTGATCCGTGAAGGCGGCCTCCTCGCAGGAGTCCAGATAGTTTTTGAAGTCAAGCAAAGTGCGCGCGCGCGCGAGCAGCAGGTCGAGGTCTGTGGGGTCTGTGATGTAGCCCATCGCGCCGACCTGCGAGCCGCGCCGCGCGTCCTGCGCCGCGCCTTTGGCCGCCGTCTGGATGATGACGGGGATGAAGCGCGTCTGCGGGTTGGCGCGGATGCGCTTGACCATCTCGTAGCCGTCGAGGTTGGGCATCATCACGTCCGTCACGATCAAATCGAAGGCTTGCGACTCGACCGCCGCCAGCCCCTGCGCGCCGTCGTTCGCCGTGTGCACGGTGTAGCCGGCCATTTCGAGCGCGACTTTGAGCAACTGCCGCTTGTCCGGCTCGTCGTCAACCACAAGAACGGTAAATTTACTTAACATACTTCCCCGCTTAATCCGTCGGGCTTGTCAGTCGAAAACAACTCTTGCATGCGCCCGCCATTGCATGTTAGAGTGCGCTTTAACAAGGACGGTTGCCGTGTTAGCCCGCGTTCGATCTAAGAGCTTACCCGAATCCTTTCAGAACATGTCGAAAAAATTTTAAGCCTTGACCGAACGCCCGCTCGTGTATTTATGCCAGACCCGCGCTTTCTTGCCCATTTGCGCTAATCAACTTACTAACAGTTTCCCCGGACGCCTCCCCTCGCAGTAGCGCGCCACTCGAAGAAGCTGAATTTGATTTCCCTTTGACGATCCTTAATTTCGAGGTTTCCCCCCTTATGCCGCACCGAAGAGCTTGCGACCTGAGCGTCGCAGATCGCGCAGATATTATACGCCAGTCCGAGATCGCCGACGGTCTCGACGAGACTTTGATCGCAAAACTGGCCGCCTCCTCCACCGCCATAGATTTTCGCCGCCGCCGCTTCGTCTATCGCGACGGCGACACGCCCGACTCGCTCTACCTGATCGCGCGCGGGCGCGTCAAACTGTGCCGCAGCGAAAAGGAGACGGGACGTGAAGCGGTCATAGACATTCTTCCCGCCGGTTCGCTCTTCGGCGAATTCGCGCTCTACGGTTCGGGGGCAAGACAGATGTGCGCCGTCGCGTTTGAACAGGCGCGGCTGTTAAGGATTCCGGTCGGGGATTTTCGTGAGGCCATGTCTCAAAGCCGCACGCTTTATGATTACACTTTCCGTCTGGTCGGTCAACGACTAGCACGTTCCGAGCAGCGCGTTGCGGACTTCGCGCTCGACGCCATTCCGGCGCGGCTCGAAAAACTCCTCCACGAACTCTCCGAGCGCTACGGCCAACCGGGCACGGACGGCGTCCTCATCGATCTCAACTTGCCGCACCGCGAAATCGCCTCCATCGTCGGCTCGACGCGCGAGAGCATCACCGTCCGCTTGAACGACATGCGCCGCGCGGGTATGATCGATTTCGTTGACCGCAAAATTTTGATCAAGCAACCGCCCGCGCCGACGCTCGCGACGGCCTGAAAAGGAAAAGCAGGGTAAGGGGAAATGGGTAAAGGGTAAGGGATGAAGAAGGCAGCGCACGCTCTCACGTGGCTCTTTTCTTTTTCCTTTACCCTTTACCCCTTTCCCCTTCATTTGTGATTTATGAAGAAATGTCCGAAATGCAAAAAGCCCGTCCAGTGGGAAGGCAACCCGCACCGCCCTTTCTGCTCCGAACGCTGCAAGCTCATAGACTTCGGCCACTGGGCTGACGAAGACTACCGCGTCGCCGCGCACGACGAACGCCCCTCGCTCGAAGAGACGGAGCAGGGAGGCGAAACGATGAACGATGAACGATGAAGTAAAAGCCGTCAGTTGTCCGTCGTCAGTTGTCCGTCGTCAGTTGTCAGTTGTTTTCGTGCGACCCGGCTTGAATCTCAATCTTTAGCGACTCGCTCATCGGCCACATGCAACAGACAACGGACTACTGACCACGGACGGCCTTTCAGTTCATCCTTCATCCTTTCTTCATCGTCGTGTAGAATACGGCTCACTTCCCACAGCACAGGAGTTTTGGAAGTAGTATGTCAACACGTTCTTACACATCGCGGCGTCTGGCCGTAGTTGTTTGCGGTGCGCTCGTCGCGCTCTCGCTCTCGTGCGGTAACACCGATTACACCGCCAACAAGTCGTCTGCGAACAAGGCCGCGACGGACACGCCGCAAGGCACGCAGATGCCGCGCACCGCGTTGCCGATGCCGCCAATCGCAACGGCGCACGGCTCGTCATCTTCAACAACCGCGCCTAACGGCGTCGGCGTCGTGCATGCTTCGCAATGGACGACGCTCGACGGGCGGCGCGCGAAGGGCGCAGACTTCGAGGGCAAGGTGCTGGTACTGGATTTCTGGGCGACGTATTGCCCGCCCTGCCGCGACGAAGTGCCGCACCTGATCGCTTTGCAGCGTCGCTACGGCGCGCAGGGTTTGCACGTCGTCGGCTTGAATGTCGGCGGCGCGGAAGACCGCCCCAAAGTGCCCGACTTCATAGAGGAGTTCGGCATCCAGTACGCGCTCGGCTACCCGGACGATCAAATGTCCGAACTCTTTTTCGCAGACAACTCCGCGATCCCGCAAACCTACGTCTACGACCGCAAAGGGCGGCTCGCCAAACGCTTCGTCGGCTTCGACGCGAAAATCTCCGCCGAACTCGAACGCACCGTGCAGGCAGCACTGGAGGAGAAACAGTGACAAGTGACAGGTGACGAGTGACAAGTTAAATCAAAAAACTGTCTTCTTTCTTGCTCGTCACTCGTCACTTGTCACTCGTCACTGTACTTATGAGAAGAGCCAAAATCCTTGCCACGTTGGGGCCTGCGTCGCGCGAACCGGCGACGATTGAAGCGTTGCTGGCGGCGGGCGTAAACGCCGTCCGCATCAACATGTCGCACGGCGCGCAGGAGGAGCACGCCGAGACGATCCGCCGCGCGCGCGCCGCCGCCGAACGCATGCGCCGCCCGCTCGCCGTCCTCGTTGACCTCTCCGGCCCGAAGATCAGAACCGGCGTCTTGCAGGGCGGCCAGCCCGTCATGCTCGAAGAGAATGCGATCTTTACGCTCACGACGCGCGCCGTCGCTGGCGACGCGCGCGAAGTCTCGACTAACTACGCCGGAATCGCGCGCGACGTGCACGCGGGCGCGCGCATACTCCTCGACGACGGCGCAATCGCCTTGAGCGTCGAGCGCACGACCGAAACGGATGTCATCTGCCGCGTCATCAACGGCGGCTTCCTGAACGAACGCAAGGGCATCAACCTGCCCGGCGTCGCCCTGCCGATTCCCTCTCTGACCGACAAGGATCGGCGCGATCTGCAATTCGCCGTGCGCGCGGGCGTGGACTACATCGCGCTCTCCTTCGTACGCCGCGCCGAAGATTGCCTCGAAGCGAAGGCGTTAATCAAGGCCGCCGGAGGCAACACGCCGCTCGTCGCCAAGATCGAGAAGTCGGAGGCGATTGACAATCTCGCCGCGATCATCACCGCCGCCGACGGCGTGATGGTCGCGCGCGGCGACCTCGGCGTGGAGACGAGCGTGGAACTCGTCCCCGTCTATCAAAAACGGATCATCGAAGAGGCCAACGACGCGGGCAAGTTCGTCATCACGGCGACGCAGATGTTGCAATCCATGATCACCGAGCCGCGCCCGACGCGCGCCGAGGCTTCGGACGTGGCGAACGCCGTCTGGGACGGCTCGGACGCGTTGATGCTATCCGCCGAGACGGCGACCGGCCAATACCCTGTGGCGACGGTGGCGACGATGGCGCGCATCATCGAATCGGCGGAGACGGGGCGTAGCACCGGATCGAGTCTGGTGACGAAGTGGGCGGGCAAGCAATCGGGGCGCGTGAGCCGCGCGATCTGCGAGGCGGCGGCCTTCGCTGCCGAAGAGATGAACGCGAAGGTGATCGCGGTCTTCACGGAGTCGGGTTTGATGGCGCGGCGTCTGTCGGCCTTGCGCCCCGCGCAGCGCATCGCCGCGCTCACGCACTCGCGTGAGGTGATGAACGAACTCGCGCTCATCTGGGCGGTCGAGCCTCATGTCTACTCGCAGCCGACGACGACCGAAGGCATGATCGCGGCGGGCGACCGCACGCTGATGGAAGCGGGCGTCGTGCAACAGGGGCAGATCGTCGTCCTGATGGCCGGAAGACTTTCGGGTCTGGGACTGTCGAGTTCGATGACGCTGCACGCCGTCGGCGAAGACATCACCAAGCAGCCGTGATCGTGAGTTGACTTCGCGCTGGCAAATTTCGACGGGCGGAATATCCGAATGGCTGCCGCCGTTCCTCTTCGCGCTCAGTGTGCTCGTCTCCGCGTGGGTGCTCTACGATGCGCGCCGCCGCGCACTCCCGCTCTACGCCGTCCTCGCCTGGACGCTCGCCACGCTCCTGTCCCCGCCCGTCGTCCTGCCCCTCTACCTCGTCGCGCGACTCTACACACCGAAGCCCGACGCGCCGCCGCAAGTTGAACCAAACACTTCCGAGTTTGAACCGACAACTCCTCCGGCAGACACACAACAGGCGCACGCCGCACTTACGACGGAAGCACAAACTTCAAACGACGCCCGTGAACACGCCGACGCTCACGCCGACGAGCAACAGGCAAACGCTCAATCAATAAACGCTCAACCAGCGGAAGAGGGTCGCCCGTCGCGCACGCGCAGGAGAAGAAACTACGTGCCCGCGCTCCTCTACGCGCTCGCGCTGCTCCTCGCGGGCGCGGCCTATTTTTACCGCGACTACCACAGCTTCGACGCGCATCTGGCACGCGCCGCGCAAGCGCGCCTGCTCGGCCAACGCGCCAGAACGATCCGCGCCTACCGCGCCGCGCTCCGCCTCAACGACGACGCGCACACGCGCAAACTACTCGCCGTCCAACTCCTCGAAGACGGCCAATCCGAAGCCGCGATCTCCGAGTTTCGCGCCGCCGAACGCGGCGGCGAAACCGACGAACTGATCCCCTACCACGTCGCCTTCTCGCTCGACGCGCTCGGTCGTGCGTCGGAGGCGACAATCGAATATCAAAAGTTTCTGCGTGGAAGCGCGTGCGCCCGTCCGTCGCCCGATGCGCGCTGCGCGGGCGTGGCGGCGCGCGTCGGGCAGACGCAAGGCGGCGCGGTCGCGCGTTGAAGAATCGCAAATGTTTTGCCGGATGATGTTTGCAGTGAAGAAAGGCGTGCAGGCTTAGGGGGCGGGCGTTGTTACAGGTGAAAAATAACCCTCGCGGCTGCGCGCTCTTGAGCCTTTGAGCGACACCCCTGACGGCGGTGTAACTTTGATTTTAACTTTGTTCCACTTGCCGCCCCGCGCCGCGTTCGTGGGTGTGAACCCGATCACGTACTGATGCCGCAACTCCGTCGCGATCCGCTCAACCGATTCGTCCAACTCTCTTTTGTTACCAGGGAAGTAAACCCACCCGCCGGATTCCGTTGCCAACTCATCGAGGATCACCTGACCATCCACCCTGTAATAGTCGGGTCGCTTGTTCGGATCGGTAATACTAAGACCATAAATCTGCACGTCCGACTCCTTCACCTTCCGGCGAAGCTGATCGAGCGTGAGGCGCGAATGGTTATCCTGCCCGTCCGTGATGAGCAGCAAGACGTGTTTCCGGTTCGGGCGGCGCGCGACCTCTTCGAGCGCGACGGCGCAAGCGTCATAAAAGGCCGTCTGCCCGCGCGGTTTAAGGTTCGCCTGCGAGCCGAGCGGCGGTACGGCAATTTTGTCCAGACCCTTCAAAATCTCCTGCGCGTCCCGCGTCCAGCCGGTCAAATCGCGACGGCCTTCGTTGAACTCGCCGACGAAATATTCGTTATCGCGGTGACTCCGTTCGACGAACTTTGCTACCGCATACTTCGCCATAGCCAGCGTCCGCGCCTCTATCGAACCGGATACGTCAACGAGTACGCCGACGCTCAAAGGCAAATCGTCGCTGCGGAAGTAAGTGATCTCGCGCTCGGTCTTACCTTCCCAGACGGAGAAATTGTCTTTCGTCAGGCCGGTTATGAAACCGCCCTTCGCGCCGGTGACGGTGACGGTAAATCTCAGCGTGCCGGAATCATTCGGCGCAGCTTGCTCGCGCGTGTTGTGGATTTGTTGTCCGGCGTTCGTCGCGCCTGGCTGTGCGACGAGCAGAGGTAGGATGAGTAACGGGAAAATGAGAAGCGCAAGTCGGCGCGACCCGTGCGGTGTCGGCTTCATGTCTATCGCTCCGGTGAGAATTAAAGAACGATCAAACTGTGACGGGACAGGACGGCGGCGACTTCTCTAACGCCCCTTTGCTACTCCGCGCTCAGCACTTGCCGGATCGTCTCGCTCAACTCTTTGGCCGGCTGCTTGGTGGCGACGGGTTTTTGCGGGTTGCGCCAGTTGTCGAGGATGGCGACCTTGTGCGAGCAGGCGACGGTGCAGAGCGGCGCGCAGGGCTTCTCCGCGTTGTACTCGCGGCGGAAATCTTCCATCGTGTAGTCGGCGAGCGGGATGCCGGGGTAGCCGCGCTGCTGCGAGCAGTAGTGCACGAGTCCGTCCTCGCAGACGTAGAGGTAACGCGCTCCGGCGCGGCACTTCCAATCGTTCGGGCGACCTGCCGCGAGGTTGTCTTGAAACCAGCCGAGCCGCGCATACTCCTGCTTGCCGAGTCCTTTCAGTTCGCGATAGACGCGCTGCTCCTCGTCGGCCAGAGGTTTAAGAATTCCCTGCCCGTCGTGGATGACGCCGACGGTGGTGGAGAAGCCGAGTTCGAGCGCGCGGCGTCCGATGACGAGCGCATCTTCAGGGTTCTTGATGCCGCCGCCGATGACGGAGTTGATGTTGACGTGAAAATCCGAGTGCTCGGCCAACCACTGCAAACGCTTGTCGAGCAACTTCAGGCTCTTCTTCGAGACTTCGTCGGGCGTGACGTTGTCGATGCTGATCTGAAGGTATTCCAGACCGGCTTCGTTGAAGCGCTTGATCTTTTCGGGCGTGAGATAAAAACCGTTAGTGATGAGTCCGGCGATCATGCCGCGTCGGCGTATGTGCCGCACGATCTCGAAAATTTCTGGGTGCATCATCGGCTCGCCGCCGGAGATGGTGACGATGGAAGTTTTCAGGTCGGCGAGTTTGTCGAGACGGCGGAGCATCTCCGGCGTGGGCACGTGCTCGGAGAAGTCGTCGTACTCGTTGCAATAGGCGCAGGCCAGATTGCAACGGCGCATGGGGATGACGTGCGCCAGGACCGGATGGTTCGGCGACAGAAGCCCGCGCGCGATGAAATCCACTTCGCGCGCTTTGAGTTTAAGGAAACTGCTTTTCTTCATCTGGCCGTCGGCTAAAGAGCGTCTTCTTCCACTACTACTTCTTCCAGCGCCCGCGCGAAACTCCCGTCCCGCTCCGTGTCGTTCGCTACGTTGCGTGCTGCCCTGCTACGGACTCGTGGGAGAAGATACGAAATCTATGCGCCGGAACGCAAGAAGACCCAACCCGTTTCGTCATGACCTCGGCAGAAATAGCAAAGGGTTCCGGTCTTCGACGAGCCAGAACCCTTTGGCTGTAGTATTTAGCTGGCGTGCGGAAATTTAGCCGCGAACTTTCTTGATGTCCGAGCCGAGGTCGAGCTTGAACTCGCTCTTGGCGATGTTCACGTTGCGCTGCACGTCCATCAGACGCACCGTCGTCGAGTCACCGTTCTTCTCCACGACTTTGGTTTGGACGGGCATGCCGTTGCCGTCCACCCAGACTTCCGCGTAAGAGAAGCGCGCGTTGCCTTTGGGCACGAGTTTCATGTGCGTGGTCTGCACGCCGCCCCACAGCGTCTCTTCGTAGACGTTCTGCGGCGTTTCATACGCGCTCGCCAACTGTGCCTTCGTCACGCTCAAACCGAAGCCAAGCACGCCGCTCACCTTGTTGCGGTTCGAGTTGGCGTCGCCGACGTAGGCCATCTTCAGGCGTTGATTCAGAAGCGTGTACTGGCCGTCGGCGACGGCTAAGGTCTCCTGCGACGGGCGCTGCCAGTCAACGCGCACGTAGGAGTTGCGCCCCGTGCCGGGCATGTAAATCACTTTGCCCGTCCGCTTGTCGCTGTCGCGAAGCTGCGCGTTGTACTTCTCCATGCTGATTCCGGCGCGCATGCTGCGCAGGTCGCGGCGGTTGCGCTCCATTTTGGAGAAGATGGAACTGACGAGACCGGCGCTCTGCGCGCTGGCGGTGCGGGGGGTGCCGGACAGGACAAAGATGGCTGTTAAAGCTACTGCGAGGCCAAGCGTCAAGTATCTCTTCATGCAAACTCCTTCAAGAAATAAGGGGAACTAAACTTTCGCCCGGCTGAAAATCCGAGCGATTATAAAGAACGCTTATTCGATGTCAACCTCATAGGCGATTGTCTGACCGCCCGCGTCTCGCACGGGGCGCATGCCCGTTACCCGCGCATCGGCGCGATTCGTGACACTTCTCACGCGCCTTTCCAAATCTGCTGTGCCGGGATTTGCCGGAGAATTTTCCGGCCAGACTAGCAACAAACGCGTCGCCGTCGTAGAACCGTTTTGATGCAACTCGCGGTGGCCGCGTTCGCTGTTTTCAAACCAATTTCTGGGCGTCAAAAAGATAAACGCGAGGATAAGTACACAGAGCACGTCATATTGCCACGTACTGCGTCCGTACGACCAAAAAAAGAGTTTTTGGAGGAACTTCAAAACCGCCTCGCGTTCAAACCGGCAAAAAGGGGTTGCCATAAAAGCAACAGGTGGCAAAGACAAAAGCCACACGCCCTTGTCCGTGTCACCTGCTACCGTCGGACATTATACCTGCAAACCCGTGTTGGGCGCAACAATTTGTCCGTCGCGCATCTGGACGATGCGGCGGCACATGGCGGCGGCCTCCGGATTGTGCGTGATCATGATGATGGTCTGGTTGAAGCGGTAGTTCATCTCCTGGAACATGTTGAGGACGATTGCCGAGTTTTCGGAGTCGAGATTTCCGGTCGGCTCGTCGGCGAGGATGATGGCCGGGCGGTTGACGACGGCGCGCGCTAAGGCGACGCGCTGCTGTTCGCCGCCGGAGAGTTCGAGCGGCTTGTGGTGCATCTTGTCTTCGAGTTTCAGGAGGCTCAGAATCTCGCGCCGCCGCTCGGATTTGTCACCGCCGTTTTTACCGCCCGCGTGGATGCGTTCGGCGAGGCGCAGGTTTCCCTCGGCGGTGAGCGTCGGGAAGAGGTTGAAGCGTTGGAAGACGAACCCGATCTTGCGGCGGCGTATGTCGGTGCGTTTGGCGTCGGAGGCGGCGGTCAAATCCTCGCCGTCGATCACGATGCGCCCGCCGGAAGGCGTCAGGAGGCCGCCGAGCAGGTGCAACAGAGTTGACTTGCCGCATCCCGAAGGCCCCATGATCGCGAGGAACTCGCCCTCCTCCAAATCGAGCGAGACGCCCCTCAGCGCGGGCACGTCCACGCTCCCCACGCGATAGACCTTCTCGACATTTTCAGCTTGCAGGATAGTTTTCATAAAACAGTGACAAGTGACGAGTGACAAGTGACGAGATGAAAGACAAGTTTAAGACAAGTTCTTGATTTAACTTGTCACTCGTCACTTGTCACTCGTCACTGTTTTATCCGTCACTCGTGAGCCAGAGCGTTGACCGGATCGAGATTCGCCGCGCGCATGGCCGGATAGAGCGCGCCGACGACTCCGCCGCCGACGCCTATCGCCGACGCCACGAGCGCCCAACGCCAGCCGTACTCAAACATCAGCCCGTAGGCGCGGTTGATCAAAAAGCCCGCGACGAACGAGACAGCGAAGCCCAAGACTAAGCCGAGCAAACTGATGACGAAAGCCTCGCGCTCGATGACCGAGACGATGTAGCCGCGCGACGCGCCAAGCGCCTTGAGCATCCCGATCTCGCGCGTCCGTTCCGTGATGGTCGTGTACATGGCGAGCATCACGACGAGCGCGCTCACGATGGCCGACAACCCGACGAGCGCGCGCAGGAAGACGCCGAGATAGGGAATCGTCTTCTCGATGTTCGTGATGATGTCGCGCGTCAACTGTATCTTGTTGCCTTGCGTCGAAGGCTGCGACTCGATGCGCTGCACTACCGCGAGCGGATCGACGCCCTCTTTAGTTTTGACGAGGATGTAAGAGCACTTGCCCGACGCTTCGAGCGCGTCCTGCATCGCGTCCAGGGACATCTTCACGCGCGCGCCCGATTCGGGTGAATAGATGCCGACGATGCGGTACGGCTTGCCGCCGAAAAGCGCGAGCGTCGCACCCGTCTTCAGGTTGCCGTTGCGCGCCTTCGTCTCGTCAATCACCACCTCGTCAACCGCAGAGGGCGCGCGCCCCTCGACGAGACGCATCTTGTTCATCTCGGCGAAGCCGTCCCAATCCACGCCTTCGACCTGCTCGAAGCCGAAGCCGCGCCCGCCCTGAAAGATGTAGCGGATGACGGGCACGGCCTGAGCGACGCCCTCGATCTTCAACAACTCGTCGGCGTACTTCGTGCTCAAGTTCGCCGTCGAAGTCGTCAACTCCATCCCGCCCGGTCGCGTGAAGATGATCTCGGCGCGCAGGTTTGACGAACGCCGCTGCAAATCGTTCGACATGCCGCGCGACAGCCCCGTGAACAGCATCACCAGACACACGCCGAGCGCCACGCCCGCGATGCTGACGAGCGCACGCAAGGGCCGCTGGCGAATGTTGTTGGCGACAAGGCTATCCATAAAAACTCAGTGACGAGTGACAAGTGACGAGTGACGAGATAAAAACAG
Organism: Pyrinomonadaceae bacterium; assembly: GCA_035296385.1. Lineage (GTDB taxonomy): Bacteria > Acidobacteriota > Blastocatellia > Pyrinomonadales > Pyrinomonadaceae > JAIVJZ01. The sequence goes on along the minus strand of DATHBB010000017.1, from coordinate 17,247 downwards.
GTTTCAAGTTTCAGGGCTGAGGCTCTTTTGTCTTTAACTTGTCACTCGTCACTTGTCACCCGTCACTGCTTTTTCGCGTCGAGATCAACTTCCGGCAGGTTCGATTTGTTTTCGAGTACGAACACGTCAGGCGGCCATGGCTGATCAACTTTGACGGCTTCGGGCACTTGATAGCTGATTTTTAACGAGTAGCGATCCTGCGGGCGCGTGATCTCTATGTCGGCGGGGAGCATGTATTTGGTCGCCTCGCCGAAGCTCTGCGGGTTGCGGTAGATCACGTCGGTCGTCAACTCGCCGCGCTCGCCGAACGTTTGCAAACGCGCCAAAGTGATTTCGCCGAAGCGGTCGAACCAGAAGCGGCGCAACAAGCGCGCGCGCCCCTCGGATTCGGGCGCGATTTCGTCGAGGATGTAATAGCCGCGCACGACGCGCGCGCCGCGTTTGGCGTTCGGTCGCGTGTCTATGTCTTCGGCGAAAGACTCGCTGCGCACGTAGGTCAACTTCGCGTCCGTCGCCGCCGCGCCTACGCTGACGGGACGCACGAGCAGCGCGTCCGTGAAGTGCTGCGGGCGGAGGCCGGAGAAGGCGGAGGCCGCGCGTTGCTGCATCTGCGCCGTCTTCTTCTGGTCGCCTTTGCCGCAGTCAACTTCCTCTCCGGCGTCCAATCTTTGGTAGGCCGCCATGTTCGTTCCCTTGAGGAAGCGGCGGTACTTGTCGTCGCCCTGCAAGACGGCCACGCGGAAGCGTTCGCCGTCGGAAGTCATCTCGGCAATCTTGACGCTGAACGGCCCGTTGATGACGAGATAAATCTGGCCGTTGCGCTGCAAGATCACGTCGCCTTCAGCCGTGCGGTACTTCTCCGTGACGCCGCAGGGGGCAAACGAATTGTCTAAAAATTGTATGTCAATCTTGCCGCGCAGGCTGTTGACCTGCGCCATGCGGTTGACGACTTCGATGAGTTCGCCGGGCGCGGCTTCCTTGAGCGGCGAGAGCAGCGGGGGCACGGTCACCTTGCTCTTATAAAATCTGGAACACCCGCTTCCGCACGCAAGCACCACGAGGCCGAAGACTAACGCGAGCGCGCGAGCCTTCCGGCGCGAGCTTGATCGAAATGAGTTGTAACCGTTCATCGAAAGTGTCGGACGCCGACGCCGGAGCACACGATCCGGCAAAATTCCTTTGGAAAATGGAAAATTAAAAGGCGAAGCTAACAAAGCACTCCGCCCTTGTCAACGCGCTACGCCTGAACGACATAAGGGTAAAGGGAAAAGGGGAAGGGGTAAAGGTCGAAAGAAAGCAACGCACGACGGACATACTTCTTTCTTTTTCCTTTTCCCCTTCCCCTTTCCCTTTACCCTGCCTTATCAACTTTCATCCAGAAGCAATGGCGGCCTGTCGAAGCGCTGGCGTATGCGGTTGATGGTGCGCAAAACTTTCGGGCGGCTGACGAGCCGTAGTTCCAGACCGCGCTTGCCCGGAAAATCGAGCAGCATCACGCCGAGTAAAATCGTCAGCACGCCCTGACCGGGCACGCCCGGCAGAGACATAACGACGCCGAGTAGGACTAGGAACGCGCCCAGCAAGTTCTTCGCGATGAGGCCTCCCCAACGCAGCACCGGATGTCGTTCGACCCAGAATTCGCGCCCATGCGAAGCCTTGAAATAAGTGTCCGGCAGTTTGATCAGTACGACGACAGTGATGGCGATACTCACGACGAAGGTGATGAGGAAGATGAGGAATCCCCAGAGCAGGCCACGCCCGCTCGCATAGTACGCCACAAATTCTCTTAAGCGATCAAACATGCCGTCACACACCGTCCGTCTCTCGCGCCCGATGCGCTCAATTCAACTCTTGGCGCGCGGCCACGAGCGCGCCGACGATCTCGCCGACGACCTCTCTCGCCGTGCCTTCCAACCCGAAGTCGCGCGCTTCAGCCCCTTCCCAAAACTCTCCCAGTTCGCGTGCCCCCGCGCGCTCGAACGAGAGCGCCTGCGCCAGCAAGTCAACGATGTCAGCCGCCTTCACCAGGCGCGCTTCCAAACTCTCGCGCGCCTCATAATCCTCGTGCAACCGTCCATAATCCGCGCCGCGCCCCTCGCCCAGACCGCGCATCATGTCTGCGAAGGCCGCACTCTCCGCCGCGCGCCGCGCCTCCGCGCCGTAGTACAAGGCCATCGTGCGCGGCATGTCGCCCGTGCGCGCCTCGGCCAGATCGTGCAAGAGCGCGATGCGCAACACACGCTCCACATCAACCGCGACGCCACGCGCACGCACCTCGTCCGCCAGCAGCATTGCCGCGAACGCCACGCCGTAGCTGTGCGCCGCCACAGACTCCGCCCCCGGCGCAAGCCCGCGCAACACCCAGCCCGTCCGGTCGAGCCGCTTCAAGCGTTGGAGTTCAAGCAAGGTTGATAACATGGAAGCCCGTCCGTTGTCCGTTGTCCGTTGTCAGTTGTTCTTCGTCCGTTGTCAGTTGAGTAATTCCATCTTTAGCAGCTTACGTGATTGTCACATGCAACGGACAACCGACGACGGACGACGGACAATTACACAAACATCTTACCCGGATTCAAAATGCCGTTCGGGTCAAGCGCGCGCTTGATGTTTTTCATCGCGTCAATCGTCGCGGCGTCGAGCGCCATGTCGAGGTAGGGGGCTTTGACGTAGCCGATGCCGTGCTCGCCGCTGATCGTGCCGCCGAGTTCGACGGAGAAGGCGAAGGTGTCGCGGACGGCGGCGCGCGCGCGTCGCATCGCATCGCGGTCGTCGCGGTCGCACATGAAGTTGACGTGGATGTTGCCGTCGCCCGCGTGGCCGAAGTTGACGACGAAGGTGTCATGCAACTTACCGATCTCTTCGACGCGCGCGACGAGTTCGGGCACGCGCGAGCGCGGCACAACCACGTCTTCGTTGAACTTCATCGTGCCGAATTTTTTGAGCGCCGGAGAGATGGCGCGGCGCACGTCCCACAGGCGCTCCTCTTCTTCGCGCGTCTCGGAGCGCATCACGTCGAAGCCGCCGCCCTCACGCACGACCGCTTCGCAGATGAGCGCGTCGCGCTCGACTTCCGACACGTGCCCGTCAACCGAGACGAGCAGGAGCGCGCCCGCGTCCGCGCCGAAGCCGAAGGCGAACTCCGTCTCGACCGCCGCGATGGCGTTGCGGTCGAGCACCTCGATCGCCACGGGAGTGACGCGCGCGCGGTTGAAGCGCGGCACGCAGGCGCACGCTTCCGACATCGTCTTGAACGTCGCACGCACGGTGCGCGTCGCTTCGGGCAGCGGCAGGAGGCGGAGTGTCGCTTCGGTAATGATGCCGAGCATGCCTTCGGAGCCGCAGATGAGTCCGGTGAGGTCGAAGCCGACGACGTTCTTGCTCGTCAGCCCGCCCGTGCGGATCACGTCGCCCGTCGGCGTCACGACTTCGAGGCCGGTCACGTAATGCTTCGTCACGCCGTACTTGGCGGAGCGGATGCCGCCCGCGTTCTCCGCGATGTTGCCGCCGATGAAAGAGGTTTTGTAAGAGGCCGGATCGGGCGGGTAGAAAACGCCCTCGGCTTCGACCGCCTGCTGCAACGCGTAGGTCGTCACGCCCGGCTCCGTGACGACGTAGAGATCGTCCGCGTTGATCTCGCGTATGCGGTTCATGCGATCCGTGCCGATGACGACGCCGCCCTCGACCGGAACCGCGCCGCCCGTGTAGCCGACGCCGCCGCCGCGCGCCGTGACGGGAAACAGGCGTTCGTTGGCGAGCCGGAGAATCGCGGAAACTTCTGCCGTCGTCTGCGGCAGCAGTACGGCTTCGGGCGGAAACTTCTCCTTCACCGCGTCCGCCGCGTAAGGCTCGACCTTCTCTTCGTCGATGAGCACATTGTCTGCGCCGACGATCTCGCGCAGGGAGGCGAGCACGTCTTCGTCGGACGCCGCCGTGCGCGCGCGCCCTCTCTCCAGTATTCCTTCGTGATGACGACTCATAAGTAACCTGTCAACAAAAACTCGCTCACGCGTCGCGCGACTCAAGGGACGGGATTGACGATGATCTGTACGCGCTCGTTGCCGACGACGATCTCAAGTGGGTTGCCGAGTTGCAGCGGGAGCGTCTTACCGTTGATGTTGATTTCGAAGCGCGTCATCAACGGCGGATAGGCCGTCATAGTCGGCGCACTCTGCGTCGGCGCGCTGCCCGTCGCTGCCGTTGACGCAGGAGGAGGAGCAGCGGCGTCCGTCGCGGGCACGGGTTGATCGGGTTTCGCCACGTCCGTCGAGCGCGTCAGCAAGTTAATCGCGATGATGCGCCACGTCGTGGGCGCGCAGGTCAGGCGCAGGCCCGGCGTGTCAACCTCCGCCGTCTCGCCGACGGCCAGCGTGCCCACTTTCCACATGCCCTCGCCGCAGCGCACGCCGCCCGCGTCGTAAAAGGTGGCCGAGCCGGAGACGTAGTTGTAAAAAAACTGGCTGCGGTTTTCGATCATCAGCAGGACGTTGCGCGCAGGGGCGTCCTGCGTGCCCGCAAGCGTGGTGGTGCGTAGGCGGCCTGCGAGCGCGACGCGCCCGTCCGCGTCGAAGGCCGTCGTCGCTTCCGTCAAAGCGACGCGCGCTTCGCTGCCCGCCGCCCCTGCTGCCGCCGCCGTTGCTCCAGACTCCGCGGGCGTGGTTTGCGCGCCCGCGACGACCGCACACGCCGACAAGACGAGCGCTAGACGCAGCGCGTTAATGATTGCTTTCACTTTTGCTCTCCCTTCACTACGGCAAAGTTAACTTAAGTCCGCCGGACGACCGCGATGATGTGCGTGCCGCCGTCGAGCGCGCCCGGTTGCCTGCACGCTTCCATCTCCCAACGCAGGAACTTTTCCCAGAGCACCGGATCGGACTCTGTCTCCCGCAACGCCTCGCCGTGATTAAGCGACAGGAAGTTTGCGGCGGACGCGGCGACGATTGTACACGAATGGCGTTTCAAGAGCGCCTCGAATTCCGCCCAGCGGTACATGTGGCAGACGTGTCCCGCGCCGATCTCGCCCACCTGATCGCCCGTGCCGAGCACGTACTCGACCTCTTCCAGACTACGCTCGCGCGCCCACTTCAAGATGCCCGGCAAGTATTTCCTCGTCGCGCCCGTGAGCGACATCACGCTCAAGAGAACATGGCCTTGCGGCTTCGTCACGCGCAACAATTCCGCGAGCGCGTCGTCCGCGCGCTCCAGGACGTAACTGAGCGGGCCGCCGTAGGCGACGACCGCGTCGAACGTCTCCGGCGCAAACTCCGACAGGTTGACGATGTCCAAAACTTTTCGCGCGACGACCGCACCTTTGTGTCCCGCCGCTTCGACACGCGCGCGGTTGGATTCGAGTTGCACGGGGGATAGATCGCCTACCGTCACGCGCGCGCCGAGCCGTGCCAGTTCAATCGTGAACCGCCCCGGCCCCGCGCCCGCTTCCAACACCTCATCGCCCGCGCGCACGTACTCTTCCAGAAACGCGCGATGCAAATGAAAACTCACGCGGCTCTCCGCGTCGGCTTCGAGCCGTGCCCATTCGCGCTCGCCGTAGTTGTCGAAATAATCGCCGATATATTCGGCGTCGTAATGTACGTCCATCAGCCTCACCTCCACCCGACGCGTCTCTCGTTCAACTCATTTACGTCCGGCGATGCAGAGAATGTTCGCGCCGGATTTCCGCCATCAGCGACGACACTCCGGCGTCTTCGTTCGCGCGCGAGAGGCGAGTCGCTTTCCGGTACACCCCTTGCTCTAGTGGCTTTCGGAATCGCGCTACCGACGCGAAATCATACACAACGCGGAGCGAACCGAAGTTAGTTTCAAAGTTCTCATTGCGTTGTGAAGCGGAAAAATCATAAGTCATGAAGGGAAATCAATAGATGGCAAATTCGACGGGTACGACGGAGAAGCGCTCGGAAGTTATCACGGGCATGTTTAGGGACAAGGACAGCGCCGAGCGCGCTTACACCTCACTTTCAGAACGTGGCTACAGCAAAGACGACATCAACGTCATCATGTCGGATGAGACGCGCAATAAATATTTCGCCGAAGGCAGCGACGACGCCGACACGGAACTCGGCACGAAAGCGCTCGAAGGCACGGGCACGGGCGCGGCCATCGGCGGCACGACGGGCGCGGTGCTCGGCGCGATTGCCGCCATCGGCACGTCGGTCGCCTTGCCGGGACTCGGCCTGCTTGTGGCCGGACCGCTGGCGGGCGCGCTCGTCGGTGCGGGCGCGGGCGGCGCTGCGGGCGGACTCATCGGCGCGATGGTTGGTTCGGGCATCCCCGAAGACCGCGCGAAAGAGTACGAGGCGGGCGTGAAAGAAGGCGGCATCGTGATGGGCTTCAACCCGCGTTCTGACGAAGACGCCGAATACTTCGAGCGCGAGTGGAACACGAACAAGGGCGAGCACGTCTATCGCGGCGAGACGACGATTCCGGTGGTCGAGGAAGAGTTGAGTGTCGGCAAGCGCGAAGTAGAGCGCGGCGGCGTGCGCGTCGAGAGCCGCGTCGAAGAGAAACCCGTCGTGGAGGAAGTGCAACTGCGCGAGGAGCGCGTGCACGTCGAGCGTCGTCCGGTTGATCGTCCGGTGACGAATACGGACGAGGCTTTCCGTGAAGGCACGCTCGAAGTGACGGAGCGCGCAGAGGAGGCCGTCGTCTCCAAGACGGCGCGCGTCGTCGAAGAAGTGGTCATCGGCAAACAGGTCGAGGAGCATACGGAAACAGTCCGCGACACGGTGCGACGCACGGACGTTGACGTGCAAGAGGTCAACACAAAGGATTCGATTCGCACGGACCGCGACCGGTAAGCGCGCAACGGGAGAGTGCGCGGCTGGAAGTCGCAAGGCTTCAAAACGCGCGCGATGTTCGGACGACGCCACCCTACCCGGCGAGGGCGGGCGTCGTCCGACGTCCACCTACCACGCCGCGACATGCGATCTCTATTTTTCGCGCGGCGCTAAACACTTTGACGAAATGAACCGGCAACACACAAAAGGCGGCTCGATGAGCGAAGACAGAATTCCGGCGACGGCATTGCAATCAAACTGGGGCGAGGCGGCGAGGCGTGCTGCGCGGCAGGGCGAAACCGATCAGAACGGGCGGCGACCGGCGGCGACGACAACGACGCGAACGGTGGGCGTCTACGAACGACCGGCGCGGCGCGCGAAGTTCTCGCTCCCCGTGATCGTCATCATGATTTTAGCCACACTGATTTCCCTCGTCCTCTCCGCCCGATTTTTGTTTTAGCGAATAAACCGACGGAGTTTCGGCAAGCGTAGAGAAAGCACGCGAGGAGAAAGGAAGCACGATGAGTGAAACCAGAGGCACAGCAGCGAGAGACAAGAGCGCAATCGTCGTTGACCGCGACGGCTTGCGCGGTCGCATTGACGCTTACGCGCCGCAGGCACAGGGCGAAGGCGAGCGTCCGGAAGTGTTCGTACATCTTGACGACGGGCGGCAAGTCTTAATGCCCGTTGACGAGTTGATCTTACAAAACGACGGCAGTTTCACAGTGCCTTTCAGCCTGTCGGATTTAGCGCACCCGCAGCGACGCGAGAGCGCGGGCGCGACCGGCGGCAGCGGCGAGATGGACGACGAAACACTCATCGCTTCCAACCGTACGCGCGAGGCGGAACGCATCGTGATGCCCGTCGTCGCCGAGACGCTCGACGTGCAGAAGCGCAAGGTGGCGACGGGCGGCGTGCGCATCAAGAAGGTCGTGCATGAGCGTGAGGAAGTTGTGGACGAGCCTCTGATGCGCGAGGAGGTGCAGGTCAAGCGCGTGCCGATCAATCGCGTCGTTGACGCGCCTGTGCCCGTGCGCCACGTCGGCAACACGATGATCATATCGCTTCTGGAAGAAGTGCTCGTCGTCGAAAAGCGTCTGATGCTGAAAGAGGAACTGCACATCACGAAGGGCGAGATCGAGACTTACAAACCGCAGCGCGTGACGCTCAGAAGCGAAGAGGCCGTGGTCGAGCGCGTAGGCGAAGACGAGGATATCGATCCACAGTTAACGAGGGGACGTGTCGGCAACCCGCAGTAAACGTGCGGCGAGGCGAGGCGCGTGAGGCGTTTCGTGACGATGAAGCGTTGATTGGTTGAGGCGGCGTTTGAATTTGAAAGGCACTCGTTCGGCGTTGTGCCGTTCAGCAACTGAAAGGGGATTAACGAAATGGCGAAAACAGTGATCGGGTTGTTTGATAATCGCGCCGAGGCGCAGAACGTGGTGCAGGAATTGATGGGCGTGGGTTTCCGGCGCGACGACATCAGCGTCATGTCGAAGAAGATCGAGGGGCAGGACAGGCAGACGCGTGAAGGCGAGGCGGTCGCTTACGTCGAAGAGGACGGTGAGGAACAGATTAAGGACATGGCGAAGGGCGCGGGCACGGGCGCGGCCATCGGCGGGCTTGCGGGTCTGCTCGTGAGCCTCACGGCGCTCGCGATCCCGGGCATCGGGCCGGTGCTGGCGGCGGGGCCGCTCGCCGCAGTCATTGCGGGCGCAGGCATTGGCGCAACCGCGGGCGGTCTGATCAGCGGCCTGACGCGCCTCGGCGTGCCCGAAGACGACGCGAACTACTACGCCGAAGGCGTGCGTCGCGGCGGCACGCTCATCAGCGTCGAGGCTTCGGACGACAAAGCGGAGAGCGCGGTTGCGATCATGAAGCAGCACGGCGCGGTGGAGATCGACAAGCGCGCAGCCCAGTGGCGCGACGAAGGTTGGAGCGGCTTCGACTCGAACGCCACCGAGACGGCTTACAACACCTTCGCGGGCGGCGGCCAACAGGCGAGCGCTCCCGCGTCGGAAGTGACGGCGGAGCATCAACGTCCGAGCGCGCCGCGCGCCGCTGCGCAGCAGGGTCAGGTGGCCGTCCCCGTCGTCGAAGAGCAGTTGCAGGTCGGCAAGCGCGAGGTGGAGCGCGGCGGCGTGCGCGTCGAGACGCACGTGACGGAGAAGCCCGTCGAGGAGAACGTCGAACTGCGCGAGGAGCACGTCAACGTCGAGCGTCGCCCCGTCGATTACACATTTCACGGCACGGAGTCGGAGGCTTTCAAGGAATCGCTCGTCGAGATCAGGGAGGCTTACGAGGAGTTGGTCGTGAATAAGAAGGCGCGCGTGGTCGAAGAGGTCGTGGTCAACAAGGATGTCGAACAGCATACGGAGACCGTGCGCGAGACGCTGCGCCGCACGGACGTGAACGTCGAGCCGATAGACAACACGGGCAAGGCGCGCGGCGCGAGCGCGTCGTCGCAGAAGCAGCAGGGCGACGACCTGCTCGACATTTAGCGCGACTCGAAAATTTTTAGTTTGAACTTCGCGGCTTCGGCTGCTTTGCAAATCACAAGGAGGATTTTTGATGATGAACGACGGAAGGTTTTCTAAATTCTTGAGGGTCGGCCTGCTCAGCCTGACCCTGTTCGCAGTCGCCCTGCCGGTGGCCGCACAAGACAACGCGAACGCGAACGCCAACCGCGCGGCGGACAACAGAGACGACGACCGCCGCGCCGTCAGAAACGACCGCGACGACGACACGGACTGGGGCTGGCTCGGACTGCTCGGCCTGGCCGGACTGCTCGGCCTCATGCCCCGCAAGAAACAGGAAGTTCACGTTCGCGAAACGCGCGACGTGCGCGACACGAACGACCGTAGATAGTCAGACTCTAACAGCGCGACGATCTACGAACGCTACACAAAGGGCATCGGGAGGCGACTCTCGATGCCCTTCTCTTTTTAGTTCTCTCGATAGCTTTCTCTTTTTTAGTTTAAGCGACGACGGGCATGAAGCGCGCGCCGTAGGGCATCACGTAACCATGCGCGGCGTCGCTGCTGTGCGCGTGCGCGAGCGCGTCTTCAATCGTGCGCGCGGGAGTCATGCGCATGCGGCGCACGTCCGCGTCTCCGAGTTGCGAGACGAGCAGGACGTTGAAGCGTTCGGCTTTGGTTAAAAGCGACCACGCGGTCTGGCCGTTGACGGCGTAAGCATCCCGGAGTCGCGCGGCGAGCGCGCGCGAGTTTTCCGCGTCGAACCACTGTAGGAAATCGGCGCGACCCGTTCCGTCGGCGCACTCTGCGACGAGGATGATCGTGCCGCCGTCGAGACAGGCGTGCGCGGCCATGTCGAGCGTCTTGTGCGCCTGAATCAGGTTGATGTCATGCGGCCAGCCGCCGCACGACGCGACGACGAGCGGACGCTTCTCGGTGATCTTGAACGTGTGCGCGTCGGCGTATTCGGCGCAGGCGAGGCGATGCGCGGAGCGCCAGTCGCCCGCGTAGAGGCGCACGGCCTCGCCGCGTTCGTCGGTCCAGGTGTTGATGAGAAACGAGGGCGCGATTTCGGCGGCGATGCGCTCGCACTCTTCGTGCACGGCGTTGCCGTCGAGCCTGCCCGTGCCGACGCCCGCGCGCCGCCCGCCCGTCTCGAAATCGAAAGCCTGCAAGTGTGTGGCGGCGACGGTGCGCGCCGAAGCGAGGCCGGGGCAGATGCTCTTGCGCCCGCCCGTGAAGCCCGCGAAGTAGTGGAAGCCCACTGCGCCCGTGAGTATGACGTGGTCGTGTTCGGTGAGCGCGCGGTTGAGTTCGATGGGCGTGCCGCGTTCGGTGGTGCCGAGTTCGGCGTGCGCCGCAGCGTCGTTCGCGTCGTGGTCGAGCGTGCGTATGCGCTGCATGACGAAGGGCGTCAGGAGTTCGCGTTTCTCCTCTGCGGTGACGGGGCGGTGGATGCCTGTGGCGAAGATGATGCGCAGATCGTAGGGCGCGACGCCGAGTTGGACGAGACGCCGCACGAGCAGGTTGACGACCTGCCCGCTCGCGGTGGCGCGCGTCGCGTCCGAGACGACGACGAGCACGCTCTCGTTCGGCGAAATGATCTCTTCGAGCGGCTGCGAGTCGAACGGATCGTCAATCAACGCGCCCATCTGCGCGTCCGAGAGCGGCGTGCCTGCCGCGTCGCCCGCGTGCGGCGCGAGAACTTGAAAGCGTCCTTCTTCGTCAACGAAAGATAGATGCGCGCGACCGTAAGCTAATCTGATTTCAGCCATGATGAACCCGAATAGATGATAGTCGGATGGTCAACTCTACAAACTCCGGCAACAAGCCCCGTCAGGGGCGATTGATAATAGCCCAGCGATTTATCGCTGGGAAACGCGTAGGTTTATAAAATGAGTCCCGTAGGGACGGTTGAAGGAAATTCAACCGTCCCTACGGGACTGTGCCAACCGCCCCTGCTTTGTCCCAGCCATAAATGGCTGGGCTATTATCAACTGTCCCTACGGGACACAATTTCCTGCCGCTCAAACAATCTCAGATTCCGAAGCGCGTGAGCGCCGATTCGATCACGTCGAGCGAGGCGAAGTCCGCGCCGCCCGCCGAGCGCGCTTCGACGAGCCAGCGGCGCAGGCGGCGCGCGTCGGCAAGCGTCGGGATGCGGCACGCGCCCGTCAACGCGAGCGTCACGAGATGATCGGGCGCGCCGTGCGTGACGAGCGCGGCCTGCAACGCCGCCTGCTCTCTGAGGTCGAGTGTGAGCAGAAGATTGATTTCCATAAAAGATGGTCAGTAGTCAGTTGTCCGTAGTCAGTTGTTCGATGGAATTTTTAGCAACTTGCGTGATTGCCTCATGCAACTGACAACTGACAACGGACTACTGACGGCTTTCCGAGCTAAAGCAAGCCGTGCCCGCGTGGCAGAAGTGGAAGGTTTCGTCCTCGAAATCTTCGGTCTCCATTTGCAGCGTCAGGTGATCGACGCCGAAGCGGTCGTGGAGTTTGACGCGCAACTCCTTGAGCAGTTCGGGTTGCACGACCGTGCGCGCGTGGACGACGTGCGCGCTCAAGGCTTCGCGTCCCGAAGTGATCGTCCAGACGTGCAGGTCGTGTACGCCCTCGACGCCTTCCGTCAAACGTATGGCCTCTTCGACCGAGGCGAGGTTGATGTGCGCGGGCGTGCCTTCTAGGAGGACGTTCGTTGATTCCTTGATGAGGTGCCACGAACTCCAGACGATGAGCACCGCAATCGCGGCGCTGAAGAGCGCGTCCGCCTGATACCAGCCGTAGACGGACATCAACACGCCCGCGATGATCGCGCCGACCGAGCCGAGCGCGTCGCCCATGATGTGCAGCCACGCGCCGCGCACGTTCAGGTCGTCGTGATGATCGCCGTGCAGCAGCCACGCGCACGCGAGATTGACGACGAGACCTCCGACGGCGACGACGATCATCAAGTTGCTCTCGACCGGGTGCGGCGTGTGCCAGCGCTCGTAAGAGTGATAGAAGATGAGGAGCGCCATCACGACGAGCGCGACGCCGTTGACGAGAGCAGCGAGTATTTCCAGACGGTGATAGCCGAAAGTTTTGCTCGGCGTGGCGGGACGCGCGCCGAACCAGACGGCCATCAAGGCGAGCGTGAGCGCGGCCACATCCGTGAACATGTGCCCGGCGTCGGCGAGGAGCGCGAGCGAGCCGGTCCACCAGCCGCCGAGCGCTTCGGCCAGCATGTAGAGCGCGGTCAGCGCGAGCACGATCAGCAGGCGGCGCCGGCTGCGCTCCGCACGCGCGGACGTATGCTGGTGTGCGTGGTTGTGGTGAGCGCCGTTATGACCGTCGTGCTGATGTGCGGGAAGCGCGTTCATCTCTTGCGACCGTGTTCGGGAAACTTAAAAGTAGAGCCGGATGCCGCCTGTAAAATACAGAGGTCAGAGGTTAGAGGTCAGAGGTTAGAAGAAGACAGTTCTTTAACTGATCTCTAACCTCTGATCTCTAACCTCTGCGTGTAAGATACAAGCGGCATCCGGCAATGGTCAACAAGCGTTACGGTATTATCGCTGCGCGGCGCGTCCGCGCAGGCGCGCCTTAAAATTCTGCAACTTGCATCGCACGATTGAAGTCGCGGTAGAGTTCGTTGAAGTTGCGTATGGCGCGCTCAAGGACGTAGGGCATCTCTTCGATCTCGGCGGGGTTGATCGTGAGGTTGGCGTGATGGATGAAGGCCGCGTGCTGGTCGCCGCTGCGCGCGTCGGGCGTGAGGTGCACGAAGAAGAGGCGGCGGCGCGTTGCCGGGCGAAGCGCGGAGACTTCGCGCTTGATGAAGGCCGCGCCCTTCTCCTGCGGGTCGAACTGCGGGTCGAGGATGACCACGTCCATCTGGTCTTCGCGCATGCGTTCGATGGCCTGCGTCGTGTCCTCCGCGACGTAGGCTTCGTAGCCGTTTTCGACGAGCGCGCGCGCCACTGCGAAACGGTGCTCGTCGCCCGCGCAGATGAGCGCGCGACGATGCGCGAACGGGCGGCGGTGTGCGGAAGACTTTGCCGCCTCGTCCGTCGTCATCGCGCGCTGCAAGAGCGACACGAGCAACTGCGCGACATCTTCTTTGCCGGGCGCGGACGCGTCCGTCTGCGCGTCGCCCGACTCGTCCTCAAGTTTGTAGGCGGGGGCGGGGCGCGGTCGCTCGAAGCGCGAATTGCTCGTAGACGAACTGCCGCTCAAACCGAGCGCGCCCTGCGGCTCGCCGGAGGTCTGCGCGGCGGGCGGCTGCGCGTTGATGATGTGCTGGCACTTCGGGCAGCGAACCGTAAACGTGCGCGCCGGAACCTTCGTGTCGTCGAGTTGCAAACGCGCGGTGCATTGCTGGCAAATAATAACCATATCTTTAAGTGACAAGTGACAGGTGACAAGTGACGAGCCGGAGACAAGTTTTTTAGCTTCAACTTGTCACTCGTCACTCGTCACTATTTTTCTACCAGGTCGAATATGGGTGAACTGCGTTGGATGTTGCGCGACGGCGACGGGGCGGGGGGGCGACCCGGTTCGTCGTGCATGAAATCTTCTTTGCCGCTGACGCCTTTGAGTTCGAGCAGCAGATTGTTTTGATTCGTGGCGAAGGCGAGGCCGTCTTCGAGCGTGACGGTCTTCTGCTCGATCATCTCTTTGATGACGCCGTCGAAGTGCTGCATGCCGTCGAATTTGCCGTCGCGCATGGCGTCGAGCAGGGTCTTGCCTTCGGATTCGCCGTTCTGCAAATACTCGCGCGTGCGCGGCGTTGACTTCAGAATTTCGACCGCCGCGACGCGCCCGCCGTTGTCCGCGCGCGGGATGAGACGCTGCGAGAGTATGTATCGGAAGGTTTGCGCGAGGCGCGTGCGTATGACCTGTTCCTCGTTCTTCGGGTAGAGGCCGATGATGCGGTCAACGGTCTTCGACGCGTCAATCGTGTGCAGCGTGGAGAGGACGAGGTGGCCTGTCTCTGCGGCTTCGAGCGCGATCTCCGTGGTCTCGTAGTCGCGCATCTCGCCGATGAGGATCACTTTGGGCGCTTGACGGAGCGCGGCGCGGAGTGCTGACGGGAAATCGCGCGTGTCGGTTCCGATCTCGCGCTGGTTGATGGTCGAGCGGCGGTGCTGGTGCAAAAATTCGATGGGGTCTTCGATGGTGACGATGTGGTAGTGGTGATGCTCGTTGATGTGGTCGATGATGGCTGCGAGCGTGGAGGTTTTGCCCGCGCCGGTCGGGCCGGTGACGAGGACGATACCGTTGCGAAGGGTGGCGATGTCGGAGAGTTGCGCGGGGAGGTTCAGCGAGCCGAGCGTGGGTATCTCGGTCGGGATAACGCGCATGACGATGGAATACGTGCCGCGCTGCTGGAAGATGTTGACGCGGAAACGAATCTTGGCCGGAAGCGAATAACTGAGATCGACCGAGCCGCTGTTGGCGAGTCGCGTGGCGGCGTCGGGGTTGCCCTCCATCAGAGACATGGCGATGATCTCGGTCTGGTAGGGCGAAAGCTTTTGCAGGCCGAGCGGCTGGACGGAGGTGAGCTTGCCGTTGACTTCAACCTGCGGCTGCTGGCCGACCGAGAAGTTGAGATCGCTGATTTTGTCCGAGACGAGCAACATGCGCTCGATAACCGGCGGCAGATCGAAGAAACTCATGCGCGTAGACGCTCCATTAACTGGGAAGGAATCGGATCGAAAGAGTTGAAACTACGGGTGGCGGGATTTTCGGGATGCGACAAGCGGATCAATTAGTCACCGCCTGCACCAAATTTATACTCGCAAATCGCGCGCGCAAACGCAAGCTAAAAGTTATCGCGCCCGCGCAAACGCCGCGCGACCGACGGAGAGGCACTACCCGCGAGCGGGTAGTGCCTCTCCCCGCGCCTATTCCCACACAGCGCACCGCAACCCGACAACATACGCACCGAGATCATTGCCCGCCCGCCTCGTATCCGCGAACGCGTGCCACAGCGCCGCCTGTCCAGCCAGAAACCTCTCATCCAAAATATACTTGTCGTCCGATGGCGTGTGTGGCGTCAGCCCACAGATCAACTCGATCAAGGCGTCCAAACTCTCTCTATCCTCTCGCCTCGTGATGAGGTCAACCAATTCCCTCGCCCTGTCTTGCGTGATTGTTAAGGTAGACCAATGCCGGATGGGTTCGTCGAAACTCGGCTCTTGCCTTTGATGGGTGGGTGACGTGTGCGTGCTATTATCTTTTCGCATCAGTAGCTCCTTCAAACGCGTTACTGGTGAAGAGGGCTTACCAAGACGGCTATCTTCGGTAAGTCCTCGCCTATTTGTGGGCTATCTTCCGCTAGAGGCGACTGGAAGATATAACCCTACCCTAGGCCAAGAGTTTTGTAAAGAGAAATATTTGCCCTTGACCGAGAGTTTTTCTCGGATATATAAATTTCCCATGAAACTATTGACTACTAAAGAAGTTGCGGGGCGACTCGGCGTGACTGTGAAACGCGTTCAGCAATTGATAGCAGCAGGACGCCTGCCAGCCGAGAAGATGGGGCGAGACTATTTCATCAAGGAAGATGATCTAAAGCTCGTAGCAGACCGCAAGCCCGGTAGACCACGCAAGACACAAACTGATGAAACGTCAAAGCAGTCGAGTAAGAAGAAAGGCGGTAAAAAGTGAGCGCGAAGAAAGATAAGTCTGAACAAGCAGATTCCGCATCCTCGAACGGCAAAACGTCAGGTCAGAAGAAAAAGTGTTTTGTCGTTACACCCATAGGCGGGAACGACTCATCTACTCGACGCGCTACGGATGGGCTTATAAACTCGGTTATTCGGCCTGCGCTGGACGAACTTGGCTTTGATGTCTTTGTCGCGCACGAAATAGCTGCACCCGGTTCAATCACAAAGCAAGTGATTGAACACCTGCTTTATGATGCTTTAGTTGTCGCCAACCTCACAGAGTTAAATCCGAATGTGATGTACGAGCTTGCTGTCCGTCATGCAGTCCGGTTGCCTATCGTTACTTTAGCGGAGCAAGGCACTAACTTGCCGTTCGATATTTCAGATGAGCGGACTATCTTCTTTATCAATGATATGGAAGGAGTACGCGAACTAAAGCCACGTTTGGAAGAGACTGTCAAAGTAGCAATGGAAGAAACTGAACCGGACAATCCGATTTACAGGGTGGCGGAGGCTCGTATCATGCGCGATGTAGTTGCTAAGGGCGATACGGAGAAGTATCTATTAGAGCGCCTTGATACGATTGAAAATACTCTAAGTAGAATCAATACCAATAGCGTGCGTTCTCCTCTACCGAAGCCATCCATACTTTCACTTACTTGGCGCGTGCGCTTGACAGGTGGGAACAAGGAAAATGTCGAGGTATTTGCTCAAAGAGTACTCAATGAAATTGAAGAAGTTACAGGCTATTCATGGGATGGGCAGAATAAATTTGTGTACTTCTCATCTACAGAGAAGGTATCAGCTAATCGACTAAGGAGTATCGCCGTAGGTTTAGGATTTGACAATGTTGAGGTCTCCCGTAGCCTCTAAGGATCATAAGGCATCCCACGTACATACAAGCGGCTATAGACTTTCAATTCGCCTGTTGCCACAATAACAATCGGCAATTAGTCCGACCGATAGACCTCAACTTTTTCACCCTAAACTCTGCCTAAATTTTTTCGTACGCGCCGCGATCTCATCCGGTGCGTCGAGGAGGGCGCTGATGACGGCGACGGTGTCGGCTCCGGCGTCGAGGGCGGCGCGGGCGCTGGTTTGAGTGATGCCGCCGATGGCGATGAGGGCGACGCTCTTGTCAATCGTGTCGCGGACGCGGCGGAGGGCTTCGAGGCCGACGACGGGGGCGGGGTTCTCTTTGGTGTGGGTGTCGAAGATGGGGCCGAGGGCGATGTAGTCTATGGGGAGGCGCGCGGCTTCGATGGCTTGCTGGATGGTGTGCGTGGAGTAGCCGATGATGAAGCGGTCGCCGAGGAGGCGGCGCGCGGCG
>DATHBB010000016.1:0-10589 GCA_035296385.1 Pyrinomonadaceae bacterium | reverse complement strand
TGCTGTTGCCTTCCGCGTCGGCGATGCGAAAAGCGCGCTGCTTCTTTTTGTCGGGGAGCGCTGTGATCTGGTAGCCCGTCTGGTCGAACTTGGCGAGCACGGGCAGGCCGAATTTCGAGAGCGGCGGCAAATTCATGCCGCGCATGGAGGAATAGCTGCGCTCGCCGTCGTAGATGAGTTGGAAGCTGACGATGGGCGATTGCACTTCCTGTCGCAGCTTGTCGCCCGCCACGATCATGCCGAACTTGCCCGTCAAAGATTGCGTCGAGTTCGGCGCGTAGAGATCGACCGAGCCGATGAGCATCATGTTCTTCAGGTTGCGAAACTTCTCGCCGCCCTGCGCTTTGAAGGCCGCGCGCGCCAGTTCCAACGGCGTCATCTCCGCCGTGATGACGGAAGTTTTGGCCGGAGTCGAGGTAGCGGCGGCGGGCGCGTTCGGCGCGGTGGCTGTCGTTGTGGAAACTTTGGTTTTGTCGGCAGGTTTTTCCTGCGCGCTCGACGCTGTGGTGATGGAGAGAAGGAGCGCGGCGGCGGTAGCAGCGGCGGGAGACTTGAATTTCATGCTTGTACCTCTCGTGTCCGGTGCGGGCTAAGAATTTCGTGTCAGCCCGCTGGAGCGCGTATGAATTTGGCGGAAAGTTGAAAGAGTGTCGCGCGAGATCAAAAAACTCACGCCGGAGACGGGAAGGACTGTCGAAAGTCTCTTCGTTTGTCTCCGGCGTGAGTTTCTACGTGTCACCGTAGCGAAAAGTTCACTTTAGAAGCTGAACCGTATCTGCGCTTCGACGCGGCGATTGCCTGCGTCCGCGCCGCCGCCGCCGCGAAAGCCGCCGCCCGACTGCGTGGAGATGCCGAAGAAGCGCGAACTGAGGTTGCCGTTGAACGGCCCCGGGTTCGTGCGGTTGAAGATGTTGGCGAAGTTGATGCCGACGGTCAGATTGTAGCGTTTTTGCTCGCCGCCACCGCCGCCCGCGCCGAAGATGCCGCCCTGTCCGAACGGGCTGCCGCCGCCGCCACGACCACCCGCCGCGCCGCCGCGAGCGCCGCCTCTACCGCCGCCTGCGCCGCCGCGACGACCACCGCCCGTGTTGCCGCCGGCAGCAGCCTGATCCGTGCCCGGCGCTTGACCGCTGGCCGCTGCTGCCTGCCTACGCGCCGCCGCGCCCGGGGCTTCGCCGAAGCCGAACGTTTTGCTCGTGCGCAGGTTGACGGTGAACTGGCCCGAATTCTGCCCGTAGTTGCGCGGGATGAGCGGCGTACCGGGCAGCGGGTTGATGTCGAAATTGCCGAAGCGCGTCTGTTTAAGATTCGCGGGGAGCGTCGAGGCGGACGCGAACGCCGGACGATCCGTAAAGAGCGTGTCGCCGTTGTTGTCCAGCCCCGTCGTGATGTTCAGGGGCGAACCCGTCGAAGCGAAGATGAGCGGGTTCAGCCGTATGCCCCAGGGCGCGGTGATCGAGCCGCCGAGGAAGAAGCGATGGCGTACGTCTAAGGAAGAACGCCCGTACTCGCTCGTCAGATCGTAGTTGTCTGCGGGGAACGAGCCCACGCCGTCGGCGTTCGAGTTCGCCTTGCCGAGCGTGTAGTTGGCGAAGATCGAGAAGTTAGGGTTGAAACGCGTGTTGGCGTTGACGATCAACTGGTTCTGGTTGAGGACGCCGCTCGACTCATACTGGTAGATGTTGCCGAAGGCATCGCCGAGCGGGCGCACGCCGTTCAGCGGCGCGTTGATGTTGCGCGTGCGCAGCAGGTGCAGCGTGCGCGTGTTGACGAAACTCACCGTCATCGTGATGCGACCGGGAAGAAGGCGCTCGACGCTCGCGGTTGACTGAATTGAGTAGGGCGATTGCAGGTCGGGCGCGACGACGCGCGTTGTCTGCGGGATGGCGAACTGGCTCAACTCGGCGACCGACGGCACGGCGCTCAAATCCGGGAAGCGTGTCAGGAGCGAGCGCGCCAACTGCGCGCGCGCGGAGGTGTCGCCGGGCGCGGGCGCGGAGATGATGAATTCCTGTTGATTCTGGCCGTTGAAACGGTTGGCCTGAAGCGTTAAGTTTTCGCCGAAGCGCGTGTAGAAGATGCCGAAGCCGCCGCGTATGACGGTCTTGGGTTGGCGCGCACCCGCGCCGGGCGAATAGGCGAAGGCGAGGCGCGGGGCGAAGTTGAGATTGCTGCTGATGTTCGTCTGCCGCTCGTAGCGCAAGCCAGCCGAGAGCGTGAAGTCTCTGCGCACGCGCCAGTCGTCTTGAATAAACGCGCCGAAGTCCACCTGGCTGACGGTCGCTTCGGAGTTGCCGCCGTTCACCCTCAACTGCGTCGGCAAAATGCCCGGCGTGCCCAGTTGGAAGAGGCGAAACTGGTCAATCGAGGGAAGGCCGGGCAGACCGGCGAAGACGTAAGAGCCGTTGAATCCCTGCTGCGAGATGTCCGTGATGTTGATGCTACGAATGCGCACGCCCGCCTTCAGCGAATGCAGGCCGAGCGTGAACGAAGTGTAGTTTTGCAACTCGTAGCGCGTGCCCGTGTTTTCGGCCAGCCCCGCGTTCGAGCCTCCGCCCGTGAAGGCATCGCGCACGGAGATGACGGGGAAGGAGATGTCGCCGCTCGACGCACCCGACTCGCGCTCGAACTGAAAGCGCGTCTCGTTGATCACGGTCGGGCTGAGAATGGCCGTCTCCGTGAGTTGGAACGTGTGGTTGCTGTTGTTGCGTGTGAAGGTGCGGTCCACGCCGAAGAACGGATCAACGTCGAGCGCAAATTCCTCCGCGCCGAGGTTGCTCGTGTTGCCGCGCGAGTAGCGATAACGCGCGACGAGCGTGTTCTTCGGGTTCAACTGGTAATCGACGCGCGGGCTGAAACTCAGGCGGCGTTGCGGCACGACGAGCGTGCGGTTGACGCCGACGAACGCGAGCGTCGTGGGTTCGATGAACTGCGCGTTGATGATCGCGTTGCCGTCGTTTTCGCGCCGGTCGAAATCCAGAAAGAAGGACGACTTCCCTTTCCGGATGGGGCCGCTCAGGTTGCCGCCGTAGCTGCGCATCTGGTAGGGCGCGCGGCGTTCGGCGAACGGGTCGCGCGAATTGAGGCTCTCGTCGCCGAAGTTAAAGAAGGTTTGGCCGCGCAGTTTGTCCGTGCCGGGGCGCGTCAGGATTTCTACGCGCCCGAAGCCGAGACGGTCGAACTCTGCGGAGAACGGGTTCGAGTTGATGCGGATTTCGCGTATGGACTCTTTCGGCGGAATGCGACCGCCGGTAAAACCGTCTATGAAAATCTGCCCGCCCTCCGGCCCGGCGGAAGGCCCGGCGAGCGCTTGCAGGGCTGCGGCGAGATCGTCGGGGTCGTCGGGCAAAGCGTCCAGGTCAGTGCCTTTGATGACGAGCGCGCTCTGGTTGTTTTCGGCTTCGGTGCTGACGGGCGTTTCAGCCGAGACGGTCACGTCCTGATCTTCGAGCGTCACGGTCAGCTTGATGTCCAGGTCTCCGCGGCGACCGGCGGCGACTTGCACGCCCGCGCTTTCGTAAACCGCGAAACCCGTCGTCGAGGCGCGCACGGTGTAGGCACCCGGCGCGAGATTGTTGAAGACGTAGAGGCCGTCGTCGTTCGTCGTCGCGGTCAACTGCTTACCGCTCGCGTCAACGAGCGTCACGGTCGCGCCGATGACGATGCCGCCGAATTCGTCCGTGATCGTGCCGCGCAAACTGCCCGTGCCCTGCGCCGCGGCAATAGACGCCGTGAGCACTATGCTCAAGATAAAACCGAAACCGCGTGTGATTAAACCGGATGATAAATTCATGATTTCTTTTGAAGAGACTTTCTAACTTAAATTTCCCTGCTTTTCTCAAGCACGAATAGTAAAAGACGGGCGAAATGCGTCTCAGGTTACACTTTCGCCCGTCTTTATTTTTGCCGCTTTACGGAAGGCCGATGCCGAGATCAATGCCGCCGGGCATCCCCAGGTCCTGACCGCCCCCGATGTTCGGCGTGGCGGGGCGCGCGGCAATCGCGTTGATGACGGCGTCCATACCGGCGACGAGCGCGATGGCCGTCAGGCGCGTAGGGTCTGCGCCCTGCGTGCTGGAGACGACGATCATGTCGCCCGCCTTCAACTCCGCGAGCGTCAGTTGCGGCATGCGCTCAAGCATCTCCTGCGGGTCGAAACGACCACCGCCGCCGCCCATCATACGACGCTGACCAGCGCCGCCACCACCAGCGCCAGCCTCACCGCCACTGCCTGCGGGTCTGCCGCCGCCTTGCCCGTTGCCACCGCCACCAGCCGCGCGCTGCGCCATAAACTGCGCCATCTGCGGCGGCAGGCGGCGCAAGTTTGAATCGTTGTTGACGACGATTGTGAGCGGGCGTTTGTCCTGCGTCGTGATCTTGATCTCGTTCGTCGCCGCGTCAACTGCCGTGACCGTGCCGACGAGTTGGCGGAATGAGCCGGAGACGACTTCTTCGGGCGTGAAGCGCGTGCCGTCGGCGCTGCGCTCGCCGAGCGCGCGCAAGCGGTCGCCGACCTTCACTTCCGCGAAACTGCTCGACTTCGCATCCGCAAACTTCACGGAGTCGGGCGCGTAGCGCCGAAACACGACCTTCTCGCCCGCCGTCTCAACGACGAGAGGCTTCAAGCCTTCGGGCGTCGAGGCCGACACGGTGATCTCTTTCGTCGCGGGGTTCAAGGCCGTGACGGTTCCGAGAATGCCGCGCCGCTGCCACTCCGCGCGGTCGCGCTCGTGCTTCTTCGCGATGTCCGCTTTCGTCATCACGACGACAATGCGTGCGGGGATCGTTTTCCGGTCGTCGGCGGTTCTGCCCATCGCCAGCACGCGGTCGCCGACGGAGATGTCCGCGAGCGTGATCTTCGTCGCGCCCTCAACGTTGGTCGCGCCCGGCTGCGTGCGCATGATGACCGTGGCGTCGTTTAAGACGACGAGAACGTTGTTGCCCGCTTTCGTCCTGAGCGACAAATCTTTCGCACCCGCGTTGATGGCGAGCACGTCGCCGAGCGCGCGGTTCGGAGTGATTTCGGGGTCGGCGGGTTGCTGCTGCGTTTGCGCCGCAGTCGTCGTCGCCGAAGCGCCGGTCGCGGGAGTTTGCGCGGAGGCGTAGCTCAGGCTCAGGGCGAGCGCGGCGATAGCGAAGGTCAAAAAGTGCTTTTTCATCTTTTGCTGCTCTTTCGGTCGTGGCTGAACGGTTAATTTGGAGCGTTTATAGTTTTACGCCGGGGCGGCGATTATGTTCGCGCCTTATCTTTGAAGGCTACTTTCGTAGAACAAAAACTTTCGGGGGAGTGTTGGTGCGCCGGCTCTCGCCGCAACAAGTTAGACGCGCGGCGGCCATGTTTAGTCGCCTTATAACTGCGAAAATATCAGGGGAAATGAATGGTGAGATTAACGAATTATGCGCGCGGAAATCAAGCGCGCGCAGCGGGGTGTTTCCAGCCGATGCGGTAGCGCACCGTCAGCGCCAGCCCCAGACTCACGACGACCATGCCACCGACGGCGAGCGCCCACACGTAGGGCAGCGAGAGCACAATCGCCCAAAACGTCGCGCCCAACAGCAGCGCGATTGATTCGGAACGTTGCTCCTCGCGCAGCAACAGGCGTTGCAGCCAACGCCCCGTCGCCGCATTGATCGCCACGCGCCCGAAGAGAGAGGCGACGAACAGGAAGAGTATGGAGAGCGCGCCGACGAAGAGGCCGAGCGCGGGCGGCAATACGTGGAGCGCGACGGGCACGCCGAAACCGAGCACGACTGCGGCGACGAAGCCGATGGCCGCGACGCGCAAACTCGTCAACTGCAAGCGCATCGCCGCGCGGCTGATCGCGCCCGGCGTGGCTGCGGTCAGGCCGAGCGAGATAATGAACCAGAAGAGTATGGAGAGGACGCGCAGGCCGAGCGACCCCACCGTCCATCTCGGTTCGAGCACCGACAGGGGGTTGCGCCCCAACTCGCGCAACTCCTCCTCGTAGCCCGCGAACATGATGGTCTTCGTCGCCGGATCGCGACCGGGCGCGGTCTTGCCGTGATGATACGCGCCGCCGATGACGAGCACGTCGCCGCCGACGTAGGAATTTTCGCGCTGCGTGATCGTGCCGCCGATAACGCCCACGTCGCCCTCGACGCGCCCCTGCCCTTCTATGAACACGTCGCCGCCGAAAGCCATCACGCCGTTCTTGACCCTCCCGCGCACGATGACCGAACGCCCCATTCCGAACACGTCATGCGTGTCGTCGCCTTCGACGATCCACGTCGTCGGATCATTCTCGGCCACGCGAATGTCAGGCGTCCGCGCACGGACTGCGACTCCGGCGCAGAAAAACGCGCAGAGAATCAAGCACAGACGCGAAACGGCGCGCAGCGCGGCGGGCGGCGGCAGTATCGGCTGAATAATGAACGAATTCACGTCTCTCATCGCATCTCGCGGCTCGCGTTCAAAAAAGGCCAGAGTTGTTACGTATGAAACGGTCGGAGAGTTTTCGCGCGCGTGAGAGTTTTCGTTTAGTCGGGGAGACGCGGCGTGCGATGGTAATTGCCTATGAGACGGAAGAGCAGGACGATGCCGAGCGCCAGAATGACGTACATGGCGGTTCCGAGCGCGCCCGGCTCGTGCAACAACTGCCCGCCGAGTACGCGCAGCATCAGCGCGATTCCGGCCAGCGCCTCGCCGACGGCGTTCACGGCCATGTCGAGTATCGTCCTTAAGACGCCCACGACGGTGCGCAAAGGCGATAACAGTTCACCCCAGGCCTGCCAGCCGAGCAGCGAGAACGAGAGCGCGCCGAGCCCCGCGACGACGAGCGCGGCGCGTTTGCGCTCCGAGCGACGGCGCACGCTGCTCATGTCCGACTGCGCGCGCGCTTTAACGACCTCTGTGAAATTCGAGGGGAGTTCCATCTGCCGCTGCGCGTCGCCGAAGGCCACGTCGAGGACGCACAGAAGACGCCGCTGCTCGCGCAGGGCGTCGGCGCAAGCGGCGCAGAGACGCGCGTGTTGCTCGAAGCGCGCCGAGGCCGTCGCGTCCAACTCGCCGTCGAGATACGCGGCCACGTCGCGCAGGCACGCGCCCGCCTCAACGCTCTGCGCCGCCGTATTCGGGGCTTCGATTGTACGCGTCTCGTCCGTCACACGCTTGCTCTCCTAAATGCCCGTGATGCCGCGCTCGATGAGCGGCGAACGCATCGCCTCGCGCGCGCGGAAGATGCGATTCTTGACCGTGCCGAGCGGAAGGCCGGTCACTTCCGCGATCTCGTCGTAACTGAGATCGTGCGCGTGCCTGAGCACGATCAACTCGCGGTAGCTTGCCGGAAGCGACTGAATCACGTCTTCGATCTCGGCGCGGCGCTCGGCGCGCACGCTTTCCTCTTCGGGCGTCGGCGCGCCGGAGGCGTAAGGCTTCTCGTAGGTGTCGCCTTCGGGCGTCGTCACTTCGAGTTCCTGTTCGCGCGTCGAATGGCGGCGCAGGTGGTCAATCGCAGTGTTGTGCGCGATGCGGTAAATCCACGTCGAGAATTTGTATTCGGGTCGGTAGCGCGCGAGCGAGCCATAGACCTTGATGAACACTTCCTGGGTGAGATCGAGCGCCGACTCGTAGTTGCCCGTCATGCGATAGACGTAGGAGACGAGCGGGCGCTGGTAGCGTCGCACGAGTTCTTCAAAGCTGTCGTCGCGACCAGTGATGGCGCGCGTCACCAACTCGCAATCGGCCAGGCCTGCAAACTTCTGAATCATGGGGGAAGAGGCACTCATATATATCTCGGTCTTAAGCGTCTTTACGTTACCGGAAAAGCGAAAGTTTCAGGATCACGGCGGTTAAAAAGCCGGTTAAAAAGCGGCGCGTTCTTTACTGCGTTCTTTACAAGGACTGTTCTCTGCAAAACGCGCGTAAATCTTTCGGCGAGCGGAGGTGGAAGACCTGTTTCGTCGCGGCGTATTTTTCGATCATGCGGCGGTTCGTCGGCGTGAAGTTTTTATGCACCCACCACATGAACTTTGCGATCCGGACGCTCTGGCGCACGAGCGGGGTGTTTTCGGGAAACCCTACGGGCGGTCGTATCGGGCTCAGTAAATTTCTACGCGCCGTCCACCAGTAATGCCGCCAGAGCGGGTGGTCTATGAGAATGATCGTGTCGGCGGCTTCGAGGCGGCGCACGTACGCGGGATACGTGCCGAAGCCGTCGATGATCCAACTGTCGCGCGCGAGAATCTCGTCGTGGCTGCGCTCGAAATCTTCATCAGGGACAGCCTCGCCGCCCGGCCTCCATTGAAGTTTGTCAACCGAGTGGAGCGGGATGCCCGTCGCTTTCGATAACTTCACGCCGAGCGTTGACTTCCCGCCTCCGGCGTTCCCGAGCAAAGCCACTTTCTTCATTCATCAACTATCCTCTTCAAGCCCACGCGAGCGAGGCGAGTCCGGCGGGCGCGGCGATTTGATCGAAGTCGAGTTCCGTAGAAGGGAGCGTGAGGCGCACGTCCTCGGCGGTGACGAGGCGCGGACTCGTGTTGAGAGTCTCTTCGATGATCGCGCTCGCTTCCGCGTGCTCGATGCCGTCTCCGGCGAGCAGCATCCGCCCGATGGTGTCTGCGGCGGGCACGCCCTCCGCCGCGTCGAGCGCGGGCGTCTGCACGCGGTCGCGGTAGAAGAGGAGGAAACGGTAAAGTTCGTCCACGCGGTCTTCGGCGTCGCAGACGATGCTGCGCACGAGCAAGGGTTGGGCTGCGCGCAAGAGCACGGCGGTGAAGCCATCGTGGTGCGTGCTGACGAGCAAGGCGTCAGCCGCCGCGCCGCCGCTGTCACTCATCAGCCAGCGCGCCTCGCCCATGTGGCGCGGCAGGATCAGTCCCCCGTGCCAGCCGAGCGCGCCGAGCGCCGCCTCGTATTCGGCGAGCACGGTCAGGCGCACCGCCGTCGCGAGGTAGCGCGCGCGTCCCTGCGCGTCGGGGCGCAGCAGTTCGCGCGCCACGCGCAACTCTTCGACGGGCGTGCCGAAGCCGCGCTCGGTCTTCCAGCGCAGCATCTCTTCCGTCTCGCCGCGCGAAGCCTTGCCGCCCTCCATCGTCAGGATGGTTGTGCGCGTCGCGGCCTCCGGCAGCGCCACAGACCAGCGCTTGCGCTTCTGCACGCCCGCGCTCGTCGCGAGTCCTTGCAGGACGGCGGCCAACTCCTGCGCGTCGGCCACGTTCGAATCGTCGAACGAGGGCACGACCAAACCTTCTGCCAGCGGCACGTAACCGGCGCGGCGCACGAGCAGCGTGCGGTCGCGCCTGCGCTCCAGAGAGACCAGCGCCACGCCCTCGCCCGACAAACCCACCGCCGCCGAAGGCAAACGCGGCTTAATTAACCTTGAAAGAGAGTTCATAAGAAAACAGTGACAAGTGACGGGTGACAAGTGACGAGAAGGAATACAAGACAAGCGATTAGTTTTAACTTGTCACTTGTCACCTGTCACTCGTCACTGTCGTTCTACCATTCGCTGTAGGGTGTGCCTTCGCTTGAGAGGTCGGTGGAGGAACTGCGCACGTCCACCACGCCTTGCCCGCCTTCGGCAGAGTTGGCGTCCGGTCCCGTGATTACGTTCCAGTCTTTCTGCCCCGTGATGGGGTCAACCGGAACTTCGCGCAGGTAGCCGGAGCTTGAGAGGTCTTCGAGCGACTGTGGGAGTTTTCCCTTGTCGGCGGCATACTGGTCGAGCAGCTTACGCATCTGCGCCAGATCATCTTTCAGCACGGACTCGCGCGCCTGCAAGACCGTCTTCTGGTATTGCGGCAGCACGATGATGGCGAGAATGATGATGATCGAGATGACGATCATCAACTCAAGCAATGTGAAACCGGACTGATGCGACGCGCGCCCGTGTCGCATACGCGCGTACAACGCATCGCGGCGACGCGAAACGGTGGACAGGAAGCTGTTGCCGTCCGGTCGCATAAACTCTTCGCCGCTGTCCGGCCTCTGATTTCCGACTTCTATGTGCTGCATGCTGCCGTTCATTTCACCAATCGCTGTACTTCTGCCCGTTGAGCGCGGTGTCCTGCGATTTCGAGTAAACGTCGAAGACGTTTTCGCCGCCCCACGAGTCCGTGTCCGGCGAATCGTAGCAGGAGCGCATTCCCCACTCGGCCTTGCCCGTCATCGGATCGACGGGAATCTTGCGCAGGTAAATCTTCTTCTTGAAGGCGAGCGGCGTTTGCTGGTCCAGCAAGTTCTTGTTGATGTCCGTGCCGCCCAACTGCTGTACGCGCGGCGCGACGCTCACGCCCTCGACCAGGGTTTCCAGTTTCGGCGGATAACGGTCGGGGTTGTCAACGCCGAACAGAGTCTTGTCGGCAATCGCCACCTTGCTGCGCGGGTCGGGCGTGACGGCCTGCTGCTGTCCCCCTTGCGGACCCGGTTGACCCGGCACAACTTGTTGTTGTTGCGGCTGACCCGGCGCTGCGTCGAGATAGGGACTGTTCAGGGCGTCGCGGTGAAACTCCTTGATCGCCTCGCGCATCTCGCGCAGAGACTCGCGCAGTTGTTGTTCGCGCTGGCGCTTCACGGCGGTCTTGACCATCGGGATGACGCCCATCGAGAGGACCGCCAGAACCGTCAT